>NZ_KB906557.1:0-197693 GCF_000381505.1 Thioalkalivibrio sp. ALM2T
CGCACGTTCACGAGCGCCCGGCAGGCGGCGGCGTTCCATGGGCTGGTACCGGTCCATCAGGAGTCCGGGACCTCGATCCAGCGGCCCCCGCGACTGGCGAAGGCCGGCTCGGGCCGGCTGCGCAAGACGCTCTACATGGCGGCTGTGGTGGCCACCCGCTACAACCCGGACGTGCGGCACCAGTATCACCGCCTCCTGAGGCGGGGCAAGGCCAAGATGGCGGCGATCGGGGCGGCCATGCGCAAGCTCCTGCACATCGCCTTCGGCGTGCTCAAGTCGCAAACCCCGTATCAACCCCGTAATGACATGCCTTGCAACTCATAGATCAAGACGGTATCTACAAAGCTCCGCAGGCACCCTGCGGGTGGACATCGTCGACCGCAGGATGCGTTGAGCACCGCGAAACGCATCATCGACTAGCCCCCGACTCTCCCCCGCACTGACATCAGGACGCGGAAAAAACCATGCGGATGCGCGCGCCGTGGAGCTCCGGGGCCTGCTCAATGAACAGCGTCCCGCCGTGATCAGTCACCAGGGTGTGGATGATGCTGAGACCGAGCCCCTGACCCTCACCACGGCCGTCATCCTGGCCGCCGCGGGTATCGGCGCGCTGCCCGCGTTCCAGCACCCGGGCACGATCGGCCGGCGGGATGCCGGGGCCGTCATCGTCGATAATCAGCATCACCTCGCCCGGCTGACAACGGGTGGTAATGCGTACCCGCGTGGTCGCATGGCGGATGGCATTGTCCAGGGTGTTGCCAAGGAGCTCGAAGATGGCCCCGCTGTCCATGCGCAGGACGCAGCCCGCAGCCAGATCGGTCTCCAGCGCCACCCCTTCGTGGGCCGCGAGCCGTCCCAGTGCCTGGCCCGTACGTTCGATGATCGGCCCCAGTGGCTCGGCGGCCTGGAACGGGGCCGGCCCGAGCCGCTGGGCCTGGTTGAGCTGATGCTGGACGATGCCCTGCAGCCGGTCGACCTGGCGCTGCATGTCGTCATGATCCGGTCGCGCGCTCTCGAGGTTCAGGCGCAGGGCGGAGATCGGGGTCTTCAGGCTGTGAGCCAGGTCCGCGAGGGCATTTTGCTGGCGCGCCAGGCGGGCGCGTTCGAACTCGACCAGGTCGTTGATGCTGCCCGTCAGGGCGCGAACCTCGGTGGGATAATCGCCAGCCAGATGCGCATGGTCGCCGTGGCGCAGGGCATCGAGGTCACGCCGGACCTGGCGCAGCGGGCGCAAGCCCCAGAACCACAACGCCAGCGAGAGGACCAGGATCATGGAAAGGGTCATGGTCATCAGCCCCTGCCAGAGGCTGGTGCGGTACTGCTCGACCTGTTCGCTGAAGGCCTCACGATCCTCCAGCATCTGGAAGGTCAGGCCGACCTGACCGCCGTCCAGTTCCCACTGCACCGGCAGGCTGAAACTGAAGTACTCGTCTTCCGTCCAGCCGCGCAGGGAGACGCCGACCGCCGACGGCGAGCGCCACAGGGTCTGGCCCTCCTCGCCCAGGATGCGCGCGTAGAGCCCGCTGACTGGCAACTGCAAACGGCTCTCGGGGAGCATCTCGGGGACGCGCACATCGGCCGGGCCGACCACTTCGGCCAGCCCCATCAGCAGCAGGACTTGCGCCTCGAGGCGGGTTTCTACCGCATCCGCCGCATTGTCACGGAAGGCGGCCTCCAGCACCCAGGCGGTCAGCAACGAGAAGATCAGCACGGTGATCGCCGTGACCCCCGCCAAGCGCAGGACCAGACTCCCACGCAGCTTGCGCAGGGCCGCTGTCATGCGGACCGGGCGGCCTCGCGGCAGGTCATCGAGGGCTGTCCGACTCGTTTTCCGGCGCGGCGTCGGGTTCACGGGCGAAGCGATAGCCACGTCCGCGCAGGGTCTCGATCAAGCCCAGGCTGCCGTCGCCATCCAGCTTGCGCCGCAGGCGCCCGATCAGGACCTCGATCACGTTGCTCTCGCGGTCCTCGTCGTGATCGTAGAGGTAGTCCGCCAGCGCATCCTTGCTGAGCACCCGGCCCGGCTGGCGCACCAATGTCATCAGCAGGCGGTATTCGAAGGTGGTCAGGGTGACCGGCTCACCATTCAGCCAGACCTCGTCGCCGGCGGTGTCGATCACCAGTGGCCCGAACGCCAACCGCTCCTGGCCCGACTGCAGGCTGCGGCGTGCCAGGGCGCGCAGCCGCGCCAGCAATTCCTCGATGTGGAACGGCTTGGCGAGGTAGTCGTCAGCCCCGGCCTCCAGGCCCTCGACCTTGTCCTGCCAGCGGTCGCGCGCGGTCAGGATCAGGATCGGCAGGCGCGGCTTGGACTCGCGCGCCTTGCGGATCACGTCCAGTCCGTCCATGCCGGGGAGCCCGAGGTCGACCACCGCGATATCGCAATGGTACTCGGTCAGCAGGTAAAGCCCGGTCTCGCCGTCCGAGGCGGTATCCACGCGGCAGCCACTGCGGTCCAACTCCTCGCCAATCTGGTTGCGCAGCGCGACGTCGTCTTCAATCAGTACCACGCGCAGGTTCATTCCGGGAGCTCCACTTCAGTGCCTTCCTCGATCCGGAGGGTACGCACTTGTTGATCGTTGGTCAGGATACGGATGATGAACAGACGCGCCCCGAACTGGCTCACATCCTCGCGCGCGTGGAGCACCCGGCCGGGGTAGTGCGCCTCGATCTGGGCAACGGCCTCGTCGAGGTCCCAGACGGCGGCCTCGGGGTCATCCGTGTTGAACTGGCCTTGCGCCGGAAGCGCCACGAACAGCAGCGTCGCCAGCACCAGTGCGTGGCCCGCGCGGGGCCGCGTCAGGTCCCGCCCGCGGTGTCCGGGCTGGAGATCCGGCGTGGGTCGCATATCGGTGCATTCTCCGGACGCGTGCGTGGGCAGATGTTGAAGATACAAGGGTATCGGCCTAGCCTGAACGATATCTGAAACCGACTGGAACCGTCATGCACGAGGCCTCTGCCGAACAACCCGAAGTCCCACTGGAAGAACAGGCCGGCCCGCTGCCGTGGAAAGACCTGATGCCGCATTTCGCGCGCGGCGTGGTGATCCGCGTGGCACCGGAGCTGGATCTGATCGAGGTCGCCCGCGCCATCCGCGACGATGCGACCCACCAGGTCAGCGAATGGCTGGCCAACGACCAGGTCGCGCGGGCCTCGGATGACGATGCCCGCCGCTGGGCCGCGAACGACCCGATCTTCACCGCGATCGTGGCCGCCCCCTGGGTCCTGGCCCAGGAACGGACGCCGGCCCACTAGATGGCCATCTCCCTCGGCGTCACCGGCGAGACGATGGAGCGGTTAATCCAGGCCGCACGGGAATTCCATGCCAAAGAGGATGTGGTCTTCCCGGATACCGGAAGCGAGGGTAGTGACGACGACTGGGCGATGCAGATCCTGGCTGATCACGCCAGCGACCTGACCCTGCAGGAGCTGGAAGGCACGCTGCGCGACCTGGGTCCGGACCAACAGGCGGAGCTGCAGGCCCTCAGCACCCTGGGGCGCGGGGATTACACGGCAGCAGACTGGGAGAGCGCCCTGCAGGACGCGCAGGATGACTGGAGCCCGGACACCGTGAACTGGCTGCTGACCAACCCGCTGATCGCCGACGAATGGGCCGCGGGACTGGAACAGATCGAGCGCGAGGTGTAACGCCCGCTCCCGGTGGCTATTCCAGCTCTTCGGGGTCAAAGCGCACCGCAATACCCCCATCCATCACCCGCACCACCTGGGCCTTGACCCGCGGCGCCTCGCCGCCGTCCCCCAGCATGCCGAATACCTGCAGCATCAGTTCGTCGTCCGAGGCGAGCTTCATCAGGTGCCCCACGCAGGCATTCTCCGGGTCTTCCCACTCAAGGAAGGCCCCCCCGCCGGAGATATCGTTCGTGGTCAGGGTGACCGTATCCCCGCTCTCGCACTCGGCCACGACCTCGACCGTCATCGGGATCCTTGGATGACGACGTCGTTCTCCTGTCATGGCACTCCTCCTGGCGGCATATGCCTTTGCAATGCATCGAAAAGGCGTTTTTTCTGTGCTATACGAGGTTCATGATCGTTGGTTTTCGCGATCAGGCGCAACTACCGGGCTCGAACCCGGTGGCGCAACCACAACCCGGATCTTCACACCGGGCCAAAGGATGAAGGCAGTACGTCATAGCTGTCGCTCGCAAAAAGCCACTTCTAACGGAGGAGTCCGTTCCAATGAAGAAATCGCATTTGTATCTGGCGGGGCTTGTCGCCTCGCTGGCGATGGCGGGCACTGCCACCCAGGCCCTCGCCGACGACGAAATCACCCGGGGCCAGCTGATGGCCGCGTCCTGCAAGGCCTGCCACAACGCCGCCGCTGCAGGCGACGGCGTACCGGAACTGAACCGCATTCCCGCTGAAGTCATCGAGAGCCAAATGAAGGCATTCCGCGACGGTGACCGCGACGCGACGATCATGGATCGTCACGCCAAGGGCTACACCGACGAGGAAATCGAATCGATGGCCGGCTACTTCAGCCGCTTCTGATCAGGGGGAAACGAATCATGCATGACTTTAATCGACGCAATTTCCTGAAGGTCGCGGGCATCAGCAGCGCCGCGGCCCTCACCGGTATCGGCTGTGCCGCCAATGGCATGCGCGGGGCCGAAAAGGCCCACATCGTGGTCGTCGGCGGCGGCTCCGGCGGCGCGACCACCGCGAAATACATCAAGCAATTCTCGCCCGACATGCGTGTAACGCTGATCGAGCCCAACGCCACCTACTACACCTGCTACGGCAGTAACTGGGTGATCGGCGGCTTCGCCGGCATGGACGACATCGCCCAGGGCTACGACACCCTGCGCGATGAATACGGCATCGAGATCATCGAGGACCGCGTCACCGCGGTGGACGCCGATGCGCGCAGCGTGCGCCTGAGCGGAGGCGACCGCGTGAGCTACGACAAGCTCGTGATGTCACCGGGCATCGACTTCCGCTACGACGACATGCCGGGCATCTCCGAGTCCGATGCCGAGCGCATCCCGCATGCCTGGAAGGCCGGTTCGCAGACCGAACTGCTGCGCTCCCAGCTGCAGGACATGCCGAACGGCGGCGTATTCGTCATGGTCGCCCCGCCCAACCCGTTCCGCTGCCCGCCGGGGCCGTACGAACGGGTATCCCTGGTCGCGAACTACTTCAAGCAGGAGAAGCCGCGTTCCAAGATCATCATCCTCGACCCGAAGGATGGCTTCTCCAAGCAAGGCCTGTTCGAGGAGGGCTGGGCCGAGCATTATGGCGACATGATCGAGTGGCGTGCCGGCTCATCGGGCGGGCGCGCCGAGGAGATCGACGTCTCCAACATGACGGTACTGGCCGACAGCGGTTTCGAACGCGTCCGCGCCGACGTGCTGAACTTCATCCCGGCCCAGCGCGCCGGTCAGATCGCTCATGACGTGGGCCTGACCAACGACGAGGGCTGGGTACCGGTGGACCAGCTGACCTTCAAGTCGGAGATGGACGACAACATCTACGTCCTGGGGGATGCCAGCGTGGCGGGCGCCATGCCGAAATCCGGCCACTCGGCCAACAACCAGGGCAAGATCGTCGCTGCCGCCATCGTCCGCGAACTGGCGGGTCAGGAGCCGATCAACCCCTCCTCGGCCAACACCTGCTACAGCCTGGTGACCCCCGACTACGCGGTCAGCGTGGCCGCGGTCTACCAGTACAAGGATGGTGCGCAGGCCGGGGTCGACGGCGCCGGTGGCGTCAGTCCCTCCGGTGCCAGCACCAGCTTCCGGCGTCGCGAGGCGCAGTACACCCGCGCCTGGTACAACGGCATCACCAGCGACATCTGGGGCTAAACCCCGGCGTTCCACTATGGAACACACCCAAACGGCGCCTCCGGGCGCCGTTTTTTGTTGGCCACCACGAAGTACACGAAGAAGGGCGATTTGCACCACAGATGTCAGCGATGAAACCGGAGATAACATACAAGAAGGGTAGGATGCCGATGAGCACCGCGAATCGCATCGGTTCCGCGGAACTGCCGCCCCCTGATGCATCTCGCAACGCTCAACGCATCCTACTCGCCTGATAACCGCCTGATCCCGGCCCTTCTCCGTGCCTTCGCACGCTTCGTGGTGAATACACCCGCGTCAGGCGTTGAGGTCGGGGATCAGACGGCTGCGCAGGCGCTGGATAGAGTCCTTCAACTGCAGCTTGCGCTTCTTCAGGCGCTGAATGGCGAAGATGTCCGGTGCGGCCTGCTCGTGCATCACGCCGATCGCGGAATCCAGAGCCCGGTGCTCGGCCTCCAGCTCAGCCAGGCGTGCGCGAATCTGACTCTCGGTTTCCAAGCCGTCCCCCAGTGGTCCCGTGAAGTGGTGGCCGTATACCGGGAGACACCCCGCGTGGCCATTCGGATCATCAAACCCGTATGATCGCAGACCGTCCCCGATGGGACCATAGCGAATACCCTTCATCCGGAGCCCCCCCGATGGCGACCCACAACACGCCGCTGACCATTCAGACCCCCCGCGGCGTCCGCCTCGGCGGCGTGATCGTTGCGCCCGAGCCCGATGCCCTCCGCGGCCAGGCCTGCATTGCCCACTGTTTCGCCTGCTCCAAGGACTTCCCCGCCACGGTGCGCCTGGCGCGCGCCCTGGCCGCGGAAGGCATCGCCACCCTGCGCTTCGACTTCATGGGGCTGGGCGACTCCGAAGGGGAGTTTCGCGACAGCACGCTTGCAACCTACTGCGAGGATCTGCACTCCGCCATCGAGGCGCTGGAGACCTACACAGGGCGGCATACCAACCTGCTGATCGGCCATAGCTTCGGCGGCGCCATGGCGATCTATGTGGGGGCGCAGCGCGAGTCGCTGGACGGCATCGTGACCATCGCCGCCCCCAGCCGCCCCGGCCATGTCGCCCACCTGTTCGGCGATACCGCGGAGGAGATTCGGCGCGAGGGTTCGGCCCGCATCAGCATCGGCGGGCGCCCGGTGGAAATCGGCCACGCCTTTATCGAGTCGATCAAGGAGCCGACCCTGGATGCCGCACTGGAGACCCTGGAGCAGCCACTTCTGCTGCTGCATGCACCGGGCGACACCGTGGTCAGCGTCGACCACGCGCGCAAGATTTTCCAGCAGGCCCATCACCCGAAGAGCTTCGTCGCCCTGCACCAGACCGACCACCTGCTCTCGCGCCCGGAACACACCCGCTATGTCGCCGGCCTGATCCGCGCCTGGTCAGCCAATCTGCTCGACTAGACCCGGAACGGCAGGAGCTCCCCCGTAGGAGCCTGCTTGCAGGCGAACGCCCCTGCCCATATCGAGCGTTGGCAGGGGCTTCGCGTGCAAGCACGCTCCTACATATCCGGGGCCTACCAGTAGTTCTCGGTCGTGATCTGCCCCGGCTTGCGTCGGCGGTTCTTCTCCAGGCCGCGCTCGCGCAGGATCGCGGCGGTATCCTTCACCATGTCCGGGTTGCCGCACAGCATGACCTGGGAGTGCTCCGGCGTGATCTTCAAGCCCGCGTGATACTCCAGGCGGCCCTCGGCAATCGCGGCCGGTACGCGGCCCTCGAGCCCACCCGGGAACGGCTCGCGGCTGACAAACGGGATGTACTGGAACCGCTTCGCATCACGTTCCTGGAACTGCCGGATCGTGTCCTGGTAGGTCAGTTCTTCGGCCTTGCGCGCCGCGTGGATCAGGCGGATGTTCTCGAAGCGTTCCCAGGGGATATCGGTCTTCAGCATGGACAGGAACGGCCCCAGCGCAGTGCCCGTGGAAAGCAGCCACAGGTCGCGGCTGTCCGGTAGCTCATCCAGGGTGAAGAAGCCGGTCGCCCGCGGCATCAGCTCCACCGTGTCGCCCGGCCCCAGTTGCGCCAGACGATTGGACAGCGGTCCATCCGGAACGGTGATCAGATAGAAGTCCAGCGGCGTTTCGCCCGGCGCGTTCACGTAGGAGTACGGCCGCGCCACCGGCTCGCCGTCGATCTCCAGACGCAGGCGGTTGAACTGCCCGGCCTTGAACCGCTCGACCTCGGCATCCACCCGCAGCGAGAACAGTCGATCCGTCCACTGCTTGCGCTCCTGTACGACACCGGTCACCCAGCCCATATTCCTTACTCCATTACTCGGGTATTATCTCGAAGAGTGCTGGCGGGGCCGGAAGGTTTCAAGCCCCCCCGGCCAACGCCGTATAATTGTCGCAAATCCGAACACTGGAGCAGTCATGGCCCGCACCCCCTCGCAGATGATCGAACTCGGCACCGAGGCACCCCGCTTTTCCCTTCCGGACGTCGTCTCCGGCGAGACCATCAGCCTCGACAGCTTCCCCGAAGCGAAAGGCTACATCATCGCCTTTATCTGCAATCACTGCCCGTTCGTGCAGCTCATCCGTCACGAATTCGCCCGCTACGGCCGCGAATATTCGAACAAGGGCATCGCGGTCATCGCGATCAACTCCAACGACATCCAGGCCGTACCGGACGACGCGCCGGACAAAATGAAGGACGATGCCCGCCGCTTCGGCTACAACTTCCCCTACTGCCTGGACGAGGACCAGTCCGTCGCCAAGGCCTATCACGCCGCCTGCACGCCGGACTTCTACCTGTTCGACGCCGAACGCAAGCTCTACTATCGTGGCCAGTTCGACGAGACCCGCCCGGGATCCGACGTCCCGGTGACCGGACGTGACCTGCGCGCCGCCAGCGACGCACTCCTGGCCGGCAAGCCGGCGCCCGAGCCCCAGCACCCGAGCCTCGGCTGCAACATCAAGTGGCGCCCGGGAAACGAGCCCGACTACTTCAGCTGAACCGGGCACTCCTGTTCAAACAAGCCTTTGTGGGAACCGCCCTATGGGAGCGACCCTGCCCGCGCCCGATCCTGGCCGGGGCATTCGCCCGCGGGCCATCCCCAACAAGCCCCTCGCCGCGCCGTATACTGACCCCATCTATTTTCCGGGGAGCGCCGCATGCCGCCCAATAACGTAATCGACGGCCCGCGAGTCTCAACATGGCGCTGCCCCTCCTGCCAGGAGTCGGTCCCGCGCCTGCTTCCGAACGGCAAAACCAACCGCATCCCGGTCGCCCCGGAACGCATGGCACTGCCAGACGGAACTGTGCGTCAAGCCTGTGCGCGCGTGCAGGGCCTGCGTGCACCGGAAATCTGCTATGCCTGTGACCAAGCCTATCAGGAGCTGCTGGGCACACTGGTGCGCCCCCCCGCCGAGCTCGGCGATGCCCGCGGCGACCCCGGGCTGAACGACACCGGCCTCATCGGCGCCTTGCTGCCCATCGCCGACCAGGGTACGCAGATCCTCATCTTCAACGTGATCAACGAGGAACTGCGTTGCACCGAGATCGAGCGCCTGATCAGCTTCAACCCCGACCGCCTCACCTACCCCGGCTCGCGCGGCGCCATCGCCCCGCGTATCTGGGCGCTCTACGAAGACCACCTGGCCCAACTCCACGCCCGCGCACCCGTCCCCTACCACCCCGAGTAGAAGCACCTCAGCCCCCGGTGGAGCCTCCCCACGACGGATTGATGGGTACGTCATCGCGAGGCGCGCCGTGGCGACCTCCGCGGACAGCCCGAACGCCACCCCCTCACCCGCGAGCATCGGGGTTTCGGATGGATATTGCCACGGCCCCTCAGAGGCCTCGCAATGACGGAGGATATCGTCCTCCCGGCCGAAGCGAAGCGTAGAGCCGGGATCTCGCCGGAATGGGGACAGGATCAGGAGATCCCGGATAACCGCTACCCGGTTTCCGGGATGATGAACGTGGAGAGGATGCGTCAGGCGTCGTCTTCGGCGTCCACACGCGCGAGCATGCGCATCCCCCCAACCATGCAACGCAGCGCCTCCAGGGTCTGCAGGTCGAACGCCGCCCCGGTCTCGCCCGGCAGCGTCCAGTACTTCGGGCGGCAGGTGGCCGGGCGTTCGGCGGGCATCGCGCGGGCGGCCGCCGCGTCGACCGCCACGAGCAGGTCGGCCCACGCCAGATCCTGTGCCGTGACCCCGCCCATGGCACGCGCCGGGCGCACCTCGATCCAGTCCTCGAACGCGTCCGCGGCCGCCAGCTCGGCCACGCGTGCAGCACGCCCGTCGGCACGCTCGGCCGCCACCAACAGGCGCGCCCGCCGCTTAAACATCTCCGATACCCCGCAAGCCCATTTGTCCAGCCACCGAGGTCAACGCCAAGCTATATTCAGAGACACGAATTACCCACCCCATATGGAGAACGGACACCATGGCCCACCTCGACTGGTCGCATTATCCGGTGAATGAACTGAAGCTCGTCTACAGCACGTTGCACACGCAACTGACGCTGGAGCCCGAGCTGATGGATTCCGAACTGATGGCCGACCTGCAGACCCACCTGCAGCAGGAAGCAAAGGCTGCCGGCGTGGACGCCTCCACCCACTCGCAATGGGCCGCATGGCTTAACGACCGATAGAAACCTATGGAACACATGCCCCACGCAGCTAGCGGCGGACGTCGAAGCCCGACAGGCGGCCGAAAAACCCTAGCCCCTACAACTCCTGGCGCATCTTCTCGAGACCGCTGACCAAATCTGGAAGGTGCTCGTCCACCAAACTCCAGATCGTGTCGCTGTCGATACCCAGATAGGCGTGGATCAACCGATTGCGGGTAGCAACGATCATGCGCCAGGGAATATCCGGATGGGCCTCCCGGACCTCGGAGGGCACATGACTAGCAGCCTCGCCGATCAGCTCGAGGTTACGGAGTACGGCGTCGAAGACGAGCTCATTCTGTATGAACATGTCGCGATCAAGACCATCCGTATAGGCCATCGCCTTGCGAGCGAACCGAACCATGTCATCCAGATAAAAACGCCACTCGCGCCCGGCCATGGACTCAGACACGGATCGCCTCGCGCTCGACGAACGGACGAAGCTCGGCGCGCAGAGCTTTTTCCGAGACCAGGTCCACCGGATAACCCAGAAGATCCTCGAGGTAAAACTGGACACCGAAATACTGTTGTGCAGAGGCCGGGCCGTCGTAACCCACCAGGATATCGACGTCACTCTGCTCTCCGGCCTCGTCGCGGGCCAGCGAGCCAAACAGCGCCAGGCCGCACACGCCGAATTCGCGCTCGAGATACGCGCGGTGATCTCTGAGCGCCTTCAAGACTGCGGTACGGTCCAGCCTGCGAGACATTTGGCCCATTACATCGTCCTGTTAATGCCCGTCGGTCATCCCGGCAAAGTGCTCAGGCGTCGCCTTCGGTGGCCTTGCGATGTTCGGCGGCGAAATCGAGCATGCGCTGGGTGGCGACCAGGGCCTTCTGGCGCGCGGTCTCGTCGACGAAGATCTCGTTCTTCGCCGGCTCGTTGGTGTCTTCCAGCGTCTCGGCCAGCGAGACCAGATCGTTCATCGCCATCCACGGGCAGTGCGCGCAACTGGTGCAGGTGGCGCTGTGGCCACCAGTGGGCGCCTCGATCAGCTTCTTGTCCGGTGCGGCCTGCTGCATCTTGTAGAAGATGCCCTTGTCCGTCGCCACGATGAATTCCTGTTCCGGGCGGTCCTTCACGGCCGCGATCAGCTGGCTGGTGGACCCCACCACATCCGCCTGGTGGATCACCTCGCGCGGGGATTCCGGGTGGACCAGCACGGCGGCGCCGGGATGGCGCCCGCGCAGATCTTCCAGCGCCCAGGACCGGAACTCGTCGTGCACCACGCAGGAGCCGTCCCAAAGCACCATATCGGCGCCGGTGGTGCGGCGGATGTAATCGCCCAGGTGCTTGTCCGGGGCCCAAAGCACCTTCTTGCCCTGATCGCGCAAGTGCTCGACCAACGGCACGGCGATGCTGGACGTGACGACGTAATCGGCCTGCGCCTTCACGTCCACCGAGGTATTCGAATACACGACGACCGTGTGATCCGGATACTGCGCGCGGAACTTCGCGAATTCGTCCGCCGGACAGCCGAGATCCAGCGAACACTCCGCCTCCAGCGTCGGCATCAGCACGCGCTTTTCCGGGCTCAGGATCTTGGCGGTCTCGCCCATGAAGCGCACGCCGGCCACCACCAGCGTCTCGGCCGGGTGCTCCTTGCCGAAGCGCGCCATCTCCAGGGAGTCGGACACACAGCCTCCCGTCTCGTCCGCCAGGCGCTGCAGGGATTCGTCCACGTAGTAATGCGCAACCAGCACCGCGTTGCGCTCGATCAGCAAGCGCTTGATGCGGCGCACCAGCTCGTCGCGCTGGGTGTCGGTCAACGCGTGCAGCGAGGCCGTCACATGGTCCGTGCGCGGCACGTGGAAGATCGGTTTTTCGGCCACCGGTGCGTTCATCTGCCCTCTCACCCCAGGATCCGGGGTAGATCATCGTCTTCTAATAGTACGACAGGCCCCCGGCCGCTGTCGTTCCTGCACATTGTGGGGTCGTATCCGCGCATCCCAACCGGCCCGCCTATAATGTTGCGGCCATGACCGAGCTGAAGCAGCAATACAAGGCGATGACGTTCGAGGAACGCATGGACCTGGCCCTGTCCGCAGACCTCGAGGACCAGTGGCGCCCGCTACTGGTACGCGACCAGCACGCCCAGGTGAAGGCGTATTTCTCGCGGCGCATGGACCTGACGCCGGAAGAGGTCGTCCTCCTACTGGCCGACCCGAACCAGACCGTGCGCCTCAACTGCGCCAAGCGCCCGGACCTGACCCCGGACCAGGTGGAGGCTTGCGTAAACGACCGCGACCCCAACCTGCGCTACTTCGTCGCGCGCAATCCGCTGTTAACCGAGGCCCAGAGGGAACGCCTGATGAAAGACGAGGACGAACTGGTACGCATCGCCGTGCGCAAGGGCCCGAAGACCCGCGGCACCCGCGCACGCCCTGGACAAGCCGAGATGATCCGTTGACCGAGACCCCGCCAGAAAAGCCGAAACGCCCCAAGCCCTCGCGGCGACGCCGCGCGCTCAGCTGGGGCATCCAGATCGGGCTCGCGCTGGTGATCTTCCTGGCGGTGCGCGCCTGGATGGCGCGCGACATGGTCGAGGGCCCGGCGCCGCAGTTCGAGGCCCATCTTCTGGATGGAACGCCCGTTTCGCTCGCGGACTACGCGGACGAACCCATGCTGCTGCACTTCTGGGCCACCTGGTGCCCCATCTGCCGCCTGGAGGAAGGCGAGATCGTGCGCCTGTCGCAAAGCCACCCGGTGCTGACCGTGGCCATGCAATCCGGCGTGGAGGAAGAGGTCCTCGATCACCTGAACGAGCGCGAGCGCGAACTCGCCGTGATCAACGACCCGGACGGCGCCCTGGCCGCTCGCTACAACGTGCGCGGCGTGCCGGCCAGCTTCATCATCAACCCCGACGGCGAGATCGTCTTCCGCAAACAGGGCTACGCCCCACCGCTCGAACTCCGCCTGCGCCTCTGGCTCGCCCGCTGGCTGTAGCGGCACCGCCCGACACGGTGCAGTTCGCTTCGCTCAGTGCACCCTACGTCTAGCAAGCCCCGAGTAGGATGCCGTTAAGCGCAGCGAAACGCATCACCCCCGCCTTCCCCGGCCCGTACCCCCCACTACGCCACGATCACCGGACCAACCGGCTTGCGGGCTACCCGCCCCTTTATATGTACATCATCCTGTGCATGTACGCGCTCAGCCTCCCAGAGGTACCCCATGGACGCCATTAGCTACACCGCGGCCCGGAGCAATCTGGCCAAGACGATGGAAAAGGTCTGCGAGGATCACTCCACGATCATCATCACCCGCAACAAGGCGCCCTCCGTGGTCATGATGTCACTGGAAGACTACGAAGCCCCGCAGGAAACGGCCTACCTGCTTCGGGCGCCAGAGAATGCTCGACGCCTGCTGGCATCGGTCGCCGAACTGGAAAAGGGAGGGGGCAAGGAGCGGAGCCTGGAGGAGTGAGGCTGCTCTTTGCTGAACTTGCCTGGGAGGACTACCTCTACTGGCAACGACACGACAAGAAAACCCTTCGCCGCGTGAACGAGCTAAGCAAGGCCATCCAGCGCGACCCGTTCACGGACATCGGGAAACCCGAACCCCTCCAGCACAACCTTCCCGGCTACTGGTCCCGCCGGGTCGATAGCGAACACCGCATCCTGCTGATTGCGCAGCTCCGCTACCACTACTGACCGGAACCATCGGCCGCGACAGCACCCCGCAGCATCACGCGGCGCGGGGTTCGATCTCACTGCGAACGCGGTCCGCGAGTTCAATCTGGGCGCGCCGCAGTTCGTATTCAACCTGCAGGTTAAGCCAGAAACGTTCAGTTGTGCCGAAATAGCGTGCCAGCCTCATGGCCGTGTCGGCGGAGACGCCGCGGCGCTCACGCACAATGTCATTCATCCGCGTCGTCGGTACATGCAATGCCCCGGCAAGCGCGTTCACACTCAGCCCCAGCGGAACAAGAAACTCCTCACGCAGGATTTCGCCTGGATGGATGGGCCGCATACCGTTTGTATTCATGCTCGAACCTCCTTCGAGAACCCTTCAGTGGTAATCGACGATCTCCACGTCCTCGGCACCCTCGTCCGTCCACCGGAAACAGATGCGCCACTGGACGTTGATGCGTTTCGCTTCGCTCAGTGCACCCTACGTCCAACCATCCCCGCGTAGGATGCTGTTGAGCGAAGCGAAACGCATCACGCCCACAACAGCCCGCCCAGCGTTTCACCCTGCACCGCGACCCCGCCCGGTACGTCTCAAGCGTCCAGCTCGCGCAGGACGCGGAAGCCCAGGTTGGTGTCCATCTCGTCGATGTTGCGACGTCGGCGGGCGGCACTGCGGGTGTTCACGGCCGGATCGAACCAAGAGCCACCCTTGGTCACCACCCACTCGTTGTCCGAGTCAGCGCGGTAAACGCCGTCGCGAGGACAGTTCGCGTGGCTGTCGCGCCAGGGGGTCGCGGTGAATTCCTGCACGTTACCGTGCATGTCGTACAGCCCCCACAGGTTGGGCTGAAAGCTGCCGACATCCAATGGGCGCGACAACGGGAAACACGCCGGGATATACCACCTGCGCCGCTGGCGGCGCTCCTCGTACGGAAACAGCGAATTGAAGTGCACGTCGCGGCACCCCACCACCTCGCCAAAGGCGAACGGCGTGCGCGTGCCTGCCCGACAGGCGTATTCCCACTCCGCCTCGGTCGGCAGGCGATAGCGCTTGCCCGTCTCCTCGCTCAGCCAGTCGAGATACTGATGGATGCTGTCCGGCTTGATGTTGAAGATCGGCATGCGCGGAGTACTGGGCCACACCAGCCACTCCCAGGGTTCCCAGCCGGTCGCGGCCTGGAAGGCCTCCCACTCCTCGCGCGTGACTTGATAGCGCCCCAGCGCAAAGGGTCGCTCCAGCGCCACGTAGCGCCGCGGTGCCTCGTGCGGCTGATGGCCGTACTCCGAGGCATCCGAACCCATCTCGAACTCGCCCGCCGGGATCACCTGCAGCTCCGGCGTCAGTGCGCCGGAACGCGCCTCGTCACGAAAGCCAACCGACACGCCTGCCTGGCGCGCCGCCTGCTGTTGCAGATCCAGCAGATCCGCCTGATCCATCCGCTGCACGTCCTTCACCATGAGCCTGCTCACCTCCAGCACCTTCAATTTCCCCGTACCTGCCACGCCACGTCATTCCGAAGACATCGCGACACCGCCCCGTCATTGCGAGCGCAAGCGAAGCACTCTCCTGTCGCATCCGCGGCATCCAGCCAGAACTACCGCCCGCATGCCTGCCCGGACCTCTGACTTGTAGGCAACCTGTCGCCAGCAACGTTCCAGCACCACCCGACCTGGCCCGTGGCCTCGACCGCCGCGCTCGTCTATGCTCTCGCATGCACGCGATCTCAGGGAGGAGACGACGATGCAGACTTGCAAAGGAATCACGGCCATCGAGCTGATGGTCGCGTTGGGTGTGCTCGCCATCCTGGCGATGCTCGCCGCCCCTAGCTTCGGCCAGATGCTCGAGCGTCAACGCGTCATCGGCGCCACCAACAGCCTGCTCAACGCCATGCATCTAGCGCGCAGCGAAGCGATCAAACGCAACGAGCGGGTCACCCTTTGTCCGTCCAGCGACGGTGAGACCTGCCGCGAAGACGGCGACTGGGCATATGGCTGGATCTGGTTTGCCGACCCGGAACACTCGGGCGAGCGCTCTGGTGGGGACCCTCTCATCGGCTACGAGAATCTAGGGCTACAGGACTTGCTCTCTATAAAGGGGAACACCCCGGTCCGGGACTACGTGTCCTACGTAGCCCGGGGAACAACCCGGCGCACGAGCGGCGCATTGCAGATGGGCAGCTTTATGGTTTGCGACAACAGTCACGAAGGCCGACGCGTCATCGTCAGCAGCATCGGGCGGCCGCGGAGCGAGCCATCGAAGACCTGTCCTGGTTAGCGTTGTCCTCAGCCCACAAAAAACGTTCGGCCACGAACCTACGCATCACCAGCAATCATCGCCACCCGGGGCTCCATCCCGCGCCGCGCTCCCTCCGGTAACCACGAGCGTAATGCTCTGACAATTGGAGTCATTCGCCTGGCGCCCCTGGGCGGTGGCGGTCGCGGTAAAGCTCGACCCCGACTCGTTGGATATCGCCAGCTGGTAATGCCCATCGTCCGATTCGGCGGTCAGCCCCAGGTCCGAAAGGTCTCCGGTGTAGGCCGGATTGTTTGCCCGCCAGCGCTCCTGCTCCAACTGGATGCGCAGCAGGGCGTCATGTGCATCGGCGCGCTGCGACTTCAGGATATAGTTCTGGTACGACGGATATGCGATTGCCGCCAGGATGGCCACGACCGCGACCACGATCATCAGCTCGATCAGGGTGAATCCCAGCGCCTTCGTGTTTGCTGCCTTCATCGCTCCATCCCCTCGGACACTTCCGTTTTCGTCAAATCTGATTCCACCACAATCGCCCAGCGGTAAGCCCCACCAATATCGCGAGTGGAAGCATTCGCACCACGAGCGGTAGCCAGACGACATGCCCAAGATACCCCAAACCGTATAATGGGAGTCGAGACCTCCCTTCCTCCTGCCCCGGGGACCGCGCATGGCCGCACCGCTAAAACCCTTCGGCTTCACCCTGATCGAACTGATGATCACCATTGCCGTGCTAGTGATCCTCGTCACGCTGGCCGCTCCGGCCTTCAACCTGGCCGAGCAGCGCCGCGTGATCGGCGCCGCCGAGAGCGCCCTTGATCAGATCCAGACCGCCCGCAGCGAGGCCATCAAGCAAGGGCGCGACATCTGGTTCGTCAGCCAAACCGACGATGACGAATGGTGCCTTGGCATCTCCCAAACTCCCGGCTGTAACTGTTTCGAACCAGCCGGCGCTGGCGATGCATGCGAGATCACGATGGCAGGCCAAGAGGACCCTACCCTGCGAACTACCACCTCCAGTAACTACCGGAATATCACCATGGCTGGGGATCAGGAATTAAGGTTCGACCATGTCCGAAGCACAGCTTCAGGTACACGTAACACCCTCGAATTCACCTCGTCACCAAACAACTTCCTAATGGAAGTTCGGATCAATCCGATTGGGAGGCCAAGTGCCTGCGGAACGAGTCGCGCAATGGGAGCGTATCCGGCATGCTGACCACCCAACGCTGCCCACGCCGCACCCCGAAAACGCAGCGCTATTCGGGCTTCACTTTGGTCGAGTTAATGATCGGGATCCTGGTCGGAACCATCGTCGTAGCCGGAGTCATTGCTCTCTACATCACCGTCATACGCGGAAGCGCCTTCGTTGTCACAGAAGCCCGCGTGACACAGGACACCCGTATTTCGATGGACCTAATGGCCAGTGACATCCGACGAGCCGGCTACTCACACCCGAGCCGTATCGATGTTTCCGAAGAAACCGGAATGCCGGAAAACCCCTTTATGGTCGAAGACCGCAGCATTGCCATCCACGACCATGATGGTGGTGACGGCAACTGCATCTTGGTGAGCTACGACCCCACCTTTCAGTACGCCCCAGAGGACGCCTCCCTCGAGTTCGACCTCTCGGACCTTGCTGGATCCAGCCAATTCGTCTTCGGCTACCGTCTAAATGCAGAAGGCGTCATTCAAATCCTCGCGTCATCCGATCTAACCAGCACCGAAAGTTGCGAAGCAGGTCGATGGGAAGCGCTAACCGACCCCGCAACCATACGTGTCGATTCGCTCACCTTCAGCACTGAAGGTTCAACATGCCTCAACACATCACTGGACCTTAGTAGTGCCAGCGGCAACACAGAAGACGACGCGTTCTGGGAGGCGGGGGGCGGGAGTCGCACCTTCTGCGAGGGGGCGTACAACGGAGCGCTCGAAGACGATCAAGACAATGTGCTGATCGAAAGTCGACAAGTGCGAGTCATCCTCGATGCTGTCGACCGATCCAGCGCCAGCACGCGGGTAACCTTTGACGAGAGCATAAGGGTCCGCAATAACCGAATCTTTTCGGTGGAGGCCCCTTAATGCGCCACGCTCCCTTCAGCTCGCTCCCGACAAAACAACGTGGACTCGCAACCCTGTTGATCGCATTGATCATCATGGTCGCCGTCACCGTAACCGTTTTATTCACGGCGCAGACTAGCATCCTTGAAGAGCGCATGGCGGCCAATGAAACCCGCATGAAACAGACCACCAATGCGGCTCAGGCAGGGCTTGAGCGGGCGGTTGCATTTGCCCAGGATGGCGAGGAAAACGTCGGCCAGGTGTTTGAGCACAACTACTCACTAGACCGGCCGGTTTTTTACCGTTCCGCATTCATAAGCCCCGACGCGGTAGATGAGATACCCATCTGCCCCGATTCGCCTGACGACTTTCAAGGCATAGCGGCCGCCCTCGGCCAACCTGAGAGCTTGCGGAATGCGGGTATCTGGTCTTGTGGCTGGAGTGACGACCAAAGCGCACGTCGAGGCGTGACCACGACCATCCTCGGCGCCCCCTCTCTGGCGGACCCACCCACCAACCCGCTCACAACACGGGGGGGTGTAAACACCAATGGCCGGGCCCGCGTATTCAATGCCTACAACAATTTGACCATCTGGTCCGGCCAAGATCTGGATGTCACGGGGAATCCGGGCAATACGTTTATCCGCAACCAAGATCACCCGCCGCTCAGCCAGAACGACCCGCTCCCCGACGAGCCCGCCCAGTGTGGGGTTGGAACCGTGTATGTATGTACCACGGATGCGAATATGCGCGGACCCGATGTGATCACCGGCGATCTTCAGCTCAGTTCACTTTCGGACGACGACTTTTTCCGAAATTTTATGGGGCAGGATCCCAATAGCTATCGGGACAACGTAGTCACGGAACTCGACCCAGACAGCATCGACGGGATGACCAACGAGGTCATCTGGATGACGGGCGATGCGGACCTTAACGGCACCGTGGGCGAGCGTGACAACCCGGTAGTACTTGTCGTGGAAGGAAACGCCCAACTCAGTGGCAACTTTGAGTTGCATGGGGTTCTGTACGTCCGTGGCAACCTGAGCGCGAACGGTACACCAGCCGTCTATGGGGCCTCCGTCATCCAGGGGGACACCACCGATGCAGGTGGCACACCGTACTTTGTCTTCGACCCCGTCGCTGCGTCAGGAGCGGGAGAATTGGGCGCACGAGGGGCCATCTCTGGCGCTTGGCGAGATTGGGCTCACTGGGTCAACGAATAATGAATACTCGAGTAAATTATCCGAGCGCCGCAGGAGATCGGACCATGCGCAACCATCCCAGATTCCGCCTCTGCGGCATATCGTTGATCGAAGCCCTTATCGCAATCGTAGTGGTGTCCGTCGGGCTATTGGCAATCGCACGCCTCCACGGCGACCTGCTTTCAAATGCCGGCGACTCTAAAGCGCGCGCGGAGGCAATGCAGATTGCGGAAACGGAAGTCGAGAATCTACGCAACGCCTCGACCCTTACGGATCTGAATCGGCGGCTGGACAACGTCCGGACCGAGGCAGAGGGGCGTAATGCCAACTACACACTCGAATGGACCAACCTGCCGAACACGTCCGATTTCGGATTTTTTGAGCCCGTGGTACGTGTCGCCTGGACCGATCGACGGGGCGAGGAACAGGCCGTCGTAATCAGTACAGCAATCGCCTGGAGTAATCCTCGATTCAGCGTCGCCGCAGCTCGAGCCGGCTCGCAGAGTGGAAACTTCCTCAACGCACCGACAGGCCGCGCACGGATGGGCGGTGGCGACCTGCTCGAGGGTTCCGACGTCACGACCACGACCAATGTCGTCGAGGGCACAACCATCGAAGATGGCACAGAGACTCGGCAGCGTGATGGCGAAGTCCAGCTCGTACGTGGTGGCGAAGTCATCATGACAATGGATACCACCAACCCCGGGGAGTTATTCAGCACTATTAGCGGCCGGGTGTATTACGGAGGAACAATCAGCCTGAACCCTGTCGTAACCCGGGTGCTGTCGTCCGATGCCGGCTTCTGCACTCGCCGTGGTCAAGAGGCGCTAGGTAGCCCACTTGAGCCCTTCACAGATAACGCTTCGGGGTACTCGTACTTTTATTACCAATGCTATGTCGGTGAGGCTTGGTACGGAAACGTGGGTATCGTTCGCCAGGAGAACGCAAATCCAAACGATCGCTCCTGCGTCGGTGACCATACAGCGGAGGCGACCAGCGCATGGGACAGCCGCGAGCCCCGCGCCAGCTCGAACCGTTTCTATCGGTCGTTCATCGAAACCTCGGCTGGCATTCGAGCGATCGGCATCGGGATCACCCCCGCTGAAGGCGATAGCCAGAACCCCACATACGTTGCCCAGAATCTGACGGGCCACGATTTCAAGCTTACCCGGTTCCGTAGTGGCAATAATCGTCCACGCAACTGCTACGAGGCCCTTGAGGATGGGGAAGGCGCATTCGAAGGTAACGCGGGCCGACATGTTTGCCTTTACGAAGGCGGCATCGGCTGCGGCACCGACGATGGAGATGCGCTACCTCAACCCGGCGACCAGGAAAGTACCCTGGTTGCCGGTGATGTCACTCAGATTGACGCTGGCCCCGGCAGCCGGCCCGTCCTGGGAGATCTGACCTTCGACAGCGTGTATGCCACCTGCGGCCCAAATGTCGAGTCCGTTGGGTCCGGTGTAAATTCGGTAGATTCGATCACGTCCTACGAGTGTGTAATTGATTGGGAAGGTTGGACCGGTGAGACCTGGTCCAGCGATATGATCCTGACCCTGGGCCCGGAGACCAAGTTATGCGACGTGGCAAACCCCGAACTTGGAGGCGGCACGGTGACGAAGGAGGGAGACAACATCCTATCCTTTGATCAAATAAGCCAAACCGAGGCACTGACGTTCGACTTCGCGGTCGCACACGAAGACGCCAACTGTCCGTAAGTCCCACGGATTAGCCCCACCCCATGCGACCTTCGGGCGGGGCACTCCAAGCGCGGCCTCCGGGGTCAGGTCTTGCCCTTTGCCCATCTGAGCCCGCCTTACCGACCGCAACTTAGCGGAGAGCGGGCATCGTCCAGACCACCTCAGCGTATTGCCAGTCCCGGGAAATCCCGGATAACCGCTTTGCGGTTTCCGGGATGACAGCGGACGGCAAGACACAAAAAAGCGCCCGGCGGATGCGATCCGACCGGGCGCTTTTCTTTGCCTTGGCCCTGAAGGGGCGTTTGTGCTGGCAGTTACGCCGAGGCGCGGGAGGCCTTTTTGCGTTCGTGTTCCAGCAAGAACTTCTTGCGGATACGCAGGCTTTCCGGGGTGACCTCGACCAGTTCATCCTCGTCGATGAACTCGATGGCCTGCTCCAGCGTCATGCGGATCGGCGGGGTCAGCTGGATGTTCTCGTCGGTGCCGGAGGCCCGAACGTTGGTCAGCTGCTTGGCCTTGAGGGCGTTCACGACCAGGTCGTTCTCGCGCGAGTGCAGGCCGATGACCATGCCCTCGTAGACCTCTTCGCCGGGGCCGATGAACATCTTGCCGCGACTCTGCAGGTTGAACAGGGCAAAGCCCGGCGCCTTGCCGGCGGCATTGGCGATCAGCACGCCGTTCTGGCGCGAGGCCACGGCCCCACTCTGATACGGGCCGTAGTGATCAAAAATGTGGTGCAGGATGCCGGTGCCGGAGGTTGCGGTCATGAACTCGGTCTGGAAGCCGATCAGCCCGCGCGACGGGATGATGAAGTCCAGCCGCACGCGGCCCTTGCCGTCCGGGACCATGTTGGTCATGTCACCCCGACGCTCGCCGAGCTTCTCCATGATCGTGCCCTGGTGCTCTTCCTCGACGTCCACGGTGACGTGTTCGTAGGGCTCCTGCTTCACGCCGTCGACTTCCTTGATGACCACCTCGGGGCGCGCGACCGCCAGCTCGTAGCCTTCGCGGCGCATGTTCTCGATCAGGATGCCCAGGTGCAGCTCGCCACGGCCGGAGACCTTGAACTTGTCCGGGTCCTCGGCCTCTTCGACGCGCAGGGCGACGTTGTGCTTGAGCTCTTCCTGCAGGCGATCGCGCAGCACACGCGAGGTCACGTACTTGCCCTCGCGTCCGGCCAATGGCGAGGTGTTCACCTGGAAGGTCATGCTGACGGTCGGCTCGTCGACGGTCAGCGGCTCCATGGCCTCGACGTGGTTCGGATCGCACAGGGTGTCGGAGATGAACAGCTTGTCCATGCCGGTGAAGGTGATGATGTCGCCGGCATTGGCCTCCTCGACCTCCACGCGCTCGAGGCCGTGGAAACCCATGATCTGCAGCATGCGGCCATTGCGTACGCCGCCTTCCCGGTCGACGATCTTGACCGAGCTGTTCGGCTTGATACGCCCGCGCTTCACGCGGCCGATGCCGATCAGGCCCTGGTAGCTGTTGTAGTCCAGCGAGGAGATCTGCATCTGGAATGGCCCGTCCGCGTCGACGTTCGGCGGCGAGACGTGCTTGACGATCGTCTCCAGCAGGCAGGTCATGTCGCCTTCGGTCACGCTGGAATCCATCCCGGCAAAGCCGTTCAGCGCAGAGGCGAACACGATCGGGAAGTCCAGCTGCTCGTCGGTCGCGCCCAGGCGATCGAACAGGTCAAACACCTGGTCCACGGCCCAGTCGGGGCGCGCGCCGGGGCGGTCGATCTTGTTGACCACAACGATCGGCTTGAAGCCCATCGCGAAGGCCTTCTGGGTGACGAAGCGCGTCTGCGGCATCGGGCCGTCGACCGCGTCCACCAGCAACAGCACCGAGTCGACCATCGACAGCACGCGCTCGACCTCGCCACCGAAGTCGGCGTGTCCGGGGGTGTCGACGATGTTGATGCGGTAGTCCTTCCACTCGATCGAGGTGTTCTTGGCGAGAATCGTGATCCCGCGTTCCTTCTCGATGGCGTTGGAGTCCATGATCCGCTCGCCGTGATCGCCACGCTTGTCGAGGGTGCCGGACTGGCGCAGGAGCTGGTCGACCAGCGTGGTCTTGCCATGATCAACGTGGGCGATGATGGCGATATTGCGAAGCTTCTCGGTCATGGAATGCAAACTCTAGATACTGGCAAAAGGGCGGACACTATACAGACTTATGCGTGTCCGCGCTGTGACTTCCACGTTTTAAACGCAGCCTCCGCCTAATTGCCGCCCTGCACGCCCGGGCAGACCTATCCGCCACCCCGTCGTCCCGGCCACCCATCCTCAACAGACAATCCCGGGTCTACGCCTCCCTCGTCATCCCGGCCGCAGCGAAGCGAAGAGCCGGGATCTCCTAGGGTTCCACCGATGCGTCGCTAGCCCTTGGGGATCCCGGATAACCGCTGTGCGGTTTCCGGGATGACCAGACTGGTGGACGGGAGGGCGAGGTGGTGGCGCATTCAGGCGGAATGAGGGACGAGCGGTGCTGAGGGCGAAAACCATCGAGTGCCTAGCGGGCAGGCAAGCAGGCCGGGCGCCGAGTCAAGGCTTGGAGTCTTCTTCCGGGGGCGGGAACTGGAGGTGGAAGCCCTGTTCCTTCAGGTTGGCGAGGACCTTGTTCGGGTCTTCCTGGGCCAGCGAGCGCTCCGGAGTCAGGTCGAACTCCAGGGCGAATTCGAGCCGTCCCAGCGCCAGCATCACGCCTTCGGGCAACTCGGAGAAGTCTTCCTTTTCAGGCAGATAGACATAGGTGTCGGCGCGCTTTGTCGCGCGATAGACGTAACACTGCATCGGTTCAGTCCTCGAGATAGGTGTAGCCGGTCAGACCGTGTTCCAGTTCCGCCAGCAGGCGCCCGGCGGCCTCGCCGCGCAGGCCGATGGCGTCGATCTTGGCGCGGAAGGCGCGGCGCAGGTCGTCCGGGGCGAAGTGCACGTAGGAGAGCAGCTCGTCCACGGTGTCGCCACGCTCGGGGTTCAGCAGACGGTAGCCGCCCTGCTCGGTCAGCTCGACGTTGACCGTGTCGGTGTCGCCGAACAGGTTGTGCAGGTCGCCGAGGATCTCCTGGTAGGCCCCGACCAGGAAGATGCCGAGATAGTAGGCCTCGCCCGTTTTCCAGGGGTGCAGCGCCAGGGTGGTGTGCGTACCCTCGCGCTCCACGTAGTGCTCGATGTGGCCGTCGGAGTCACAGGTCAGATCCTGCAGCACGGCGCGGCGGGTCGGGGCCTCGTCCAGGCGGTGCAGCGGCATGATGGGGAAGATCTGGTTGATCGCCCAGGTATCCGGGATCGACTGGAACACGGAGAAATTGCAGAAAACCTTGTCCGCCAGTTTGTCCGTGAGCTCCGCATGGATCTCGGCCGGCAGCGCATCCGGCTGTGCCAGCAGCCGCTGACACAGGGCGAAATAGATCGCCTCGGCGCGCGCCCGGTCCGCCAGCGACAGCATCCCGCGGGCGAAACGCGCCTGCAGGTCGGACAGGCCGAAGGCCGCATCGTGGTAGATCTCGGAGGCCGGGCGGTCGCGCTCGTCCAGCAGTGCGCGCATCGCGGCGATCTCGGGCAGCTCGTCGTCCGGCGCGGGCGGTATAGCACCATCCCCCGGGGCCGGCTCGCAGTCGATCACGTTGGTGATCAGCACCGCGTGGTGCGCGGTCAGCGCCCGCCCGGACTCGCTGAAGACCTCGGGCATGGCGAGATCATGTTCCTCGCAGATGCGCTTGAGCGGACGCAGGATGTTTAGCGCGTACTCCTCCACCGAGTAGTTGATGGAGCATTCGTTGCGCGAGCGCGATCCCTCGTAGTCGATACCCAGGCCGCCGCCGACATCCACCACCTGAAGCGCGGCACCCGCTTCGGTCAGCGCGGCGAAGTAGCTGGCCGCCTCGCCCATGCCGTTCTGGATGTCGCGGATGTTCGCGATCTGCGACCCCATGTGGAAGTGCAGCAGCTGCAGCCGATCCAGCCAGCCGAGGCCGCGCAGGCGCTCGAGGATGCCCAGCACATCCGCCGCGGACAGACCGAACTTGGCCTTCTCGCCGCCGGTGTTCTGCCACTTGCCCTTGCCAATCGACGCCAGGCGCACACGCAGCCCCAGCAGGGGCGCGATATCCATGTGCTCGGCCTGGCGGATGACCTCCTCCAGCTCCGAGGGCTTCTCGATCACGATGTACACGCGATGCCCGAGCTGGCGCCCGATCAGCGCCAGGCGCACGTATTCGCGATCCTTGTAGCCGTTGCAGATGATCGCGGCGCCCGGGCGCGACTGCGCGAGCACGGCCATCAGTTCCGGCTTGCTGCCGGCCTCCAGCCCCACCCTCGGGGTAAAGCCCTCGGCATCCGGCGCATCGCCCGCGGCGAGGATCTGATCGACGACGCTGCGCTGCTGGTTCACCTTGATCGGATAGATCGCCGTGAACGCGCCCTGGTAGGACAACTCGCGTGCAGCTGCATCGAAGGCCCGCGCCAGGCGGCGCACACGCCCGTCCAGCACGTCCTGGAAACGCACCAGCACCGGCGGCCCGATATGCTCCTCGCGCAGCCGCCCGGCCAGCTCATGCAGATCGACACCCGGGTGATCCGGCCAATCCGGTCGCCGCATCACCACATGGCCAGCGTCGTTCAGATCGAAAAAGCCACCATTCCAGTGGTCGATCCCGTAAGTGGCGCGGGCCTCATCCAGATTCCAGGGCGTGACGGTCATGGCGATACCGGGTTTTCAGAGCTAGGAATGCCCCGTCATTGCGAGAAGCGAAACGACGAAGCACATAAGCAGCGTAGCTGCGTTGAACGGCCACAGGCCGGCCCGAAGGGCGAGCGTAGCGAGTAATCTCTTGTCAAAATCACCGGATCCCAGCGCCGTGCTCGCTTCGGGAGATTGCCGCGTCGCCTGCGGCTCCTCGCAATGACAGGTTGCGCAGAGTTGCCCGCAGGATACAGGGCACTATCATAGCGGCGCATCATACCGTCCACCGCATCCGCAAGGGGAGCCGCCCAATGGCACTCGACAACAACTGGTTCAGCGAACCGCACGAAAACATGGCGCTGTCCCTGCGCATCAAGCAGAAGCTGCACGAAGAGCAGACCCCCTACCAGAAGATCGAAATCTACGAGACCGAGGCCTTCGGCAACCTGATGGTGATCGACGGCTGCGTGATGCTCACCGGGCGCGACAACTTCATCTACCACGAGATGATGTCGCATCCGGTGCTCTACTCGCACAGAGCCCCGAAGAACGTGGTCATTATTGGCGGCGGCGACTGCGGCACCCTGCGCGAAGTGCTCAAGCACGACGAAGTGCAAAAGGCCGTGCAGGTGGATATCGACGAGCGCGTCACCCGCTTGGCCGAGCAGTACTTCCCGGAACTGTGCGACGCCAACGACGACCCGCGCGCCGAGCTCCTGTTCGACGACGGCGTACAGTACCTGCAGGACGCCACGCCCGGCTCCGTCGACGTGATCATCGTCGATTCCACCGATCCGGTGGGCCCGGCCGAAGGCCTGTTCTCCACCGCCTTCTACAAGGACTGCGTGAAGGCCCTGGGCCCGGATGGCCTGCTGGTCCAGCAAAGCGAATCGCCGCTATTGCATACCGAGAGCATCATTCGCCCGATGCACGACAGCCTGCGCGCGGCCGGCTTCATCGATGCATTGACGATGCACTTCCCACAACCCACCTACCCCTCCGGCTGGTGGACCTGCACCATCGCGGCGAAGGACGCCCCGGTGTCCTTCCTGCGCGAGGAAGCAGCCGAGGAGTCGACGTTTATCACCCACTACTACAACGCCGCCATCCACCGCGCCGCCGGGGCCACGCCCGAGTTCTTCCGCCGCAAGCTGTTCGCCTGACGGCCCTAGCCGCCCGGGTGGGTTGCCAGCCCAGGGGCTCCAGCCAACGCCTGTGATGCGGTTCGCTGCGCTCAGCGCATCCTACGGCGCCCGACTACGTGTGGCGGCCCGGCTTGAGGCGGTCGAGGCGCAGGCGTTCGCGGGTGTCGAACAGGCGGCGGGAGGCGAACCAGACCGCACCGAGGGTGCCGAAGCCGGTGCCGGCAGTGATCAAGAACATGATCAGGATCTGGTACTTGACCGCCTCTACTGGCGGGGCGCCGGCGAGGATCTGGCCGGTCATCATGCCCGGCAGGCTGACGATACCGGCCGCGGCCATGGCATTGATGGTCGGCATCAACCCGGAGCGGGCAGCCTCGCGGCGCATGGTGGCGACGGCCTCGCTCCAGCCTGAGCCCAGCGCCAGCCGGGCCTCAATGGTGCGGCGCTCGCGCCAGACCGTCTGGGTCAGGCGGTCCAGCCCCAGCGCGATACCGGTCATGGTGTTGCCCAGCAACATGCCCAGCAGCGGGATGGCGTACTGCGGCTCCCACCAGGGCGAGGGTCCCACCATGGTAGTCAGCGCGAGCACGGTGACGGCAAAGGCCGAAACGAACATGGTGACCGCACCGATCCCGTAGCCCCACAGCCCGGCAAAACGGCGCTGCTGGCGCGCCATCACCTCGTAGCCCGCGATCGACACCATGACCAGCGCCATCAGCGCCACCCAGCCCAGGTGCGCGTGGTCGAACAGCGTCTGCAGCACCAGGCCGATCAGCAACAGCTGGATCACGGTGCGCGCCCCAGCGATCAGCAGGCTGCGCCCCAGCCCCATGCGCGCCCAGATAGTCAGGCCAGCCAGGGCGACAACCAGCAGCGCCGCCAGCGTCAGGTCCAGCGCGGATAGCGAGATCAGGTCCATGCGTCACCCTCCAACTGGCCATCGCGGATGGTCAGGATGCGCCCGCCCAGACGCTGGCGCTGCAGCGTGTCATGACTGACCCACAGTGCCGCCGCCTCTTCTTCGGCCAAGTACGCCCGCACCGCGCGCTCGATGCGCTTGGTGTTCTCCAGGTCCAGGTTGGCGGTGGGCTCGTCCAGCAGCAGGACACGGGGCCGGTTCAGCAGAGCGCGCACCAGGCCCAGGCGCTGTTTCTCGCCGCTGGAGAGACGCTCGACCTCCCACCCCAGCGAGGCCTCCGGCAACGCGACCTGTTCCAGCAGGTGCAGCGCCGCCTCGCGCGAGAAATCGGCCGGCAGGTGTTCGTCCACGCGCTCGCCCCACCAGGCGGTCTCGGCCGGCACATAGGCCACGCGCCGGCGCCACTGGACCGGCAGCATGGCGTCGCGCGCCTCGCCGTTCAGCACCACCTCCCCCGTGCTGGGGTCGAGATCCGCCAGGGCGCGCAACAGCAGGGACTTGCCGGCACCCGAGGCGCCGGTGACCTGCACCAGTTCGCCCGGCTGAACCGCCAGGTCCAGCGGGCCCAGCTGGGCTGTTTTCAGTTGTCGGACGTCCAGCAGGCGATCCATGCGTCAGGCTTCCAGTGCAGCAAAAACGGGATCGTAACCGAAGCCGGGGTACGGGGATGAATGGCCGGACCGGGAGACGCTGCTTGGGGGAGAGGCTCGGAACCGGGATCAGGTTGCAGCGGGATGTTACCTGCAAGTCCGGCGCGGGCAGGAGCTTCGCGGGCAGCGCCGCCTTCCCCGGTAATGCTCGATGAACCACAAAAAAGGGCGCCCGATGAAGGGGCGCCCAAAGGCCAACATCCAAGTCCTGGGAGACTGTCTTGTCGGCGTCGGAGGAGACGATGTATCGGGATCGAGCCGGGTTACGGCCCGACCCCGGTTTCAGGTTAACGAAGCTTTATTGCTTCCCAGTGAACTCCGGGTAGGCCTCGAGACCGCACTCGGCGATATCGGCACCCATGGCTTCGTCCTCTTCGCTCAGGCGAATGCCCATCACCGCCTTGAGGATCGCCCAGACAATCAGGCTGGCCACGAAGACGAACACGAAGATGGCGAGCAGACCCACGATCTGGCCGAAGAAGGTCGCGTCCGGGTTGGACAGCAGGACCGCCATCACGCCCCAGATACCGGCCGTCCCGTGCGCGGAGATCGCACCAACCGGGTCATCGATCTTCAGCTTGTCGAGGGCGACGATCGAGAACACCACGATCACGCCACCAACGGCACCAATGATCATCGCCAGGACCGGGCTGGGCATCATCGGCTCGGCGGTGATGGACACCAGGCCCGCAACCGCACCGTTCAGCGCCATGGTCAGGTCGGCCTTGCCGAAGATCAGACGGGTGGTGATCAGCGCGGCCACCACACCCCCAGCCGCGGCCAGGTTGGTGTTGGCGAACACGGCGGCCACGGCATTGGCGGACTCGATGTCCGACACCTTCAGCTCGGACCCGCCGTTAAAGCCGAACCAACCCAGCCACAGGATCAGCACACCCAGCGTGGCCAGCGGCATGTTGGAACCCGGAATGGCGTTGATCTTGCCATCCGCACCGTACTTGCCCTTGCGCGCCCCGAGGAGCAACACACCGGCCAGCGCCGCAGCGGCACCCGTGAAGTGAACGATGCCGGAACCCGCGTAGTCCAGGTAGCCGATCTGGTCGAGGATACCGCCACCCCAGCTCCAGAAGCCCTGGATCGGGTAGATAAAGCCGGTCAGCACGACCGCAAAGGCCAGGAAGGCCCACAGCTTCATGCGCTCGGCCACGGCACCGGAGACGATGGACATCGCCGTCGCCACGAACACGACCTGGAAGAAGAAGTCGGCACGATCGGAGTAGTAGATGTCGCCACCGCTACCCAGCACGTCCGCGACTGCGTTGTCGCCGCTGATCAGGAAGCCCAGCCCCGGGATAATGGAGCTGAGACCATCGCTGTACATGATGTTGTAGCCGATCAGCATGTACATGATGCTGGCGATCGAATACAGGGCGATATTCTTGGTTGCGATTTCGGCCACACTCTTGGTGCGCACCATACCGGCCTCGAGCATGGTAAAGCCCGCGGCCATCCACATCACCAGTGCACCGGCCACCAGAAAGTAAAAGGTGTCCATCGCATAGGCGAGTTCGACAACTTGCTGTTCAATTTCCATGATTGAAATTCCTCATTCGCTGGAAGGCAAAGGTTTAAAGCGCTTCCGGTCCGGTTTCGCCCGTGCGAATGCGCACGACCTGCTCCACCGGCGTAATAAAGATCTTGCCGTCGCCGATCTTGCCCGTGCTGGCGGACTTTGAAATGGCCTCGACCACCTGATCCACCAGGTTTTCGTCAACAGCCACTTCAAGCTTCACCTTGGGCAAAAAATCGACTACATACTCGGCACCGCGATACAACTCGGTATGACCGCGCTGGCGACCAAAACCCTTCACTTCGGTCATGGTCATGCCCTGCACGCCGATCTCCGAGATCGCCTCGCGAACATCATCAAGCTTGAACGGCTTGATCACGGCGGTAATCATCTTCATGTCAGACTCCTGTGGGCGGGCCCGCCACCATGCGGGCCCGCCTTTGCGTTAAGAGGTAAGGCCGGGATTCAGAACGTCTTGGACCAACCCACCCAGGCGCCCAGGTCCTCGTCGGACTCGTCGACGTACTCGAGGTTAAGGCTGAACTCGCCCCAGTCCCCCGCGTCGCGCGCCAGGCTGGCGGTGTAGTGGGTGTAGTTTTCGGCATCGGAATCGTCGAAGCGGGTGCGACCCACCAGGAAACCGGCGCTGTAGACATCCATGAACGGGATATCCAGACCGGCGTAGAAGTACATGTCGTCATCCTGCAAGGCCGAGTCATCACTGTCGTGAACAACATAGGCCATGCCGCCATAGAGACCGACGGTGCCAGTATCAAAGCTGACTTCCCCGTAGATCTCGCCAAAGTCGGCGCTCAGAGAGCCGGTATCATCACGGGCATCGGGGTAGGCATAGTAGATGTAGCCAACGTCGTATCCGAACCCGCTTGCGAACTCGTCGGCGAATCCGGCATAGAGATCGAGCTCGTAGCTGGTGTCATCGCCAAAATCGACGTTCGACAGCCAGGTTCCGGCGTAAAACCCGGAGGCATGCTCGTAATCAATACCGCCCTGAATGGCCGCACCGTCATCGCTTTCGGAAAAGCCTCGGAAGTAGTAGTTGGACACCGCACCAATGTTCACGGACAGCTCCGCGGCGGCGGTGGAGGTAAACGCGACGCCACCGGTGGAGCCTACGGTGAGGACAGCAGCGGCCAGCGCGGAACGGGTGAACTTCTTCATATTGGTCTTCTCCCAGATTGGTCAATCGAGTGTCGCGTAGTCGACAACACGGTCCTTGCATGGGCTGTGCCAAGTACCAAATGGGAGCAAAATCGGCTTTTAACAACACCTGTTGTGGTCGAACCACGGGCAATTGCCTCTAAATGGTGCGCACTAAAAGTGCACACGCACCAAAAGCGTGCGAACCGGCCATGTTGTGAACCATGTCCGGCGCCAGAGAAGATTCAGGTGAACAAGAAGGGGGTATAAGACAGGCGGCATTCAGGGGGAACGGCCGCTATGGCGAGCGGAACCGAGCAAGGCCGCTGCCTGAGAGGTTGCGACGTCCGGTGGTCGCGACTCGCGATCGCGGAGAGAACGAGGCAGCCAGGGCCACTGAGGACCCGTGAGAGCGATGTTTAGGAGGAAAGGCTTCCGCGTTCGATCTCGATGCCGACCTCGCGCACCCCGGATACCGCGCCGGGCTTGCCCAGTTTGATGCGCACCCAGGGTGAACCGAACTGGGCCATCAGGGCCTCGGCAATCTCCTCGGCGAGCGATTCCAGCAGCGCGTGCGGCTCGCGCGTGACGATGGCACGCACCGCGTTGGCCACCGCCTCGTAATCGACGGTATCGCCGATCTCGCCGGAATAGGCGGCGATGCGGGTATCCGCCGCCAGTTCGATGTCGAATCGCAGGCGGCGCTGGATCCGCTGTTCCCAGTCGTAGACACCGACAACGGCATCGATTTCGAGGTCGCGCAGATAGATTCGATCCATGGGCTCGGCGGGCTCCTGTAGGTCGGCGCCTATCCTACTGCCCGGACCGCACGAGGTACACCGAGCCGTTATCATGGAGGGCCCTTGAGCGGCTTCGAGAAACGCATGAGCGAGCCCTTCCACGAACTCCCCTGGCCCACGAACCCGGACGGTGAGCCGCGGCGCATCGGGGTAGAGATCGAGATGGCCGGGGTGTCGCTAGAGACCATGGCCGAAGCGGTCAAAGCCGAGTTCGGCGGACACATCGAATCCGACAGCCCCTTCGTCTTCCACGTGTGCGATACCGACGTCGGCGACTTCCAGCTGGAGTTGGACGCCCGCGTACTGAAGGACCGCGCCTACCGCGAGCACCTGTCGCGCCTGGGCATCGCCTTGGACGATTCCGACGAGGCCGCGCTGGATCGCTGGCTGGCGGACGCTGCGGGCCTTCTGGTCCCACACGAAATCGTGGCTCCGCCGATCGCGGCGGCCGACCTGCCCCGCCTGGACCGGGTGCGCACGGCCCTGCAAAAGGCCGGCGCCCAGGGCACCGAACGCTCCTTGTTGTACGCTTTCGGGCTGCAGATCAATATCGAGATCCACCGTACCGATGCCGAGTGGCTGCTGGCGATCCTGCGCAGCTTCCTGCTGATGGTCGAGGCCCTCACCGCGGCCGGGGCGATCGATCTGGCACGGCGACTGTCGCCCTACATTCGCGCGTTTCCCGGGCCCTTTGTACGCCACATGCTGGACCCGGACTTCCAGCCCGATCAGGCGGGCCTGATCGATGCCTACCTGGCGCACAGCCCGACCCGCAACCGACCACTGGACCTGTTGCCCTTGTTTGCCCACCTGGACCCGGAACGGGTCAACGCCGCACCGGTGGAACACGACTTGATCAAACCGCGCCCGGCCTTCCATTACCGCCTGCCGAACTGCGAGATCGACGACCCGGAATGGAGCCTGGCGCGCCCGTTCAATGGCTGGGTGGAGGTGGAACGCCTCGCCGCGGACCCGGAACGCCTGGAGCGCCTGTCACGCGAATACCTGGAACGCCCTGGCCAGGCCCTCGGCCGCTGGGCCGACGACTGGAGCCAGCGCCTCCGTGACTGGTTCTGACTCGGCTCCCAATGCATCCAGCCGGGTCACGCCCCCAGCCCGTCGCCCGGTGATCGCGATCACCGGGCCGGACCAGGGTGGGGGTCCGGCCTGGCTGTTCACCGCCCTGGCGGTGTGGCGCGCGGGAGGCCGCCCTTTGCGGTTGCGCCCGGGCCGACCGCGCGGCCGTTGCCCGTTCGACGGACTGATCGTGGGCGGCGGAGCGGATGTCGACCCCGAGCTCTACGGCGAGACCCTGCCCGACGGGCCGGATGCGGCCGCCATCCGCCAGGCGGAACAACGCCTCTCGCAACGGCTGATCGGCTATCTCTTCTACCCGGCCCTGTGGCTGCTGCGCCGGCTGTTCCAGTCGCACGGTGGCGTACTGGACGTTGACCGTGACCGTCTGGAGAAGGCCCTGATCCACCGCGCGCTGGACGATCACCGCCCGATCCTCGGCATCTGCCGCGGCATGCAGCTGGTCAACGTGGTGCGCGGCGGCACGCTGCAGCGCGATCTCGCCGAGTTCTACGTGGAAACACCGCAGGCCCGCAGCCTGTTGCCGGTCAAGCCGGTCCAGCTGGAGCCGCGCAGCCACCTGGCGGACATCCTGGGCGACGCCACGCTGCACGTGAACGCCCTGCACAATCAGGCGGTGGATGGCCTGGGGCGCGGGCTGAGGGTCGCCGGCCACGAGAGCAGCGGCGTGGTGCAGGCGATCGAGGCCGACCGCGGCTGGTGCATCGGCGTGCAGTGGCACCCGGAATACCTGCCGCAGAAACGCCGCCACCAGCGTCTGTTCCAGGCCCTCGTCCAGGCCGCCACCCCAAAAGACTGAAACCCTGGTTCACCACGAAGCTCACGAAGGCACGAAGGAGGGCAGGTCAACAGCGATTTGAACCACAGAGGGCACAGAGACAACCAAGGGAATTAACCGAGTAGGATGCCGTTGAGCGCAGCGAAACGCATCAATCCGGAACGGGGAAGCCCTGGGCCGCGACACGATGCGATTCGCTGCGCTCATCACATCCTACCTTCTGAAATCCTTGCTCCTTCCTCTGTGTCCTCCGTGCTCTCTGTGGTGAAACAGGTTTTTGCCCTTCTTCATGCCTTCGTGAGCTTCGTGGTGAAAACCCCTTTCGACGAAAACGTCAGGCGGGATAGGCGACGGACAGGCCGCCGAGGCCGCAGTAGCCGTTGGGGACCTTGGCCAGGTATTGCTGGTGGTAGTCCTCGGCGAAGTAGAACGCCGGCCCCTCGGCAATCTCGGTGGTGATCGCGGGACAACCGGCGGCATCCAGCGCGCTCTGGAAGCGTTGGCGGCTGGTCTCGGCGGCCGCCAGCTGGTCCGCATCGGTGGTGTAGATCGCGGAGCGGTACTGGGTACCGACGTCGTTGCCCTGGCGCATGCCCTGAGTCGGGTCGTGGCCTTCCCAGAACGTGCGGAACAGCGCATCCAGGTCGACTCGCCGCGGATCGAACACCACACGGACCAGTTCGGTGTGCCCGGTCTGGCCGCTGCATACCTCGCGATAGGTCGGATTCGGGGTATAGCCGCCGCCGTAACCGACGCTGGTGGAGTACACCCCGTCCAGCTGCCAGAACAGGCGCTCGGCGCCCCAGAAGCAGCCCATGCCGAACTGGATCACCTGCATGCCCTCGGGGTACGGCGGTGCCAACGGGGTTCCCAGCACCATATGGCGCTCGGGCACCGGCATCGGCTCCTCGCGCCCGGGCAGGGCCTGCCCCGGCGCAGGCATGCGGGGTTCGGAGAATGCGAACATCGGCGACTCCATCAGTCAGCCGGGGTGAGCCGGATCAGCTCCCCCGGGTTGTGGTCGGTAAGTACGTAGATTGCGCCTTCGTGCACGCGCACGTCGCGAACGCGGCGATCCAGATCCGGCAGCACCTCGGACTCATTGACCAGATCGCGCCCGTCGAAGGTCAGGCGGCGCAGCGTCTGGTGCGCCAGTCCGCCAACCAGCAGGTCACCATCCCAGTCGGCAAAGGCCGGATCGCGCAGGATCGCCATGCCGGACGGGGCAATGGAAGGCGTCCAGTGATGCAATGGTGACTCCATCCCCTCCTTCTCGGTCAGACCCTCGCCCACCTGGCCGCCACGGTATTCCTCGCCGTGGGTGATGACCGGCCAACCGTAGTTCAGGCCAGGTTCGATGATGTTGACCTCGTCACCCCCGCGCGGGCCATGCTCGTTCTGCCAGAAGATGCCGGTCTCGGGGTCCACCACCATGCCCTGCGGGTTGCGCACGCCCCAGGCCCAGATCTCCGGGCGGGCGTCGGGATCATCCACCAGCGGGTTGTCGTCCGGCACCGAACCATCGTCATGCAGCCGGATGATGCTGCCGATATGGGTGGAGGTGTCCTGCGCATGATCGCGATCGCCGCGGTCACCCACGCTGATGTACACGTACCCGGCCTGGTCAAACACGATGCGGCTGCCGAAGTGGCGGCCGCCGCTGACACCCGGCTCGGCGGTGAACAGGGTCTGGACGTCCTGCAGCTCGCCATCCTGGAAGCGCCCACGCGCCAGGCGGGTCGTCAGTCCGCCCTCCACGCTCGCCGAGTAGGTGAAGTACAGCCAGCGGTTGTCGGCGAACTCCGGATGCAGGGCAAGATCCAGCAAACCGCCCTGGTTGCGCGCCTGCAGGTCGTCCGGCAACCCCGGGACCAGCGCGCCCCGCCCGTCGAAGGACTCGGCGTCCTCGAACCAGCGCAGGGTGCCCGGGCGTTCGCTGATCAGTGCACCGCCTTCGGGCAGGAAGGCGATGGCCCAGGGGTGATTCAGGTCTTCGTGCAGCACGCTGACCTGCAGATCCTGCTGCCCGGCCTCCAGGCCCTCGGCCGAGACCCCGGAGGACCCGGTGCATGCCACCAGAAGGCCCATGGTCATGGGAACCAGCGTTGCACGTCCCAGGATATGTCTGCGCTTGCTCATGGTTCGCTCCTTGTTCGGTCCGATGTCCATTGGTACCTGCGTTCAGGCGGCGGGTTCCCTCGGCTGGCAGACAGGGCACCAGTACGTCGAGCGGCCGTGTTCGCCCAGCAGGGCATATTCGACCGGTGCGCCGCACTGCCGGCAGGGCTCGCCACGGCGGCCATAGACGTTCAGGAACGCTCCCTCCTCCGCGCGCTCGCGGGTGATGCGCGGACCCGGCTTCAAGTTGCGCCGCAGCAACCGCTCGGCATCGCGGTACAGCCCCGCCAGCACCCGCTGCGACACCTGCCCGAGAGGCCACAGCGGGTGACAGCCTTGCAGGAACAGCACCTCTGACTTGTAGATGTTCCCGATGCCCGCCGCCAGCGACTGATCCAGCAGCACATCCAGGATCGGGCGCGCCGGGTCCGCGACGGTCCGCACCCGCATGACCACGGCATCCAGGTCGATCGCCGGGTCCAGAAGATCAGGGCCGACACGGGCATCCAGACGCGGGACATCCGCCGCCCCCGCCGTGCGCGGGCGCCACTGCAGCTCGCGAGGATGAAAGCAGACCAGTACCCGCTCCGGGAGGCTGAGGACGGCCCAGGCACTGGAGGCCGGCTTGTGCCAGGCGACACCCGGGGCGTACTGGTGCCAGGTCCCGTACATGCCCAGGTGGGTGCGCAATTGCCACGGCCGGCCATCCGCAGCGGCAAGATCCAGCAACAAGTGCTTGCCCCGGGCCTGCACGCTTCCGGCGGTCATCGCGCCATGCTCGAGCAACGGATCGCCGCGCCGGGTGCGGGTCGCTACCGCAGTCAGCGTTGCGCCCTCCAGTACCGGCCGCAACGCGGCGGCCAGCTTGTGGATCGTGTCGCCCTCGGGCATGAGGGCGGGATCAGCGCTTGCGCGCGGGGTACAGGCGCGACTCGCCCTCGGGGCGGGTGCGGAACAGGCGCATGGACCACAGGTACTGCGCCGGGGCTTGCTCGATGCCTCGCTCAATGGCGGCGTTCATCTGCCGCGCATCGACGGCATCATCGCCCGAGGGATAGTCTTCCAGGGGCGGCCACAGGCGCATCACGTACTGGTCCGCCGCCGCGTCATACCAGGCGAAGCTGGGCAGGACCGCCGCCTTCGACATGCGCGCCAGACGCGCCAGCGCGGTCAGCGTGGCCTTCTGCACACCGAAGAAATCCACGAATACCGCGCCCTCGGCGCCCAGGTCCTCGTCCGGCAGGTAATAGAAGAAGCGACCGCGCTTGAGCTGGCGAATGGCCGGGCGCAGGCCCTGGTCGCGGGCGAAGATATCGCCGGAATAGCGCGTGCGGCTGCGGTGGTTGATCCACTCCAGCACCGGGTTCTTCATCGGCTTGGCGAAGGACACGCCGTCGAACATCTGACTCATGCGCACGCCGCCGTAATCCAGCGCCAGGGAATGCGGCGCCAGGATGATCACTGGCGTCCCGCCGGAGCGCAGGCGCTCGTAGTGCTCCAGACCCTCGATGCGAATGCGGGCGGCGTGCTGGCCGGGCTTGCCGAACCACAGCAACCCGTAGTCCAGCGCCGTCTGCGCCTGGTAGCGGTAATAGGCCTCCAGGCGCTGGGCGCGCTCCGCGGCGCTCATCGCCGGGAAGCACAGCTCCAGGTTGCGCTCGACCACCGTCCGACTGCGCCCGGCCAGCCGGCGAATCAGCCGGCCCAGCCCGCCGGCGAGACCGCGCACGGCCGGGCGCGGCAACTCCTGCAGCACCCAGGCCAGGCCCAGCAACAGCCAGCTGCCCCAGTAACGCGGGGCGAAGTGCGCGGCGGTCAGCGGGGCCTGGTAGGCACCAGCGTCCTCGCGCCGCCCGGTTTCGTCGTCGACAGCGCTCATGCGCCCCCGGTACCGTCGGCGGGCCCGTCCGTGGCGGCCTGCTGCTTGCGGGCGCGCTTGGCGTAGACCTCCATCTCCTTCGCGGCCTGCAGATCACCCTTCTCGGTGGCCACGCGGATACCGCGCTCGCAGGTGGACAGGGCCGACTCGGGGCGCTCCAGCTCCACCAGCGTCTTCGCCAGCAGCTTCCAGGCCGCGGAATAGCCGCCGTCCAGATCCAGCGCCCGCTGCAGATGTGGCACTGCGGCCTCCAGTTGGCCATCGGTCGCCAGGGCATTGCCCAGCGAGAAACGCAGCATGGCGGAATCCTGGCCGCCGTCGAGCATATTCTGGAAGCGTTCGATCATGTCGTTCATGGGGCACCTCCCTCGGCGCACGCCGATCCGTACAGTCAGGCTAACGCCGCCAGAAGGCGGGCGACAGAAGCACCAGCACGGTAAAGATTTCCAGGCGCCCCATCAGCATCGCAACCACCAGGACCCACTTGCTGAAGTCGTTGATGGAGGCATAGTTCGCACCCACCTCGCCCAGACCGGGACCCAGGTTGTTCAGCGAAGCGGCCACTGCCGAGAACGAGGTGACCTGATCCAGACCGGTCACCATCAGCAACAGCATCATCACAACGAACACCATTACGTAGGCCGCCAGGAAGCCCCACACCGCCTGCACGACACGATCCGGGGCCTCCTTCCCGTTCACCTTCACGGTGATCCGCGCGTGCGGGTGGATCAGGCGCTTGATCTCGCGCAGGCCCTGTTTCACCAGCAGCAGCACACGCACCACCTTCATGCCGCCGCCGGTAGAACCGGTACAGGCCCCGATGAACGACAGGAAGATCAGCAGCACTGGCAGAAAGCCTGGCCACAGGTAGAAGCTGTCGGTGGTATAGCCCGTCGTGGTCGCAATGGACACCACGTGGAAGATGCCCTTGCGCAGGGCCTCCGCAGGGTCACCGACGAAGCCGGTCCAGAGCATGAAGGTCACCACGATCACGCTGGCCACGGCCAGCAGGAGCAGGTAGGTCCGCAGTTCCTCGTCGTGACGATAGGGGGCAACGGTGGCGCGATGGATCACCAGGAAGTGCAGGGCGAAGTTCATCCCCGCGATGATCATGAAGACGATGGCAACGCTCTCGATCAGGGCACTGTCGAAGTGGCCGATGCTGGCGTCATAGGTCGAGAAGCCGCCGATCGCGATGGTCGAGAAGGCATGTGCGACCGCATCGAAGGCATCCATGCCCGCGGCCCAGTAGGCCAGCGCGCAGGCGACGGTCAGGCCCAGGTAGATGTACCAGAGGTTGCGTGCGGTCTCGGCGATACGCGGCGTCAGCTTGTTGTCGCGGATCGGCCCCGGGGTCTCGGCCTTGAACAGCTGCATGCCGCCCACGCCCAGGAGCGGCAGGATGGCCACCGCCAGCACGATGATCCCCATGCCGCCCATCCACTGCAGCTGCTGGCGATACCACAGCAGCGCCCGCGGCAGATCATCCAGCCCGGTCAGCACCGTGGCACCCGTCGTGGTCAGCCCGGACATCGACTCGAAGGCGGCATCGGTCAAGGACACATGCAGGTTCGGATCGAGGTACAGCGGTGTGGCCCCGGCGATCCCCAGTCCCAGCCAGAACAGCACCACCAGGATGAAGCCGTCGCGCGCCTGCAGGTCCTGGCGCATGCGGTACAACGGCGCCCACAGCAGGCCGCCCATCAGCAACAGGAGGGCGAAGGCCTGCAGGAAGACATACGCGGTGGACTCCCCGTACAGAAAGCCGATGGCCGCCGGCGGCAGCATCGCCAGACTGAACAACGTCAGCAGGACACCCAGCAGCCGGGCCGTGGAGGCGAGATGGAGCATCCGCGCGCTGCGCCTAGGGAAACACTGATGAATGTACGCACTCGCGCTCGAGTCGCTTTTGCGTGCGAACAAGGCGCGGTGACTGCCGTGCAGTCATTCTGCACAAGGGAACCGCAACGCCGTGCGCGCGCAAAAGCGGCCGAGCCCCGCGGGGTTGGTAACCCAGGTTCCCCGATCCTGCGTTGCGGCCCTTGCCGGTAGAACCACTACCGGCTGCGCACCGCGCCTTGTCTCGGAAAACCTGGGATACCAACGCGAGTGTGTACATTGATCAGTGTTTCCCTAAAAGAACAGCGCCGTGGGCTGGAACAGGCGCTGCACCTGCTTCACCTTGCGCCGATCGGTCACGAACAGAATCACGTGGTCGCCGGCCTCGATGACCGTGTCGCGATGGGGGATGATGACCTCCTCGCCCCGCACCACCGCTCCGACGCGAGTGCCCTCGGGAAAGTCGATCTCGTCGATCCGGCGGCTGACCACCTGCGACGTCCGGGCATCGCCGTTGACCACGGTCTCGATCGCCTCGGCCGCACCGCGGCGCAGGGCATGCACGGTGGCGGTTCCGCCCTCGCGCACCCGCGCCAGCAGCGCACCGATGGTCGCCTGCTGTGGCGAGATCGCGACATCGATCGTCCCGCTTTGCAGCAGGTCCACGTAGCTCGGCCGATTGATCAGCGACATCACCTTGCGCACGCCCCAGCGCTTGGCCAGCATCCCGGCGAAGATGTTCGCCTGGTCGTCGTTGGTGACCGCGCAGAACACGTCGCTGTGCTCGACGTTGATGGATTCGAGGAAGCGGTCATCCGAGCTGTCCCCGTGCAGCACCAGGACATTGCTGGGTAGCGTCCGCGCCAGATGATCGGCACGCTCGGAATCGCGCTCGATCACCTTGACCCGGTAGCGCTTGCTCAGCGTCTCGGCCAGGCGCTCGCCGATGTTGCCGCCACCGGCCACCATGATCCGCTTGTAGGGCTTTTCCAGCTTGCGCAGCTCCGAGGTCACCGCGCGGATGTTCTTCTTCGCCGCGACGAAGAACACCTCGTCATCGGCCTCGATCACCGTGGAACCATCCGGCTGGATCGAGCGATCCTTGCGGAAGATCGCGGCCACCCGGGTCTGGATGCCCGGCATGTCGTTTTGCAGATTCTTCAGCTCGTGCCCGACCAGCGGGCCACCGTAGTAGGCGCGCACCCCCACCAGCGAAACTCGGCCCTCGGCGAATTCCAGCACCTGGAGCGAACCGGGGTGCTCGATCAGGCGCTGGATGTGGCTGGTCACGATGGCCTCGGGCGAGATCAGCATGTCCACCGGCATCGCGTCCTGGGCGAACAGCGCCGGGGTCTCGTGGTAGTCGCGGGCCCGCACCCGGGCGATCTTGGTCTCGATATTGAACAGCGTGGAGGCCACCTGGCAGGCGACCATGTTGGTCTCGTCCGAGTTGGTGACCGCGATCAGCATGGACGCGTCCTGCGCACCGGCTGCCTCCAGCACCGAGGGGTGCGCGGCAAAGCCGTGCACGGTCTTGATGTCGAAACGATCCTCCAGCTCCGCCAGCATCTCGGCGCGGTAATCGACCACCGTAATGTCGATCCCGTCGGCGCTCAGCGCCTCCGCCAGCGACTGACCGACCTGCCCGGCCCCGAGGATGATGATGTGCTTCATGCGTCTCCCGTCCCGGAGCGGGTTCAGCTATCGGATTTCACACGCTTGGGGTCGATCCCCAGCGCCTTGAACTTGCGGTACAGGTGCGTGCGCTCCAGCCCCACCCGTTCCGCCAGGCGCGTCATGTTGCCCTCGGAGCGCTCCAGCTGTTGCTGCAGGTATTCGCGCTCGAACTGTTCGCGCGCCTCGCGCAGCGGCAGATCGGGGATGGCGACTACCCCCTCGCCACCCTCCTCGGCGCGCTGCGGCTGCCCGCTGAGGGTACGCTCCACCTCGTCGCGGGTGATCTCGTCGCCGGAGCCCAGGATCATCAGCCGCTGCACCAGATTGCGCAGTTCGCGCACGTTGCCCGGCCAGTGGTACTGCTGCAGCCGTTCCAGGGCCGGACGCTGGAAGGCGCGCGGCGGCAGCCCCTCCTGCTGGTGCAGGTGGCGCATATGACACTCCAGCAGTTCCGGGATGTCTTCGGGGTGCTCGCGCAGGGGCGGGATGGTCAGTGGCAGGACATTCAACCGGTAGTACAGGTCCTCGCGGAAGTGGCCCTGCTTGACCGCCTCGGCCAGGTCGTACTGGCTCCCTGCGATCACGCGCACGTTCACGCTGATCGGCTGGTTGCCGCCAATGCGGGTGATGCGCTGAGTATCCAGCGCATGCAGCAACCGCCCCTGGGTCTGCAGATCCATCTCCGCGACCTCGTCCAGGAACAGCACGCCACCCGCCGCCTGCTCCAGCAGCCCATAGCGCACATGTTCTCCCTGCTCGCTGCCGAACAGCTCGGCGATCGCCTCCTCGCCCGAGAGCGACCCCACCGAGACCACGATGAACGGGCTCTCGCGGCGCGCGCTGCGCGCATGCAGCAGCCGCGCGAAGGTCTGCTTGCCAACGCCTGGCTCGCCGGTGATCAGCACCCAGGTATCGTGCTGCGCCATGCGCTGCACCTGGTCACGCAGGTTCACCATGGTGGCGCTGTCGCCCACCGGGTCGGCCACCGTCCCCGCATGGCGCTTCAGGCCCACGTTCTCGCGCTGCAGGCGTGCGGCCTCCAGGGCATTGTTCAGGGTAATCAGCAGCTTGTCGATGGACAACGGCTTCTCGATGAAGTCGTAGGCGCCCAGGCGCGTGGCATCGACTGCGGTCTCGACGTTGCCGTGACCGGAGATCATCACCACCGGGCAGGGCAGCCCCTCGTCATCGCCCCACTCCTTGAGCAGGGAGATCCCGTCACCGTCCGGCATCCAGACATCCAGCAGGATCAGGTCCGGGCGGCGACTGCGACGCTGCGCCTTGGCCTCGGCCACGGAGCCGGCGAGTGCTACCTGATAGCCCTCGTCCTCCAGCACATCCTGCAGCAGCATGCGGATGTCCGGCTCGTCGTCGACTACGAGTATGTAGGCTTCGCTCATTCGGGCTCCTCGTGAACCACCGGACCATGCTCCACCGGGATGCGGATGCGGAAGACCGCCCCGCCCGGCCCGGACTCTGCATTATGGCACTCAATCATGCCGCCATGCTCCTCCACGATCTTCTGCGCGACGGCCAGACCGAGACCGGTGCCACGCGGCTTGTCGGTGGTGTAGGGCTCGAAGATGCGCTCGAGGAACTCCGGCTTGATGCCCGGGCCGGTGTCGATCACGCGCAATTCGATATGCGGACCGGCCGAGTCGTCGAGATACGCCGTGGCGACATGCACCTCCATGTCCTCGTGGCCCTCGCCCGCCTCCAGGGCGTTCTTGATCAGGTTGTGCAGCAACTGGCGCAGACGCCCGGCGTCGCCATGGATTCGCGGCAGGGACGCATCCAGCGTGACATCGACGCGCGAGCGCCCGTCCTGGTCCAGGTACAACTCGCAGACGTCCCGGATCAGCTGGTTCAGATCCACCGACGCGCGCTCCAGCTGCGGGGCCTGGGCATAGTCGCGGAAGGCGTTGACCAGGGTCTTCATCGCCTCCACCTGCTGCACGATGGTCCCGGTTGCCCGGTCCAGCACCTCGCGATCCGCCCCCTCCAGCACCTTGCCCAGACGCCGCGACAGGCGCTCGGCGGACAGCTGGATCGGGGTCAGCGGGTTCTTGATCTCGTGCGCCAGGCGGCGCGCCACCTCGCCCCAGGCGGCGTCACGCTGGGCCTTCAGGAACTCGGTCATGTCGTCGAACACGATCGCGTGCAGACCACGGCTGGACCCCGAGGTCGGCAGCCACACGGCGCGGGTCATCAGTACCTTGCGCCCGCTACGGGTGAACACCACCACCTGGCGCGACCATTCTTCTTCCTGGCGCACCAGGGCATCGCTGATCGCCTCGAAAAACTGCGCCACCAGCGGGCACTCGGCGCCCACCTCCGACATCACCCGGGTGCGCGCCCGCTGCAGGTCGCACTCCAGGATCTCGCTGGCCGCGGCGTTCGCGGTACGCAGGCGCAGGCTGCCATCCAGCGCCAGCACGCCGGAACGCAAGTGTTGCAGCACGCTCTCCAGGTAGGCGCGCTCGGCGTCCAGCAGGCGGCGGTTGCGTTCCGCCTCGTCGCGCGCCTCGTTCAGGGTGCGCGTCATGGTATTGAACGACTGCACCAGGAAACCCAGCTCGTCGGCGCGCTGCACCGCCAGGCGGGTGCTGTAGTCGCCCTGGGCGACCATGCGTGTGCCCTGCACCAGGTCGGAGATCGGGCGCACCATGCGCCGCGCCACCAGCAGCCCGGCCCAGAGCGCGGCCATCAGCGAGATCGCCAGCGCCAGTGACAGGGTGAACACAAAGCCCTGGATCATCGGCCCGCGCAGATAGGCGAACTCGCGATAGTCGGCGAAGGCGTCCTGCACCCGCAGCGACAACGCGCTCATGCGCGGGTCCACGGGGTAGATGCCCTGCAGGATACGGTTCTCCGAGCCCGGGCGGCGGCTGCTAGTGGTCGCCACCACGCGGATGATCAGCGAGCCGTCGGGCTGCGGCTCCAGCCGCGAATACGGCTGTTCCGGGCGCACCCGCATCAGGATGTCGGACCCGGGCGGGGTCGGCAGACGACGGATCGGACTGTCGGTGCTGGAGGCGATGATGCGGTTGTTGGAGCCGACCAGGGTCAGTTCCTGCGCCCCGACCTGGCGGCGATAGTCGTTTAGGGCCAGCGGCACCAGCCCCTCCGAGACCCCCTCGAGATCGCCCATCAGTTCCTGGGTCTCGTTCGCCAGCTGGCGCACCCGCAGATCCAGCGACGAGCGCGACAGCTCCAGCGCATCCTCCAGCGCCGATTCCACGCGCACGTCGAACCACGAATCCACGCCCTCGTTCAGGAACTTGAAGGAGAAGTAATAGACAACCGACACCGGCAACACCGCCACCAGCATAAACACCGCCACCAGGCGCAGCGTCAGCCGGCTGCCGGGGACCCCGCGGCGATACTGGATCGCCATGCGCGCGACCTGATAGATGATCAGCCCGCCCAGCGCCACCAGCACGGCGACATGGAACACCAGCAGCCACAGGAACAGCTGCTCGAAGCGCGCCTGGTTCTGGGCGGCATCGCCCATCACCACCAGCGAGGTCAGCAGCAGCACGAACAGGAGCCCGATGCCGAACAGCCCCCACGGGAAGCCCCTTAGGGAAACGCTGATCAACGTACACCCTCGCGTTGGTAACCCAGGTTTTCCGAAACAAGGCGCGGTCCGCAGCCGGTAGCCATTCTACCGGCAAGGGCCGCAACGCCGGATCGGGGAACCTGGGTTACCAACCCCACGAACCATTGAAAGCAGGGGCTCGGCCGCCCGTTGTGATCAAAAACGGGCCTGCGCACGGCGTTGCGGTTCCCTTGTGCAGAATGACTGCACGGCAGTCGCCGCGCCTTGTTCGCACGCAAAAGCGACGAAGCAGCGAGCGTGTACGTTGACCAGCGTTTCCCTAATCCAGTGACCATCGCCGCCACTCCTGTCGCGTCGTCAGATCACCGCGCAGCCCGGCATCCAGCTGCAGGGGCAGCGGCAGCGCCGAGTACACCAGCATCAGGCGCGCCGCCAGGTCGAACTCCCCGGGATTCGCGCGCGCCGACTCGGGAATCCCATCCAGGCGCAGCCGACCCAGCCGCCGGGCGACCTGGTCCAGGGCATCCCCCAGGGTCGGTTTCAGGTCCATGCGCTCGTCGGTCACCGCGGTTACCAGGTAGTGCCGGTTCAGCGCAAAGTATTGCAGCTGGACCCGGCGTGTCTCGCTCGCCAGGGTATTGCGCCCTACCCGACGGCCGCGCTCCAGACGGGTTTCCGCCTCGAACTCCAGGGTCACGCCGTTGGCCAGCGCAGCCTCCAGCACGGCGGGCAGACGCATGTCGATATCCAGACGCACCAGCACCGTGGTGTCGTCCAGCCATAGATGATTGGCACCACGGATCTCCACCGCCGCGGCCGGCGCAGGCAGCGCCATCAGAGCAAACAGGCAGCACAGCGCCGCGAGGGGCCCGCGCCACGGGGAAGCGCCGCTCGGCATCAGGGGGCCTGCTTCTCCAGGAGCGCATAGTAGAAGCCATCACCGCCCTCGAGCCCCAGCGGCAGCGACACGCCGACCTCGCGCGGCCGGCCTCCGGGGATACCCGCATCGCCGTTCACGGGAAGCACCCGCGCATCCGCGGTCGCGGCCACGAACGGGGCCACAACGGCCTCGTTTTCCGGCGACAACAACGAGCAGGTGGCATACAGCAGCCGCCCGCCCGGGCGCAGCAGGCGCCAGGCGCCGGCCAGCAGGCGGGCCTGCTCCGCGGCCAGACGCGGGATGTCCTCGGCTCGGCGCAGGGTCTTGATATCCGGATGCCGCCGGATCACCCCGGTAGCGGAACAGGGCACGTCCAGCAGGATGGCGTCGAAGGCCTGGCCGTCCCACCAGTCGTCGGCGGCCTCCAGGTCGGCGGCGACCAGGTGCGCGTCGAAGCCCAGCCGGTCGAGGTTCTCGCGCACCTGCTCCAGGCGTTCCGGGTCATTGTCCAGCGCGGTGAGGTCCAGTTGGCCGCCGGCGCGCTCCAGCAGGTGCCCGGTCTTGCCGCCCGGGGCCGCACAGGCATCCAGAACGCGCTCCCCCGGCTGCGGATCCAGCAGGTGCCCGGCCCATTGCGCCGATGCGTCCTGGACCGAAAGCGCCCCGTCGGAAAATCCCGGCAAGGCAGCAACGTCGACCGGGTTCTCCAGGGTCACCGCACTGGCGAGGGTGGGGTGCGGCTGGGCCGGCGTCCCCGCAGCGGCCAGGGCCTCCAGGGCCACCTCGCGGCTGTCGCGGTGCAGGTTCACCCGCAGGGTCATCGGCGCCGGCAGCGTCGAGGCCTCCAGCAACGCCTCCCAGTCCTCGGGCCAGGCGTCGCGAATCGCCTCCAGCAACCAGTCCGGGACCGCATAGCGCAGGCCCGGCTCCGCCTCGATCCGGGCGGCCAGCGCATCCTGCTCGCGCAGGGCACGGCGCAGCACCGCGTTGATCAGCCCCACCGCACCAGGACGATGGATCTCGCGCGCCAGCTCGGCCGTCTCGCGCACGGCCGCATGGTCCCGCGTACCGAAATGCAGCACCTCGGCCAGGCCCTGCGCCAACAGCACGCCGATCACGGCATCCTTCTTGCGCAGCGGCCGCTCGAGAAACCCGCCGACCAGGCCCTCCAGCTGCGGATACCAGCGCAGGGTGGTGTAGGCCAGGGCCTGCACCCAGGCGGCATCGCGCGGCGCGAGCCCCTCGGTCACCAGCTCCACCGCCCGGGTCAGCGACTGCCCCTGCAGCACCACGCGTTCGACCGCCTCCAGCGCACGCTGACGCGGCGAACGCGAATCCACCCGCGAGGGCACCACACGCTTTTGCTTGCCCGCCATCAAACCACCCCCGTCAGGGTCTGGCCGACCAGATCGGCATTACGAGCCCAGTCGGCCGCCGCGACCGGGCGACGTCCCGGCAGTTGCACCGTTTGCAGCCGCAGAATGCCATCCCCGGTGGCCGCGTCCACGCCTTCCGCGCCGGCCTCCAGAATGGTGCCCGGCGCCGCATCAGCGGCACCGGCAATGGGGCTCGCGGCATACACCCGCACCACCTGACCCTGCCAGCCAGTCTGGGCGACCGGCCAGGGATTGAACGCACGCACCTGGCGATCCAGGGCCGTGGCCGGCTGCGACCAGTCCATCCAGGCCTCCTGTTTCTCCAGCTTGCGGGCATAGGTGGCCTGCGCATCATCCTGCGGCAAGGGGGCGGACTCGCCCGCGGCAATCGCCGGGAGCTGCTCGACCAGCAGTTCGGCGCCTTCACGGGCGAGAACGTCGTGCAGGCTCCCAGTGGTGTTCTCCGGTGTAATCGTCACACCCCGGCAGGCATGCACCGGGCCGGTATCCAGCCCCGGGGCCATCTGCATGAGGCAGACCCCGGTCTCGGCATCCCCCGCGAGGATGGCGCGATGGATCGGCGCCGCACCGCGCCAGCGCGGCAGCAACGAGGCATGGATATTGAGACCGCCCAGCGGCGGGATCGCGAGCACCGCGCGCGGCAGGATCAGCCCGTAGGCCGCCACGATCAGGATATCCGGGCGCCAGGCCGCGAGCGCCGCCTGGGCCTCAGCGGATTTGAGGCTCTCCGGCTGCACCACCGGCAGGCCCGCGGCCTCGGCGACCTGCTTGACCGGGCCGGGGCGCAACTTCCGCCCGCGCCCCGCCGGGCGGTCCGGCTGGGTGTAGACCGCGACCGGCGCATGCCCGCTCTCGATCAGGGCCTGCAGCGCCGGGACCGCAAATTCGGGTGTCCCGGCATAGACGATGCGCAGGGAGTCGACGTCCGTGTCCGCCACCCCCATCAGACCGCGGGGACCGCGGCCTTGTCACCCGCCCCGCTGCGGACGCCCTGCTTCTCCAGCTTCTTGCGGATGCGGCTGCGCTTCAGGCTGGACAGATAATCGACGAACAGCTTGCCGTCGAGGTGGTCGATCTCGTGCTGGATGCACACCGCGAGCAGGCCCTCGATGTCCAGCTCGAAGGGCTGGCCGTCGCGCCCCAGGGCGCGCACACGGATGCGGTCGGCGCGCTGCACCTTTTCGTAGAAACCGGGCACGGACAGGCAGCCCTCGTCCATCTCCTCCTCGCCGGAGGTTTCCAGGATCTCGGGGTTGATCAAGGCATGCGGCTCGCTCTGATCATCGGAGACATCCGCCACCAGCACACGCTTTTGCACGTTGATCTGGGTGGCCGCCAGGCCGATGCCGGGTGCGGCGTACATGGTCTCGAACATGTCGTCCACCAGGGTACGGATCTCGTCATCCACCCCGGCGACCGTCTCGGCCTTCAGGCGCAGCCGGGGATCGGGGAAGTGCAGGATTTCACGCTTGGCCATGAAAAAACCTCAAACTTTGTACTGTACAGACGTCGCAATTCTGCTAACGTTGGACCGCAATATCCGCGGAGTTGCGTCATCCGGATGGGGCCGGGCCACAGGAAGGCTCGGGGAGCGCGCGGACCTGACAGGGGACACCAAAATGTACAAGACCAGGGCCACCACGACCTTCGTTCTGCCGGGCATTCTCTTCAGTGTAACGCTGTTGTTGAGCGCCTGCGCGGCCACGCCAGAGAATGGCAGCGCCGAAACGGCCGCATCCGGCACCAGCGAAACGCAAGCTGCCGCCCGCGAGTCGCGCAACGCACTGGAACAACGCAGCTCCGCCGAGGCCGAGCCGGAGATCCGCGAATCCGCACCGGAGCGCTACGTCGTCAAGAAGGGCGACACGCTCTGGGATATCTCCGCAATGTTCCTGCAGGACCCCTGGTATTGGCCGGAGATCTGGCTGGTCAACCCCGAGATCGAGAACCCCCACCTGATCTATCCGGGTGACGTGCTGAGCATTCATTACGTGGATGGCCAGCCGCGAATCATGGTCGACGGCGGCCCGCGCGTACGCCCGACCCATCGCCTGTCACCCGAGGCCCGGGTGGTGGAGCGCGACGAGGACATCTCCCCCATCTCCACCCTGCAGTCGTTCATGTTCCGGCCGCAGGTGCTGGACGAAGAGACCCTGGAGAACGCGCCGTACGTCCTCGCCTCGCAGGACGAGCGCGTGATCTTCGGCCCGGGCGATCGCGTCTACGTGCGCAACGCCGAAGACACCGAACAGTACGAGCTCTACCACATCGTGCGTCACGACGGCATGCTGATCGACCCGGATACCGGCGAGGAGCTGGGCGTCGCGACCCTGCCGGTGGGCGAGGCGGAGATCATCGAGCCGGGCAACGTCGCCCGCGCCGATATCCGCAAGGGCGAACGCGAGGCCATCCGTGGCGATCGCCTGGTACCGTACGCCGAAGAGCAGGACCGGCTGTTCGACATTGGCCGCGCGCCGGCCGGCGCCGAGGGCACGATCATCTCGCTGTTCGACGCCATCAGCCAGATCGGCCAGCTCCAGGCCGCCATCATCAACCGCGGCGAGCGCGACGGCATCGAGAACGGTCAGGTCTTTGCGGCCTTCAGCGCCGGACGCGAGGTACGCGACCCGATCAGTGATCGCGCCAACGACGTGGTCACCCTGCCGGAAGAAGAAGTCGGCACCGTGATGGTCTTCCAGACCTTCGAGAAGGTCTCCTACGTGCTGGTAACCGAGGCCGAACGCACCCTGCGCGAGGGTGACAAGGTTCGCGCCCCCTGACCGGACTTGCGGGCCGGCTGCATGCGTGATGCCGGAACGGCGGCCGCTCCGCACCAGGACTGGCTACGCCTGATCAATACCCCCGGCCTCGGCCCGCGGCGCCTGCTGCAACTGGTCGAGGCCTTCGGCACTCCGGGCAACGCCCTCGACGCCCCCGCCGCCGAATGGCAGCGCGCAGGCATCGACCTCAAACTGGACGATGCCGCGCGCCAGGCCCGCGACAAAGGGGCCGAAGCCGACCGGGCCTGGCTGGATGCCGATCCCCGGCATCACCTCCTGTGCCTCGACGACCCCGCCTATCCGCCCCTGCTGGCCGAGCTCCCCGACCCACCGCCGGTGCTGTACCTGAACGGCAACCCGGAACTGCTGCGCGCCCCGCAAGTGGGGATCGTCGGTAGCCGCGAGGCGACCCCGCAGGGCGAGCGCCTGGCCAGCGAATTCGCGCGCGAGCTGGCCACGGCCGGGCTCACGGTCACCAGCGGCCTGGCGCGCGGCATCGACGGCGCGGCCCACGAGGGCGCCCTGGCCGCACCCGGCGGGCGCACCATCGCGGTGGTCGCCACCGGGCCCGACCGCATCTACCCCGCCCAGCATCGCCGGCTTGCCCATCGCATCGCGGACCATGGCCTGGTCGTCTCGTTATGGCCCACCGACACGCGGCCGCTGGCGCGGAACTTCCCGCAGCGCAACCGGGTAATCAGCGGGCTTTCGCTGGCCACCCTGGTCGTCGAGGCGGCCCTGAAGAGCGGTTCGCTGATCACCGCGCGGCTGGCCGCCGAACAGGGGCGCCAGGTCTATGCGGTCCCCGGCTCGGTACTCAGCCCCGCCAGCCGCGGCTGCCACCAACTGATCCGCGACGGCGCCCAGCTGGTGGAGTCGGCCGACGAGATCCTCGACGATCTCGCGGACTGGCTGGGCGTGGCGCCCAACGCCCCGGTTGTCCCAGCCGAGTCCGCCAGCGAACCGCTGGACCCGGAGCAGGAACGCGTGCTGAACGCGATGGGTTTCGACCCGGTCCCACTGGAAACCCTGCGCGAACGCACCAAATTGACCATCGAACAGCTTTCATCCATGCTGGTTTTGCTTGAACTCCATGGCCGCGTGGCCGCCCTCGACCACGGGCGCTACCAGCGCCTCGACGCAGGATCCCCCGAATCATGAACGAGAACGTGCTGGATGTGCTCATGTATCTCTTTGAGCACACCATCGACGAGGAATCCGACGAGGAGCCGGACCGCTCGGAACTGGAGCGCCACCTGGTGGAGGCCGGTTTCGCCCGGCGCGAGATCGATCGCGCCCTCGGCTGGCTGGACCGCCTGATGAGCGAGGCCCCGTTGGCAGGCCGCGGCGGGGACGGTGCCGCCCAGCGGATCTACGCCCCCGAGGAGCGCAAGCGCCTGGACACCGAGTCTCACGGCTTCCTGCTGCACCTGGAGCAGAACGGCCTGCTGACGGCCGGCACCCGCGAGCTGGTGCTGGATCGCGTCATGGAGCTGGATGCCGAGGAGATCGACCTCGACCAGCTGCGCTGGGTGGTGTTGATGGTGCTGTTCAACCAGCCCGACGACGCGATCGCCTATTCCCGCCTGGAAGAGGTCATGCGCGACGATTCGGGCCCCAGTGCCGTGGATTATCTGCACTGATTGCCCCGTCTTCCGGTGGACACACGGTAGCCACGGGCGTTTTCCTCATCTAGTCTTTAGCGCCCGTGAACCCGGTTGCATGCTTGCAACCGCCACCGCCCCGACACGGAACCCGCTGCCACGGAGACGGTCCCGAGCCACATGAGCAAGCACCTCGTCATTGTAGAGTCCCCCGCCAAGGGCAAGACCATCGAGAAGTACCTGGGTCCCGACTACCAGGTCCTCGCCTCGTATGGCCACGTACGCGATCTCGTACCCAAGGAGGGCGCGGTGGATCCGGAAGACGGCTTCCGGATGAAGTACGACATCATCGAGCGCAGCGAGAAACAGATCGAGGCGATCGCCAAGGCGCTGAAGAAGTCCGACGACCTGATCCTCGCGACTGACCCCGACCGTGAAGGCGAAGCGATCTCCTGGCACCTCCACGAGGTCCTGCGCGAACGCGGCCTGCTGGAAAACCGCGACGTGCACCGGGTGGTGTTCCACGAGATCACCAAGAAGGCGATCCAGGAAGCCATCGAGCACCCGCGCGACCTGGCCCAGCCGCTGATCGACGCCCAGCAGGCGCGCCGCGCACTGGACTACCTGGTCGGCTTCAACCTCTCGCCGCTGCTGTGGCGCAAGATCAAGCGCGGCCTGTCCGCCGGGCGCGTGCAGAGCCCGGCCCTGCGCATGATCGCCGAGCGCGAGAACGAGATCGAGGCCTTCGTCGCACGCGAGTACTGGACGCTCGACGCCCTGACCGAACGCCAGGGCCAGTCGTTCACCGCGCGCCTGACCCACCTGGACGGCAACAAGCTGGACCAGTTCGACCTCAACAGCACCGAACTGGCGCACGACGCCCAGAAACGCCTGACCGACGCCGCCAGCGGCGAGCTCCGGGTCGCCAAGGTCGAGAAGAAGCAGCGCCGCCGCAACCCAGCCGCTCCGTTCACCACCTCGACCCTGCAGCAGGAGGCCTCGCGCAAGCTCGGCTTCACCGCCAGCCGCACCATGCGCACCGCCCAGCAGCTCTACGAAGGGATCGACCTCGGCTCCGGCGCGATCGGCCTGATCACCTACATGCGTACCGACTCGGTAGCCCTGGCCGGCGAAGCGATCGGCGAAATCCGCGGTCTGATCGAGGAGCGCTACGGGGCGAACAATGTCCCCGACAGCCCGCGCCAGTACAAGACCAAGTCCAAGAACGCCCAGGAGGCCCACGAGGCCATCCGCCCGACCTCCGTGCGCCATGTGCCGAACGAGATACGCGATCGCCTGAGCAGCGACCAGGCACGCCTGTACGACCTGATCTGGAAGCGCACCGTCGCCTGCCAGATGATCCACGCGACCTTCGACACCGTCGCTGCTGACCTGGTCCCCGGCGACACCGACCACCGCTTCCGCGCCACCGGCTCCACCCTGGTCGACCCCGGCTTCATCGCGGTCTACCAGGAGGGCCGCGACGACACGCAGGACGACGACGAGGACAAGCGCCTGCCAGAAATGGCCGAGGGCGACAGCGTCAAACTGAACGAAGTCACCGCCGACCAGCACTTCACCGAGCCGCCGCCGCGCTACACCGAGGCCAGCCTGGTGAAGACGCTGGAGGAATACGGTATCGGCCGCCCCTCCACCTACGCCAGCATCATCTCCACCCTGCAGTCGCGCGAGTACGTGGAGATGGATGGCAAGCGCTTCATCCCGACCGACACCGGCCGGATCGTGAACAGCTTCCTGACTCAGCACTTCGACCGCTACGTGGACTACGACTTCACCGCGAAGCTCGAAGACGAGCTGGATGCCATCTCGCGCGGCGAGAAGGACTGGGTCCCGGTGCTGGAAGCATTCTGGGGCGACTTCCGCGACCGGGTGAAGGAAAAAGAAGAGAACGTGACCCGCGCCGAGGCCGTGCAATCGCGCGAGCTGGGCCCCGATCCGCAAAGTGGGCGCCCGGTCAGCGTGCGCCTGGGCCGCTTCGGGCCGATCGTGCAGATCGGCACCAAGGACGACGAGGAGAAGCCGCGCTTCGCCGGCCTCCTGCCCGGACAGAAGATGGACAAGGTCACCCTCGAGGAGGCGCTGGAGCTGTTCAAGCTGCCGCGCGATCTCGGCGAGACCCCCGAGGGCGAACCGGTGATGGTCAACATCGGCCGCTTTGGCCCGTACGTGAAGTACGGCTCCAAGTACGCGTCGCTGGGCCCGGACGACGATGTCTGGACCATCGAGCTGCCACGCGCGCTGGAGGTCGTCGCCGAGAAGAAGAAAAAGGACGCCGAACGCTTCATCAAGAGCTTCGACGCGGAAGGCATCCAGGTCCTGAACGGGCGCTACGGCCCCTACGTGACCGACGGCAACAAGAACGCCAAGATCCCGAAAGAGACCGACCCCAAGTCCCTGACGCTGGAACAGTGCCAGGAACTGATCGCCGCCGCCCCGGAACGCAAGGGCCGCGGACGCAAGGGGGCGACCAAGTCCACGGGCAAGACCGCTGCCAAGTCCTCTAGCAAGGCCGAGGGCAAGACCGCCAGCAAGACGTCGGCCAAATCGACCGCCAAGTCGACGACTACGAAGAAAACGGCGACCAAGAAGAAGGCCACCGCCAGCAAGACGGGCGCAAAGAAGACCACCGTCAAGAAGACCCCGGCGAAGAAGTCGTCTACTGCGAAGTCCGCCAGCGCTGGCGACAACCGCCTGAGTGCCGAGCCCTCCGGCGATCGTGGATCGGAATAACGCCCCGCTGCTGACCGCCGAGATTGATCCCGTCGCGCACCACGTGCGCGACGGCGGGGTGATCGCCTACCCCACCGAGGCGGTCTTCGGCCTTGGCTGCCGCCCGGACGCGCCGGAGGCCATCGAACGCATCCTGACACTGAAGGGTCGACCGGCGGCCAAGGGGCTGATCGTGGTCAGCGACCGGCTCGACCGCCTTGCCCCCTGGCTGGCCCCGCTGCCCGCCGACCGCCAGGCCGAGATCGACGCGAGCTGGCCCGGCCCCACAACCTGGCTGCTGCCCGTAACCCCTGACTGCCCCATCCTACTGCGTGGCGAACACGACAGCCTGGCCGTGCGCGTAACCGCCCATCCGGCCACACGTGCGCTGTGCGCGGCCGCCGACAGCGCGCTGGTCTCGACCAGCGCGAACCGCGCCGGCGCGGAGCCCTGCCGCACCTGGGATTGCGTTGCCTCACAACTCGGGGCGGGCATCGATGCCATCCTGCAGGCAGAATGTGGTGGGCGCGACGCCCCCAGCGCGATCCGCGACGCCCGCACTGGGGCCTGGTTCCGGGGCGGACCGGACAACGCAGCGAACAACGCCAACAACTGATCAACCGGGACGCAGCATGAGCCAGGACAACGTCTCCATCGAGCGCGTAATCGACTACCTGCAGAGCCTGCAGGACCGCATCTGCCAGGGCCTCGAGGGCCTGGACGGCAGGGCCCGCTTCAAGGAGGACGCCTGGGAGCGCCCCGCTGGCGGTGGCGGGCGCACCCGCGTGCTGCACGAGGGCGCGGTGTTCGAGCAGGCCGGGGTAAATTTCTCCCACGTGATGGGCGACAACCTCCCGGCCTCGGCCACCGCCCACCGTCCGGAGATGGCCGGGCGCTCGTTCCAGGCCACCGGCGTGTCCCTGGTGATCCACCCGCACAACCCCTTTGTTCCGACCTCTCACGCCAACGTGCGCTTCTTCATCGCGGAGAAGCCCGGCGAGGACCCGATCTGGTGGTTTGGCGGCGGCTTCGACCTCACGCCCTACTACGGCTTCGACGAGGACTGCATCCACTGGCACCGTACCGCCGAGGCCGCCTGCCGCCCGTTCGGCGAGCACCTCTACCCGGCGCACAAGAAGTGGTGCGACGAGTACTTCCACCTCAAGCACCGCGACGAGCCGCGCGGTGTGGGCGGGCTGTTCTTCGACGACTTCAGCGAGGGCGGCTTCGAGCACGCCTTCGGCTACATGCAGAGCGTGGGCAACGCCTACCTGGACGCCTACGCCCCGATCGTCGAGCGCCGCCGCGCCACCGACTTCGGCGAGCGCGAGCGCCAGTTCCAGCTCTACCGCCGCGGGCGCTATGTCGAGTTCAACCTGGTGTATGACCGCGGTACCCTGTTCGGCCTGCAGTCGGGCGGACGCACCGAGTCGATCCTGATGTCGCTGCCGCCGCTGGTACGCTGGGAGTACAACTACCAGCCGGCGCCCGGCACGCCCGAGGCCGAACTGTACGAACGCTATCTGAAGCCGCGCGACTGGCTCGCCGAGACTGCCGGCTGACTCCAAACACGCAAGGACCTGGCATGACCGCACCGATCGCCCCCTACCCCGCCGACCGCCCGCGCCGAATGCGCCGCGACGGCTTCTCCCGCCGCCTGATGCGCGAACACCACCTGCGCGCGGACGACCTGATCCTCCCGGTGTTCGTCACCGAGGGCGACGGCGTGCGCGAGGCGGTACCGTCGATGCCCGGCGTGGAACGCGTCTCCATCGACCTGTTGCTGGAGGAGGCGGCCGCCGCCGTGCGCCTGGGCATCCCGGCGCTGGCGCTGTTCCCGGTGGTGCCGGCCGACAAAAAAAGCCTGGACGCGGCCGAGGCCTGGAATCCCGAGGGCCTCGCCCAGCGCGCGGTGCGCGCATTGAAGGCGGCGCAGCCGGATCTCGGCGTGATCACCGACGTGGCCCTGGACCCGTTCACCACCCACGGTCAGGACGGCATCATCGATGACGACGGCTACGTGGTGAACGACATCACCACCGAGGCCCTGGTGAAGCAGGCGCTGTCGCACGCCGCCGCCGGCGCCGACGTAGTCGCCCCCTCCGACATGATGGACGGGCGCATCGGCGCGATCCGCGGCGCCCTGGAGGACGGCGGGCACGTGCACACGCGCATCCTCGCGTACTCCGCCAAGTACGCCTCCGCTTTCTACGGCCCGTTCCGCGACGCGGTGGGCTCGGCCGGCAATCTCGGCAAGGGCGGCAAGAAGACCTACCAGATGGACCCGGCCAACGGCGACGAGGCGCTGCACGAGGTCGCGCTGGATCTCGCCGAGGGGGCCGACATGGTGATGGTCAAGCCGGGCATGCCGTACCTCGACGTGGTGCGCCGCATCCGCGACGAATTCCGGCGCCCGACCTTCGTCTATCACGTCTCCGGCGAATACGCGATGCTCAAGGCCGCCGCCGAGCGCGGCTGGCTGGACGAACGCACCTGCGTGCTGGAGGCCCTGACCGGCATGAAGCGCGCCGGGGCCGACGGCATCCTCACCTACTATGCGCGCACCGTGGCCGAATGGCTCGCGGAGGACGCGGCGCGATGAGCGAGCCGCGTCCGGATCGCTACGCGGTGGTGGGCAACCCCATTCACCACTCGCTGTCCCCGCGCATCCACACCCTGTTCGCCGAACAGACTGGGCAACACCTCGTGTACGAAGCCCGCCAGGGCACCCCCGGGCAGTTCGCCGAGGAGGTCAACGCCTGGTTCGCCGAGGGGCTCAAGGGCCTCAACGTGACCGTTCCATTCAAGGAGGAGGCCTTCGCCCTGGCCCGGGTGCTGACGGACCGTGCGCGCCATGCCGGGGCTGCCAACACCCTGTGGCGGGACGGCGACCACCGGATCCACGGCGACAACACCGACGGCGTCGGATTCTGTCGCGATCTCGACCGCCTCGGCTTCGACGTGCGCAATCGCCAGGTCCTGATCCTGGGGGCCGGAGGCGCCACCCGCGGCCTGCTGCAACCCCTGCTGGAAGGCGCACCAGAGGTGCTGATCATCGCCAACCGCACCGTGGCCCGCGCCGAGGGGCTGGTGGATGCCTTCCGGGATATCGCCCCGGCCACCCGGCTCTCCGCCTGCGGCCTGGACGCCCTGCCGCAGGGCCCGTTCGACCTAGTGGTCAACGCCACCGCCACCGGTCTCGGCGACGATGCACTGGCGCTCCCCGAGCACCTCGTCCACGCGGACAGCCTGGCCTATGACCTGGTCTACGGCGCCGGCGCCAAGCGCTTCCTGGACTGGGCCGCCGGCGCGGGCTGTGTACGCGGCAGCGACGGCCTCGGCATGCTGGTGGAACAGGCGGCCGAGGCCTTCTCCATCTGGCGCGGGGTGCACCCCGAGACGGATCCCATTCTGCGTCAACTGCGTCACGAAATCGCTCCCGAATAGCCCACCCACAACCCGGGTTCATGGACGGTTCACGCGCCACAGCGCAAGCTGAACCTATTGCCCCGTATCCGCACGGGGCCAGCGAATACTGGGAGATTCATCATGCAACGCATTCTCGCCCTGGCCGTCACCAGCGCCCTGGTACTGGTGGTGGGCTGCACCACCACGGATCCGTACACCGGGGAAGAACGCGTCTCCCGAGCCACCATCGGGGCCGGCATCGGGGCCGCCACCGGTGCGGTGCTCGGCAGCGTCACCAGCAGTCGCAACCGCACCCAGCGCGCCATGATTGGCGCCGGCATCGGGGCCCTGGCCGGTGGCGCCATCGGCAACTACATGGACCGCCAGGAGGATGCCCTGCGCGAACAGCTGCGCGGCACCGGCGTGAGCGTGACCCGCGACGGCGACAACATCATCCTCAACATGCCGAGCAACATCACCTTCGATTTCGATCGCAGCGAAATCAAGCCGCAATTCCATGATGTCCTTGACTCGGTCGCACTGGTGCTGGAGGAGTTCGACCAGACCGGGATCGAGATCGCCGGGCACACCGACAGCACCGGCCGGGTGGAATACAACATGGACCTCTCCGAGCGCCGTGCCGAGAGCGTGGGTCAGGCCCTGATGCGCCGTGGCGTACAGCCGGTGCGGGTGCACACCATCGGCCTCGGGCCGCACCAGCCGGTCGCTACCAACGACACCGATGCGGGCCGCGAACAGAACCGCCGCGTCGAACTCACCCTGTTCCCGCTCACCGCTGACTAACCCGCATGTTCCGGCTCGGTACCCCGGCGCTCGCCGGGGCGCCGGGCCGACCCCATTCTGGCGACGTCTCCAGCGCCTCGCGCTGGACACTCCCACCCTTCCTGCGGCAGAATCCCGATCATTCGCTGCATCGTGATTTTTCGGTGCAATCGCGTCCATTCTCGACAGGATCGCTACCGATTCCCCCTGCCATGGCGTCCATACTGCTGCTCAACGGCCCCAACCTGAACCTGCTGGGACAGCGGGAGCCGGAGCGCTACGGCGTACAGACCCTGGCGGACATCGAGACCGACCTTAAAGCCCGGGCGGAACAGGCCGGCGCAACCCTCGACTGCTTCCAGAGCAATCACGAAGGCGACCTGATCGACCGCATCCACGCCGCCGCCGGCGAGGGCGTGGAGCACATCCTGATCAATCCGGGCGGCCTGACCCACACCAGTGTCAGCCTGCGCGATGCCCTGCTGGGCGTCGCCATCCCGTTCTACGAGATCCATATCAGCAACATCCACGCCCGCGAGCCCTTCCGCCAGACCTCGCGCCTGAGCGATGTCGCCGCCGGCCTGGTCAGTGGCTTCGGCGTCATTGGCTACCGGCTGGCGCTGGATGCGGCGCTTGCAGCTATCAAGGACTAAGAGGCTTCCATGGACATTCGCAAGGTCAAGAAACTGATCGACCTGCTCGACGAGAGCGGCATCCACGAGATCGAAATCCACGAAGGCGAGGAGTCGGTGCGCATCACCCGCTCCGCCAGCGGGACGCCCATGGCCGCCGCCCCGGCCCCATTGCCCCCAGCGGCGCCCGCCGCCGCGGCGGCCCCGACCGCAGCCCCGGCGGGCGCGACGGAGGCCGCACCGGAAATGGACGGCCATCGGGTCACCGCACCCATGGTCGGCACCTTCTACCGGGCCCCGAGCCCGGGCTCCAAGCCGTTCGTCGAGGTCGGCCAGACAGTGGAGGCCGGCGAGACCCTCTGCATCATCGAGGCCATGAAGATGCTCAACCCGATCGAGGCCGACCAGGGCGGCACCATCCGCGACATCCTGGTCGAGAACGGCAACCCGGTGGAATACGGGCAGCCGCTGTTCATCATCGGATGAACCCATCCGTCGGGCGTCACATTCCCGGCTTCGCTGGAAACAGGTTCGAGCATGTTTGAGAAAATTCTGATCGCCAACCGCGGCGAGATCGCCCTGCGGGTCCTGCGTGCCTGCCGCGAAATGGGCATTGCCACCGTCGCCGCCCATTCCAGCGCCGACCGCGACCTGAAGCACGTTCGCCTGGCGGACGAGTCGGTCTGCATCGGCCCCGCGGCCTCGGGCGAGAGCTACCTGAACATTCCCGCGCTGATCGCGGCTGCCGAGGTCACCGACGCCGGAGCGATCCACCCGGGCTACGGCTTCCTGTCGGAAAACGCGGACTTCGCCGAACGGGTGGAGTCTTCGGGCTTCGCCTTCATCGGTCCACGCGCCGAGACCATCCGTCTGATGGGCGACAAGGTCTCCGCGAAGCAGTCGATGCTGGAGGCCAACGTGCCCTGCGTCCCCGGCTCCGGCGGCGCCCTGGGCGACGACGCGGACACCAACCTGGCGCTGGCGCGCGAGATCGGTTACCCGGTCATCATCAAGGCCGCTGCCGGCGGTGGCGGCCGCGGCATGCGTGTGGTGCACACCGAGGGCGCGCTGCTGAACGCCATATCGCTGACCCGCAACGAGGCGCAGCAGGGGTTCGGCAATGACACCCTGTACATGGAGAAGTACCTGGAACACCCGCGCCACGTGGAGTTCCAGATCCTCGCCGACAGCCACGGCAACGCCGTCTGCCTGGGCGAGCGTGACTGCTCGATGCAGCGACGCCACCAGAAGGTCATCGAGGAGGCACCGGCCCCGGGCATTACCGATGATCAGCGCCAGGCCATGGCCGAACGGCTGATCCGCGCCTGTCAGGAGATCGGCTACCGCGGCGCCGGGACCTTCGAGTTCCTGTACGAGAACGGGGGATTCTATTTCATCGAGATGAACACCCGGCTGCAGGTCGAGCACACCGTCACCGAGCAGGTCACCGGCATCGATCTGGTGCGCGAACAGATCCGCATCGCCGCCGGGGAACCCCTGGGCTACACGCAGGACGACGTGCGCATCACCGGCCACGCGATCGAGTGCCGCATCAATGCGGAAGACCCCCGTACCTTCATGCCCAGCCCCGGGACCATCCAGCAATACCACGCGCCGGGCGGACCGGGCATCCGCATGGATACCCACATCTACAACGGCTATATGGTGCCGCCGTACTACGACTCCATGATCGGCAAGCTGATCGCCCACGGCAACAGCCGCGAGATCGCGCTGGCGCGCATGCGCGGCGCCCTGGGCGAAATCGTGGTGGACGGCATCCAGACCAACGTCGCGCTGCACCACGACCTGATGATCGACGCGAACTTCCAGCGCGGCAAGACCGATATCCACTATCTCGAGAAGAAGCTCAAGGCACAGGCCTGACCCTTCCCCCTCGCGCCACGAGCCTGATGCCATGAGCCTTGCCGAACTTGAATGCCAGATCAGTCCGGAACAAGCCGAGCCGCTGGAGGACACCCTGTTCGAACTGGGTGCCGTCAGCGTCGAGCTGTTCGACGCCGCCGACGAGCCCCTTTTCGAGCCGCCCCTGGGCACCCATCCCCTGTGGTCCACCGTGCGCCTGAAGGCGGTGTTCCCGGACACCACCCAGGCGGACCTCGCCGCCGCCGCGCTGGCGCGCCAAGCGCAAGCCCCGGAAGCGATCCAGGTCCAGGCGATCGAGGACCAGGACTGGGTCCGCGCCGGGCTGGACGGTCTTGGCGCCATCCATTGCGGCGGCGCACTCTGGATCGTGCCCTCCTGGGAGGATGAACCGGCGATCGAGGAAGGCACCTTCGTGCGCCTGGACCCCGGTCTTGCCTTCGGGACCGGCAATCACCCGACCACCGCGATGTGCCTGGCCGCCCTGGCCCAGCAGCCACCGCGCGATCAAGAGGTCCTCGACTACGGCTGCGGCTCTGGCATCCTCGCGATCGCCGCCCTGAAGCTGGGCGCACGCCATGCACTCGGCATCGACATCGATGAACAGGCCGTGCAAGCCACCCGCAGCAATGCCGACTCCAACGCCATCCCGCCCGCACAGCTGGAGACGGGGCTGACCGATCACCCTGTGCCCGACGCGGCCTATGACCTGGTGCTGGCCAACATCCTCGCCAAGCCGCTGATCGATCTGGCACCGGAGTTGGCTCGGGCGGCGAAACCGGGCGCACGCATCCTGCTCGCCGGGCTGCTCGAACGCCAGGCAGACGAAGTCATCGCGGCCTACTCTGACACCTTCGATATCGGCGTCGAGGACTGCCGCGAAGGCTGGGCCCTGCTCGGCGGCCGCCGGCGCTAGGGAGACGCTGAGTCATGGACGCGCGCGGCCGGGTCGATCGCTCTCAACGGCAAGACGCCGCAAGCACAGGATCGCCCGGCTGCAGCAACGCCCCGCAAGCCCATCAGCAGGCCCCATCGGGCGAATCCTCGCGACACCTGACGCCCAGCCCGTAGGATGCTGGCCCGCTGCCCCCAATGCGGCGTCACCCACGCCCTCGCCCGCGGGGCCAAGCTCCGACAGAGGCGCGTGCACTGCTCCAATTGCGATGCCGAGTTCGATCTGTTCCCGGCACTGGAGATCGGCGGCGCGGGCGAACGCGTGTTGGGCCAGGGGCTCCTCCCGGCACGCCAGGCGTCCCTCCACGCCATCGAGCGCGCCCGGGGCGCTGCAATACCCCTCAACATCGAACGCCACGCAAGCCCCCTGGGCTCGGCAGACGCAACACGTCGGCGCTCCTGGCCGGGGATCGTGCTGGCCGCCGCCCTGATGCTGCTTCTGGGCGCGCAACTACTGGCAATCCCGCCCGTGGCACCGCACCAGATCGCCCACCTGGACCAGGCCCGGGCGCAAGTGTGCGCGGCCCTCCCCTGCCCGACCTGGCACTTGCGGCGCGCCCCTGGCCAAGTGCGCACCTCGGCGCCCGATTTCTTCACCACCAGCGATGGCACTCTGCACCTGCAATTCCTGCTCGAGAGCCGGATCCGGCAGGCCTGGCCGATCCTCGATATTCGCCTGACCGACCAGCTTGGGACGCCCCATGGCACCCTCCGGCTGACCCCCGACGACTACACCGACACCCACGCACCGATGAATGCCCACTCCCCCCATTCCGTGCGTCTGGCCGTTGCCAGTCCTCATGGCCACATCACCGGCATCGAAATCCAGCCCCGGTAATTCCCCGGTCCAAGCCCGCGCGCATTCACATGGTTTCGCGATCGACCACACCGGAAACCGCGCAGGTTAGCTGCTAGACTGGCCCGCTTGCCCCCGACCCGATAGCCCCGATGCAGCTCGGAACTCACCACTTCCCCGACCCTGTCGTGTTTCTGGCGCCGATGGCCGGGGTCAGCGACCGTCCGTTTCGGTTACTGGCCCGCCGCCTGGGGGCCAGCGCAGCGGTATCCGAGATGGTGACCTCCGACACCCGACTATGGGCCAGCGACAAGAGCCGCCACCGCCTGGATCATCGCCAGGAACCGCGCCCGCGCATCGTGCAGTTGCTGGGTAACGAACCCGAGGCCCTGGCCGAGGCGGCGCGCGAGAACGTGCGCCGCGGCGCCGACGTGATTGATCTGAACCTCGGCTGTCCGGCCAAGAAGGTCTGCAGCAAGGCCGCCGGATCGGCGCTACTGGGCGAGCCGGAACGGGTGCGCGAACTGCTCCAGGCGCTCACCACCGCGGTCACGGTCCCGGTGACCCTGAAGATGCGCCTCGGCCTCGACCGCGAACGGATCAACGGCGAGACCATCGCGGCCATCGCCGAGGACTGCGGCATTGCGATGCTGACCGTGCATGGCCGCACGCGGGCCGACGCCTATCGCGGAGAGACGGACTACGCCGCCATCGCGCGCATCGTCCGGGCCGTTTCCATCCCCGTGCTCGCCAATGGCGACATCACAAGCCCCGAAAAGGCCCTGCAGGTGCTGGATACGACCCGCGCGGCGGGCGTGATGATCGGGCGTGCCGCCCAGGGCCAGCCCTGGCTCCCGGGCCAGATCCGGGCCGCGCTGGCGGGCGAACCGATACCGCCGGCACCCGGGCGCGCCGCCCGCCTGGCCCTGATCGAGGAGCACATTGGCGAACTGCACGCCCAATACGGCGAACCGCAGGGCGTGCGCATCGCGCGCAAGCACCTGGGCTGGTATCTTCAGGGCCTGGGTCTCGACGAGGCCCGCACCCGGGCGGCCCGGGCTGACCTTCTCGCCGCCCCCACGGCCAGCGAACAACTGTGGCGCCTTCGGGCCCACCTGACGGGAATCGCAAGCGAGGCTGCATGAGCATGAACATGCCACTCGAACAGGACCCTGAGGTCCACGAGACGCCGGTTGCAGGCGTGCTTCCGTCCGACTGCGTGCTGGCCGAGTCCGTGCGCCATGCACTGGACCAGTACTTCGAGACCCTGGATGGGCAGAGCAGCCACGATCTCTACGCGCTGGTGATGAACGAGGTGGAGCGCCCCCTTCTGGCCAGCGTGCTGGAGCGCTGCGGGGGCAACCAGAGCCGCGCGGCGGCCCTGCTCGGGCTCAACCGCGCCACCCTGCGCAAGAAGCTGCGCACCCACGGACTGGTAGGAACCAACGGGAACGGCGCCGGAGAATAGCCCCCGGCGCCGGCAACCCCATGCGCCCCAACCGAGGCGCCGGGAAGGCGCTTATCCATACGCGACCAGCAGTCGCTCGGATTAGGGCGACTACTAGGCCTTCCAGCCCAAGCGGTTCAGGACCGTACGATGCAGTTCCGGGGTGGCCGCAGCCAGGACATTCGCGGTCTGCAGGTCCAGTTCGCCGCCAGAGAGGTTGGTGAACACGCCCCCCGCCTCGCGCACAATCACCGCCAGTGCGGCGATATCCAGGATATTCACGTCCGACTCGACGATCAGGTCGATGCTGCCGCGCGCCAGCAGGTGGTAGTGGTAGAAGTCGCCATAGCCACGGGTGCGGTTCACCTCGGCCGTGATGCCGCCCAGCGCCTTCCAGCCTTCAGCATTCTGCGCCAGGGACTTGAGGTTACCGGTGGACAGGGAGGCCCGCCCCAGATCGGTGGTCTTCTCGACCGCGATCGGGTCGCCATTCAGGAACGCGCCCTGGCCCTTTTCCGCCCAGGCCCGCTCACCAAACTGGATGCCATTGGACAGCCCCAGGATCAGATCGCCCTTGTACATCAACGCGATCTGGGTGGAGAAGAACGGGTAGCGACGCACGAAGCTCTTGGTGCCGTCGATCGGGTCAATCAGCCAGACATAGTCGGAATCCATGTCCGACTGCCCGGTCTCCTCGCCGTAGAAACCGTGATCCGGGAAGTGCTCACGGATCACCTGGCGGATCGCCTGTTCGCTCTCCACGTCGGCCCGGGTCACCGGGGTATCGTCGGGTTTGGTTTCGACGTCGACACCCGCCTCGTAATAGTGGCGGATTACCTTCTCGGCGGCATCGGCGGCGGCCTGGGCGGCCTCCATGAACGCGCTTCGCGACATGTTCGTGTCCCCTCGACAAAAGCCGCTATCTTAGCATGTGGTGCTTTCGTCGCTGCCCCGGCGCGACCCTGCCGCCTTCGCGGGTTGGTTGTCGCCACCGGGTCATGCCCCGATAATGCCGCCATTATTTCGAGGAGCCCGACATGTCCAAGAAGCTGCCCGACGTCAGCAATATCGAACGCCTGGAATTGTTTGGCGAAGACTACAACCCCACCGCGACCATCGAAAACGTGGAAGGCCAGAGCCTGTCGCTGCAGATCTACTATCAGCTGGCGCTGGACTTCGGCGGCATCGGCCCGAAGGCGGCCAACTCGGGGCTGCTGATGTACGGCAGCCACGCCGATGACGCCCGCGCCAACCCCGGCAAGCACCCGAACATCGATCGCCTGATCGACGTGCTGAACAACGACTTCTACCTGTCGGTGAAGGCCGTCCCCAAGCGCAGCAACCAGACCGGGTAGACCGGAGCTGCGCCCGACTCAAACCCGGTTGGCGTGGATCAGGCGCCAGCCCCGGGTCGGGTGCCGGTGCAGGCGGGTGCGACTGGCATAGTCGCATTCCAACTGGAACAGCCGCGCGTCCGGCACCGCCATCACCCAGCCCACCAGGGCGCGAATCACCCCGGCGTGCACGACCAGCAGCACGCGCTCGGCCTCCAGGGGCCGCAACGCCGCCTCGAAGCCGGTTTCCACCCGCCGCCGAAAGTCCGCCAGCGGCTCGGCCCCTGCCGGCCGCGCGTGGACTGGGTCGGCGTAGAAGGCTCGATACTCCTCCGGCCGGTCACGCTGAAGCTCAACCCGGGTCCGCCCCTCCCAGTCGCCGAAGCCCACCTCGCGCAGATCCGGCGCCAGGGACAGCGGTAAATCCCGTCCCGCGGCGAAGCGTTCAGCGAAGGCGCGGCAACGCTGCATCGGCGAACTGACCACGTACTGCCAGCTGGCCTCGCCTTTCACCGCCTGCTCCATCTGGGCCCACCCGCGCGGGCTCAGCGGATCGTCGCAGCCATGACCGCGATAGCGCTGACCGCGATAGCGCTGACCGCCCTCCGGCTCCCCGTGGCGCAACAAGTCCACGATCATGCCGTCACCGCCTGCAATTCCCGCCGCAGGCGCGTCCAGTCGAAACAGGGCCCGGGGTCCGTCTTGCGCCCCGGCGCGATGTCGCTGTGACCCACCAGCCCATCCGCGCCAATACCGGGGTAGCATGCCCGGAGCCAGCCCACCAACCGCGCCAGTTCGGCGTACTGCGCCGGGGTGAACGGATCCTCGTCGGTCCCCTCGAGTTCGATCCCGATGGAGAAATCGTTGCAGCGCTCGCGTCCGCACCACTGCGACGCCCCGGCATGCCAGGCACGGCGGGAGAACGGCACGAACTGGGTGGCCCACCCGTCGCGGTCAATCAGCACATGGGCGGACACATGCAACGCCACGATCTCGGCAAAGTAGGGATGGGCCTGCGGATCCAGCCGGTTCTGGAAGAGCTCGGCGATATGCGGTCCGCCGAACTCGCCGGGCGGAAGACTGATCGCATGCACCACAATCAATTCCGGGTCCTGTCCCGGGGGGCGGGCATCCTGGTTCGGGCTTTCCACCACGCGCGCGGGCGGCCACCAGTCGTTGTCGTTCGAGGTCATGGTGCCTCCTCGGGTGGGCGCGCGAGGCAGGCGGTCAGCGCCTCGCGCAGCAGGGGCAACCGGGGCGGGGCCTCCAGGCGGCCGTGGTAGGCGCCCGCCTGGAACACGAACAGCGCCGGCAGATGGAAGACCTCGAATTCGCGCACCAGGGCGGTATCCGTCTCGGCGTCCACCACGAACAAGGCCGGCGCATCCGCGGCCGCCTGCCACTCCGCCAGGACCCGCCCCATCACCTTGCAGGCGCCGCAGCCCTGGCGCGTGAACAGAATCACCGCCGACCCCGGCACATCCATCAGGCGCTGATGAAAATCAAACTGGGTCAGACGCGGAAGCGGCCCGGCCGCCCCGGCCGCGGCGGCAGTGCCCGACACATTGGTCAATGGCTTACCCTCACCGTTACTGTCTTTATGAATGCTGGATCGTGGGTTAGTTTACGCGCCCCGCTGAGAAGGAATCGACCACCCCGGTGTCTGAACTGAATCCTCAACAACAGGCCGCCGTCACCACCACGGACCACCCACTGCTGGTGCTGGCCGGAGCGGGGTCGGGCAAGACGCGCGTGATCACCGAGAAGATCGCGCACCTGATCGAGCAGCGCGGGCTCGAGGCGCGCCGCATTGTCGCCATCACCTTCACCAACAAGGCCGCGCGCGAGATGCGCGAGCGCGTGCAGGGCCGCCTGGCGCGCGAGCAGGCACGCGGGCTTAGCGTCTCCACCTTTCACACCTTCGGACTCAATTTCCTGCGCCGTGAACTGCAGGCGGCCGGGCTGCGGGCCGGCTTCTCGATCCTCGATCCGGGCGACTGCCGGCAGTTGCTGCGCGAGATCACCTACCGCGACGACACCGGCTCCGAGGTGGACGCACTGGTCGGCCACATCAGCCGCTGGAAGAACGACCTGATGACGCCGGCGGAGGCGCTGCACGAGGCGAGTCAGATGACCGACGCCCCGGAGGCCATCGCCGCCGCCAACCTCTATCCACGCTACGAGGACGCCCTGCGCGCCTACAACGCAGTGGACTTCGACGACCTGATCAAGCGCCCGGTGGACTGCCTCCGCGATGACCCTGAGCTGCGTAACCGCTGGCAGGACCGCATCCGCCACCTGCTGGTCGACGAGTACCAGGACACCAACTCCGCGCAGTACCAACTGGTGCGCCTGCTGGTTGGCGTCAGTGATGGACTGACGGTGGTGGGTGACGACGACCAGTCGATCTACGCCTGGCGCGGCGCGCGCCCGGAAAACCTCGTGCGCCTGCAGGACGATTTCCCGCGCCTGGAGGTGATCAAGCTGGAGCAGAACTACCGCTCCACCAACCGCATCCTGCACACCGCGAACGCGCTGATCGCGAACAACCCGCACGTGTTCGAGAAGCGCCTGTGGAGTGCGCTGGGCGAGGGCGAAAAGATCGAGGTCATCGGCTGCTCCGACGCCGACACCGAGGCGGCGCGCGTGGTCTCCGAGCTGATGCGCCGGCGTTTCCGTCTCAACGCGGGGTGGGGGGATTTCGCGATCCTCTACCGCAGCAACCACCAGTCCCGGCTGTTCGAGAAGCTCCTGCGCGAGCAGGGCATCCCCTACCGCCTGAGCGGCGGCCAGTCGTTCTTCGAGAAGGCCGAAATCAAGGACCTGGTTGCCTACCTGCGCCTGCTCGCCAACCCGGACGACAACACCGCGTTCCTGCGCGTGGTCAACGTGCCGCGCCGCGAGATCGGGCCGGCCACCCTGGAAAAGCTCGGCCACTACGCCAACCAGCGCGGCACCTCCCTGTTGCAGGCCGCCCGCGGCGCCGGCCTTTCCGAATACATGGATGCCCGCGCCCAGGCCCGACTGGAGCGCTTTACTGACTGGATTGACGGCTTCCAGCGCCGTGGCGCGGAAGAGTACCCGGACGTCCTGCTGCGCGCCCTGGTCGAGGACATCGACTACGAATCCTGGCTACTGGAAAACAGTCCCAACCCGCGCGCAGCGACCCGGCGCATGGACAACGTGCGCGAATTCATCGACTGGGTCGGGCGCATGGGCGGAGCCAACACCACGGCCGAATACGGTGATGACGAGGCCGAGGACACCCGCAGCATGGGCCTCGCCGACATCGTTAATCGCATCAGCCTGATGGACATCCTCGACCGCAACCGGGATTCCCAGGACGGCAACGAGTCGGTACAGCTGCTGACCCTGCACACCGCCAAGGGCCTGGAGTTTCCGCATGTCTGCCTGGTCGGTTTCGAGGAGGAACTGCTGCCACACCGGGTCAGCGTCGAAGACGACTCCATCGAGGAGGAGCGCCGCCTGGCCTACGTCGGCCTGACCCGCGCCCAGCAAACCCTGCTGATCACCTACGCCCAAAGCCGAAGCCGCTACGGCGAAAGCCTCGATTGCGAGCCCTCGCGCTTTCTCGACGAACTGCCCGAGGAGCATCTCGACTGGCCCGACGCCAAGCCACCGGACCCCGAGACCCAGCAGCTCACCGCCCGCGCCCACCTCGCCGGCCTGAAGGCCATGCTTGGCAAATAAACGGCACACAAAAAAGGAGCCCGGAGCGTTGCTCCGGGCTCCTTGGCCCTCCCCCCCCCAACTTGTCCTACAACCGGAAGCGGGCTGTCAGTTCCTGCAGCTGAGCCGCCAGTCGCGCCAGCTCCTCGGTCGCCGCCGTGGTGTTTTCCGAAGCCTGAGAGGTCTCTTCCGCAACGTCGCGAATATTGGTCACGCCCTCGTCAATATGCGAGGCCGTCGCACTCTGCTCCTCAGCAGCCCCGGCAATCTGGTGATTAACGTCCGTGATGCGATCGATCGAGGACTTGATCCCGGAGAACGCCTCTTCGGCGTCCTGGGCATCCGCCACAGTAGTCGTGACCCGCTCCATGCCCACGGCCATGGACTTCGAGGACTGGCCCGCCCGATCCTGCAGCTTGGTGATAATCCCCTGGATCTCCTCGGTGGAATGCTGGGTGCGACTCGCCAGCGTACGCACCTCGTCCGCGACCACCGCAAACCCGCGGCCTTGTTCGCCGGCGCGAGCGGCCTCGATGGCGGCATTCAGTGCCAGCAGATTGGTTTGCTCGGCAACACCCTTGATCACGTCCAGCACCACCGTGATGTTCTCGACATCCGACTGAAGGGCCTGAACCGATTCGGAGGTTTCGCCCACCGAGGACTCCAGCGCACGGATCGACTGCACGGTCTTCTGCAGCGCGGACTGGCCGGCATCGATGTCCTTTTTGGCGCTGTCCGCGGAAGACGCCGCACCCTGGGCGCTGCTCGCCACCTCACGGGTAGTCTGCGTCATCTCGTTCATCGCCGTGGCGATCTGTTCGATCTCTTGGTGCTGGCGCCGCATGCCCGAGTTGGTCTGCTGCGTGGTCGCCGATAGCTGTTCGGCGGCGGAGGCCACCTGGCGAGTAGCGTCGTTGATCGCCTCGATCATCGAGCGCAGCTGGGTCAACATGGTCTGCATGGCCTGCGACAACCGCCCCGTTTCGTCATTGCGGGCGGTGTCGGCAAGGTTCTGACTGAGGTCCCCTTGAGCAATCGCGTCGGCCGCATCCACCGCGCGCAAGAGCGGGGCAAATGAACGCTGCATGTACCAATAGATCAGAATCGCAAGGGCGATCAGGACGATGACGGAGCTGGCGATGGCTACGCGGTTGATGAAGGCCTGACGTCCGAAACTCTCGGTGAAGTCACTCACGCTCACGAAATGCGCCAGCGCCTCGCCATCCGGTGAGCGCACCGGGTGCGTGACGACGGAATAAGCGCGCTCGTCGCCGGAGACACGCGCCACCCGCTGCTCACCCAGTGCGGGAAGATCCAGATTGATACGTTCGAGCAGATTGTTCTCGTCAGGATTGTACGAGCGGTACTCCACTTCACCCCGCCGACCGACCAAAAGATTGAGCGAGTCATCCGCAGCGGACATCTCCTCGAGCGGGGCATCCATATGACGCATGAACACGCCGGCGCCCACGACCTCGCCACGGTCGTACATCGGAAACGCGAGGGTCGAGACCAGCGTCCCGTCCTCGTCGCGCTGGACACCGCGCATCACGTTGCGCTCCTCCAGCACCTGCCGCACTAGTGGCTTGGAAGTCCTTCCGGAGAAATCGCCGGTCGTGGAAAACACGATGCGCGCATCACCATCCACCACCTGCATGCCGGTGATGGTCCCGGAGGAACTCATCCGGTTGAACGTCGGGCGGGCCGCATCCTGAAGGGCCTGCCGATTACCCTCGTAAAGCGCAGCGATAGCGTCCCGGTTGCGGGTCATGCTCTGGACGCCCACCTCCATGCGCTCCATCTCGGTGGCGACAATGCGATCCCACAACTGCGCCTTGCTGGTGAGCATCAGGTCCTCAAAACGCGTCTCCGACACATCCTGAGACACCCGCGCCAGGCTGATCAGGATGATCGTTGCCAGCAGCAAGGCGCCCAGCGCCAGCAGGGTCAGACGAAGTTTGAGTGACATGGTGCCCCCGTTGATTATTGTTCTTGGACGTCCGTTGGGCCTGTCGGGAGGCGTCTGGAAGACGCCCCCCGACAGGTCCTGTAACGACGTTTCAGGGGATTACTTGAGGATTACTCGACCGGGTAACCGGCCTCCTGCCAGGACGGGAAGCCCAGACGGTAGTAGTGCACGCTGGTAAAGCCCCACTCCACCGCGCGTTCGGCCGCGGCCGCGGTACGCCAGCAGGGGGTGCTGTTGCAGTACAGGACGACATCGGCATCCTTGGAACCGACGAACTCCAGCAACGACTCCTCGGTGATGTCGCTCTGGGACTGATCGCGCTCGACCGTCAGGTTGATTGCGCCCGGAATGCGGCCGGCGTCGTAGTCGGAGCTCGTCCGGACATCAACAAACGGCACACGCTGATCGAACAGGGCACGGGCTTCTTCCGGGCCCACATACGTAGTGCCATCGACCGTCTCGGGCGACTCGTAGTCAGCCAACAGGGCAAATGGGAACAGGAAGGCCAGCACCAGACCAAGGCGGGCGATGAATCGAAAAGCGTTCATGGTTACTTCTCCTGATGGGAACGGGATGCACTCATAACGTGATGAAATTCACGTTACGCAGATTCAGGTAACCAGATAAAGGCCCACTTGGCAAGGATTTTGTCGGCGGTATTTTTTACGACAAGAACCGCTTTATAAAGGAATTCTTATCTATGGAGCCCAAGCAATGGCCACCACCCGATTCAAGATCCGCTGGATAGACGCATTCATTTACCCAGCTTTCGTCAGGCAGGCGTTAGTTAAGTCCGGCGCAGCAGCTTCAGGCCGACGCGGGTGATGCGGGCGCCGTCCATCTCGCGGATGACCAGGCGCATCGGGCCAAGATCGACGGCATCGCCGACGACCGGTTCGGCCTGGAGCTCGCGACGCAGATAGACCTCCAGGGTTTCACCCTGGCGTTCTGGCGGGACCGGGGCGCCGTAGGCCATGCCGACCGCGCCCAGCTGGGCGTCGCCGTTGAGCGCGAATTCGCCGAACACGCTGCGCTCGGTGAGGCGTTCCGGCACCTCGTCCTTGGGCACGAACAGGCGGTCGAGGTCATGCAGATCCGCGGGCGTGACCATGATGTAGAGGTGGTCGCCGGCGTGCAGATCCAGCAGCTCCAGGGTCTCCAGCAATTTGCCCTTGCGCAGATGCGCCACCACCCGTGCGCTGCCCGGCAAACGGAAGTTCGACCAGGCCTCGCGCACCACCGGGGTGGTCTCCGCCAGACGGTAGCCGACCAGCTCCATCTCCTGCTGCCCCGGGATGTCGAGCTCGGTGCGCTGCACCCGTGCGGTGGTGGGTGGCAACTCCAGCCCCAGCCAACGCGCCGAGGTCGCGACGGTCCAGCCCTGCACCAGCAGCGAGATCAGCACGACGAAGAACACCACGTGGAAGAAGTAGCCGGCCAGCTCCAGCCCGGCCAGCAATGGGAACAGCGCGAGGATGATCGGCACCGCCCCGCGCAGACCGACCCAGGAGATGAACAGCTGTTCGCGCCAGGGAAAGCGGAATGGGTAGAGACAGATCCACACCGCCAGCGGACGCGCAATCAGGATCAGCACGGCGGCGACCAGGCCGGCGTCCAGCGCCACCGGCGGGAGCTCGGACGGGGCGACGATCATGCCCAGCATCAGGAACATGCCGATCTGCGCCAGCGAGGCGATGCCGTCATGAAAACGCTTGATGTTCTGCGAGGCCTCCAGCGGCCGGTTGCCCAGCAGCAGCCCCGCCAGGTACACGGCGAGGAACCCGGAACCACCAACCAGCCCGGTCAGCCCGAAGATGGCCAGGGCCCCGGCCATGGCAAACAGCGGATAAAGCCCCGCCGCCATCGGCACCCGGTTGATCAGCGCGAGCAGGGCAAAGCCACCGCCCACGCCGAGCAACGCGCCCAGGCCCATCTGCTGAACGAACTCGACCAGCACCACCAGGCCGAACTGCTGTTCCGGCATCAGCAGCAGTTCGATCAACACGATAGTCAGGAAGATCGCCATCGGGTCGTTGGAGCCGGACTCGATCTCGAGCGTGGCGCCGACACGGCTCTTCAGCTCCAGCCCGCGTGAGCGCAGCAACGAGAACACCGCCGCGGCGTCGGTGGACCCGACAATCGCCCCGAGCAGCAGCCCCTCCAGCCAGGACAGTCCCAGCCACCACACGGCAAACGCCCCGGTCAGCCCCGAGGTGACAATGACCCCGAGTGTGGCCAGCCCCAGCGCCGGTTTCAGCCCGATGCGGAAATTGCGCGCCGGTGTGCGCATCCCTCCGTCGAACAGGATGATCGCCAGCGCCGCCGAGCCGATCAAATAGGCAACGGTGATATTCTCGAACACCAGACCGCCCGGGCCTTCCGGGCCCAGCAGCATCCCGATGACCAGGAACACCAGCAACAGGGGCACACCCAGCCGCGAGGTGATCACGCTCGAAAGGATGCTCCCCAGCAGCACGATCGCGGCCAGGAAGATGATCTGGTTGGAGATGTCCATGCGCCAATCATACCGGAACACCCCCGCATCCCGACGGCGCTCCACCCGCTGGAGAGAGGCTGGCCTGCTGGCCGCAGCGCTCCTGGGCGTGGCGGTCGCCAGCCCAACCAGCCTGGCCGGGAGCGGCGTCGATGCCTTGCACTTCGAATTCGAGAACGACCTGTTCGGGGGCGAGGATCGCTACTACACCAACGGGGTTCGCATCGGCTGGACGCGCAGCGAGGAACGCGTGCCACCGTGGCTGCGGACAGTGGCGGACAACCTGCCGTTCTTCATCCGTCGCGAGGAGCCCGAACGCCTGAAGGCGGCGATCCACCTGGGTCAGAACATGTACACCCCGGAGGATATCGAACGCACGACGCCGGACCCGGGTGATCGCCCCTACGCCGGCTGGCTGTATCTGAACTTCAGCATGGCCGCGGAACACGACAACCGCCTGGACCGCCTGCAGGTCACGCTGGGTACGGTCGGCCCGGCCTCCCTGGCCGAACGCACCCAGAGGGAGGTCCACAGCTGGTCCAGCGCACCGGAGCCACAAGGATGGGATCACCAGATCGGCAATGAACCGACGCTGATGCTGGCCTACGAACGCCAGCTACGGGGCCGGTCACACCGCACGCCAAACGGCTGGGGCGCCGACCTGACCCCGCACTGGGGCGCGGCCGCCGGAACCCCCTTCACCTTCGCGAATGCCGGTGCCATCGTGCGCGCGGGGCGCAACCTGCCGGGCGATTACGGCCCGCCCCGGATCCGCCCGGCCCTGTCCGGCACCCACACCTTCGAGACCACCGCGCGCGTCGGTGGCTATGCGTTTGCCGGTATCGACACGCGGCTCATGCTCTACGACCTGTTCCTGGACGGCCCGGTCTTTCGTGACGGGCCCTCGGTGGACAAGCACCCCGTGGTGGGCGAGCTCACCGCCGGGGTCGTGTTTCATGTAGGCGGGGTGCGCCTGGGCTACACCCACGTCTGGCGCTCGCGCGAGTTCAGCGGGCAGGCCAAGGGCGCGGCCGAGTTCGGCTCGCTGCACGCCACCTGGCAGTTCTGAACGCGAGGGTTCAGAACACCGCGGCCTCGACATCCGGGTAGGTGGTGGCCACCGAGCGGTCGATCTTGTCGTCGAAGCCGGGGTAGTGATCGATCAGGTCCGCCATGCGTTCGCGCACCAGCGGCACGGTCTCGAAAGCGGCCAGCCCCTGTTCCACACCTTCCTCGATCCCCTCCCAAAGCGTGACCAGATAACGCTGCAGCCGGTCGAGCGTCTGCGCATCCTCCAGCCGGCCGTGGCCGGGTACGACCACCGCCGGCTCCAGCGCGATCAGCTCGTCCAGCAGGTCGATCCATTGCGCGACATCGCCATCCCAGACCGACGGCGCACGATCGCTGTAGACCACGTCCCCGGCCAGCAGGACCCGCGTCTGCGGCAGCCAGACGCTCAGATCGCCCGGCGAATGGGCACCCCCGGAGGGAAGGATCACGACCTCGGTGCCGCCAAGGTCACGGGTGATACGCTCGTCCACCGCAACATTCGGTAACAGCGGCGTGGTGTCACCGGTCGCGCCCTCGGTCATCTCGCGGAAATTCTCGACCCAGCCTTCGGCCTCCGTCTCCATACGCGCGGTCGCGGCGGAACCGGCCATGATCTCCGGGTCGGAATCGGCGAAGGCGTGGTTGCCCAGCCAGTGATCCCCGTGGCTGTGGCTGTTCACGATCCAGCGCACCGGCTGATCGGTGACCTCGGCAATTGCCTCGCGCAGCGCCACACCCATGGTCTCGGAGGAACCCGTGTCGAACACCAGCACCCCGTCGTCGGTCACCACGAACGCCATGTTCGCGTTCCAGCCGAGGTTCTCGCGACTGGGGAGATCCCGCGCCGGCGTCATCACCGCATAGACGCCCGGCGCGACCGCCTCGGGCGTCATCGCGTAGTCCTCGGGCGCGGCCGCGTCCGACTCCCCCGCGATGGAGGCCTGCGGTAGCGCAACCGCCGAGACCACCAGCGCCAGCACACCCAACCCGGTCCATCCGCTCATGATTCACTCCTTCTACCGGCAATAATGCTGCTCAAACCCAATTCATAGACTGCACCCGATCACGGAAGTGCCGCCCCGAGCAAGCGTGGACCGGCAGCCGACCGTACTGCGGACGCGGATGCGTTAGCATTCCGGAGATCCCCCCTGCACGGAGCCTGTTGTGCGCCGAATCTCCCGCACCTTCCTGACCGGCCTGGCCGCGATCCTCCCGGCCGCGATCACGCTGGCCCTGCTGTGGTGGCTGGGCAGCACCACCGAGGATGTCCTCGGGGGCCTGCTGCAGGCCGTCCTACCGGATCTGCTCTACTTCCCGGGCATGGGGATACTGGCCGGTATCGGCCTGATCTTCGGCCTCGGGGTGTTGCTGCAGGCCTATGTCGTGCGCTGGCTGTTCGACTGGCTGGAGGGCCTGATGCAGCGCATCCCCGTGATCAAGACGATCCACGGCACCGTGCGCGACGTCACCAACCTGCTCTCCGGCGACATCCATCAGCGCTTCGGGAAGGCCGTGCTCGTCACGTTCCCCGGCACCGACTTCAAACTGGTCGGCTTTGTCACCCGCGAGGACTTCGAGGGCCTGCCGGACAACCTGGGCGGGCCGGAGACGCTCGCGGTCTACATGCCCATGAGCTACCAGATCGGCGGCTACACCCTGATGCTGCCGCGCGAGCGGGTCGAGCCGCTGGACCTGCCGCTGGAGGATGCAATGCGCTACGCCCTGACCGCCGGCGTCTCCGCGCGCCAGGACAAAGGAACCGGGTAGAATCCGGCGCATGACGACGGAACACGACACCCAGCCCCGGATACTGGTCGGCGTCAGCGGCGGCATCGCCGCCTACAAGACCTGCGAGCTGGTGCGCGAGCTCAAGCGCGCCGGCTGCGAGGTGCGCGTGGTGATGACCGCGGGCGCCCGCGCCTTCGTGACCCCGCTGACCTTCCAGGCCCTGTCCGGCGCGCCGGTGCGCACCGAGCTGCTGGATGCCGAGGCCGAATCCGGCATGGACCATATCGCCCTGGCGCGCTGGGCCGATCGCATCGTGGTTGCCCCCGCGAGTGCCAACCTGATTGCGCGCTACGCTCAGGGCCTGGCGGACGACCTGCTGAGCACCCTGCTGCTGGCCACCACCGCGCCGGTCACCCTGGCGCCGGCGATGAACCATCGCATGTGGGCGCATCCGGCCACGCAGGCGAACATTGCGACCCTGGTCGAACGCGGCGTCACCCTGATCGGACCCGACAGCGGCGACCAGGCCTGCGGCGAGCAGGGTGAAGGCCGCCTGCGCGAGCCGGCCGCGATCGCACGCGAGCTGCTACAACCGGCCGACGCCCCGCTAGTGGGCCGCCAGGTACTGATCACGGCCGGCCCCACGTTCGAACCCATCGACCCCGTGCGCTTCATCGGCAACCGCAGCTCCGGGCGCATGGGCTTCGCCCTGGCCGCGGCCGCGCGTGATGCCGGGGCACGCGTGACCCTGGTGCACGGCCCGACTGCGGAGGCCGTGCCCGCCGGCGTCGAGGGCGTTGCCACCGAAACCGCCGCCACCATGCACGCCGCGGTGATGGAACGCCTGCCCGCGACCGACATCCTGATTGCAGCGGCGGCCGTGGCCGACTACCGCCCGGCCACACCACAGGCCCACAAGCTCAAGAAGTCCGACCCCACGATGAACCTGGCCCTGGAACGCACCCAGGACATCCTGGCCGACGCCGCGCGCCAGGCGGCCACGCTCCCCCGGCGCCCGTTCCTGGTCGGCTTCGCCGCCGAGACCGAACACCTGCGCGAGCACGCCGACACCAAGCGCCGAAACAAGGGGCTCGACCTGATCGCGGCCAATCGCGTCGGTGAGGGCCTCGCCTTCGGCACCGCCGACAACGAGCTGCTGTGCCTGTGGGAGGGCGGCGAGCGCACGCTGCCAAACCAGCCCAAGGCCCAACTGGCGCGCGCGCTGATCGAACTGGTCATCGAGCGCCTGGCCGAATGTGGAACGCATTGATACGACCCATCTTTGACCAAGGAACCCCGAATGCCCGCCCCCGAGATTGACCTGAAGATCCTCGACCCGCGCATGGGCGCGGACTTCCCGCTGCCCGCCCCGGCTACTGACGGCTCCGCCGGCGTGGACCTGCGTGCAATGATCGAGGCCCCGCTAACGCTGGAGCCGGGCACGGCCGAGCTGATCCCGACCGGGCTGTCGATCCACATCGAGGATCCGGGTTATGCCGGGATGATCCTTCCGCGCTCCGGGCTCGGACACAAGCACGGCCTGGTGCTGGGGAATCTCGTGGGCCTGATCGACGCCGACTACCAGGGCCCGCTGATGGTCTCCTGCTGGAACCGGGGCGCGAGCGCCTACACACTCGAGATCGGCGAACGCCTGGCGCAGCTGGTTATCGTCCCGGTCATCCAGCCGAAGTTCCGCGTGGTCGAGGACTTCGAAGAGACCACCCGCGGCGCGAGCGGCTTCGGGTCTTCGGGCCGGGGCTGATGACCCCGGTCCGCCCCCCGAACCGCATCAGATCTCCAGTGCGGAGGCGGGCCCGAAGAACTCGTAGTTCACCCGGTCGTCCGGGATGCCTAGGCCGCGCAGGTGGGCGCGCACCTGCTGCATGAAGGGTTTCGGTCCCAGGAAATAGACATCCACCTCGCGGCTGTCGGGCAGCCACTCGGCGAGCTGCTCCCGGGTCAGGAAGCCTTCCGCATGCGGCTGGTCGCCGGCACGCGGTTCGCTGTAGCAATAACGACGCGTCAGACCGGACATCTGTTCTGCCTGGCGCTCCACCCAGTCGTGGAACGCATGCACGCCACCGTGTCGCGCACAGTGGAGAAAGTGCACCTCGCGACCCTCCGCCAGCGCCGCCTCGGTCATCGCCACCGCTGGCGTAATCCCGACCCCCGCGGTCACGAAGGCCACGGGGCGATCCGACGCCCGCAGCACGAAATCGCCGGCCGGCGGGAAGACATCCAGCACGTCGCCCTCCTGAACCCGGTCATGCAGGAACGTCGAAGCGACACCGCCCGGCTCGCGCTTGACGCTGATGCGCAGGCTCTTGCCGTTCGCCGCCGCCGACAGGGAATAGTTCCGCCGTACCTCCTTGCCGTCGATCATCAGGCGCAGCCCGAGGTATTGCCCTGGCTGGTGCGGCGGGACGGGCTGACCGTCCACCGGCTGCAGATAGAACGAGGTGATCTCCTCGCTCTCGGGGAACTTGCGCTCCACACGAAAGGCCCGGGCACCACGCCAGCCGCCGGGTTGCTGCTCGTGCGCGGTGTACACGCCCTCTTCGGCCTCGATCAGGATGTCGGCCAGTTGCTGATAGGCCGCGCCCCAAGCCTCCAGCACCGCATCGGTCGCGACCTCCTCGCCCAGCACCTCGCGCATGGCCTGCAACAAGCAGGTGCCGACAATCGGGTAATGCTCGGGCTGCACCTGCAACGACACGTGCTTGTTGACGATCTGGCCCACCAGCGGGCCCAGGGCCTCCAGTTGGTCGATGTGCCGTGCGTAATTCAGGACCGCATTCGCAAGTGCCCGCGCCTGTTCGCCGCTGGCCTGATGCGCCTGATTGAACAGCGGCTGCACCTCCGGGTAGTCGCGCAGCATGATCTCGTAGAAATGACGGGTGAGGGCTTCGCCACCGGATTCCAGCAGCGGCACGGTTTGCTGGATGATCGCCTTCTGTTCGGTCGAGAGCATGGGACACCTTCATTTGCTGTATATGATGCGCAGCTTTATACCCGCCACGGCGTCATCGGTCAAACCATGCATATCGAATCGACCTTCAAGGAGACGCTGACCATGGCCGCCCCGACGCACCCGCAAGGCGGGGTGCTAAACTGCGCGGCTGCGAAACCCGACAACCGGACCCGCCATGGACACCCAGACGGCCCATTCCGTTGCCCACGTACTGATTGAAGCGCTGCCCTATATCCAGCGCTTCGCAGGCAAGACCATCGTGATCAAGTACGGCGGCAACGCCATGACCGAGGACCACCTGAAGGCCTCGTTCGCGCGTGACATCGTTCTGCTCAAGCAGGTCGGCGTGAATCCAGTGGTCGTGCATGGCGGCGGGCCGCAGATCGGCGAACTGCTGAAACGCCTGGGCAAGGAGACGGAATTCGTCAACGGCCTGCGCGTGACCGACCGCGAGACCATGGATGTGGTGCAGATGGTGCTCGGCGGGCTGGTGAACCAGGAGATCGTGTCGCTGATCAACCGTTTCGGCGGCCGGGCCGTCGGCCTGACCGGCAAGGACGGGCAGATGATCCGCGCGACCCCGTTGCGCGACTACGGCGCGGCCGAGGGCGAACCCAGCGTCGACCTGGGCCATGTCGGCCAGGTGGAAGGTGTGGACCCGAGCATCGTCCACACCCTGGACCAGAGTGACTTCATCCCGGTCATCGCCCCGATCGGCTTCGACCGCGATGGCAAGGCCTACAATATCAATGCCGACACTGCGGCCGAGAAGCTCGCAGTGGTGCTGGATGCGGAGAAGCTGTTCCTGCTGACCAACACCCCGGGTGTGCTCGACGGCAGCGGGGCGCTGCTACCGCGCCTGGCCGCGCCGAAGGTGGATGCCATGATCCGCGACGGCACCATCCACGGCGGCATGATCCCGAAGATCCGCTGCGCCCTGGATGCCGTGCGCAGTGGCGTGAACGCCACCCACATCGTGGACGGCCGAGTGGAACACGCGGTACTGCTGGAGCTACTGACCGACCAGGGTGTGGGGACGTTGATCAGTCGTTAACGCGGCCGTTCAGCACCAGTTGCTGAAAGTCGCGGCGGTCCAGGTCCAGGCGCTCGTGGATCGCGGACAGGCGCTCACGCTGGCCCCGACGGTACTGGCGCTCGCGAGCAATGCGCGCGTCCAGCTCATCCAGCTCCGCCCGGTAACGATCCGCCAGCGGGGAGTTTTCATTGGCGCCGTCCAGCTGCCGGCGGATGCGCTCGCGTTCACGCAACAGGGTCTTTTCCTGGGCCTCGCTGCGCAGGACGTTGCCGCCAATCGAACGCTCACGGCGCTCGCGCAGCTCCTCAATCTCCTCCAGCGAGGTGTAAGCCCGGCGCAACTGGTTCTCGCGCGTAACTCGATCCTGTCGCGCGCGCTGCGTCGCCTCCAGGTTGCGTTCCGCCTGCTCGCGCTCGGCCGCGGCCTGCGCCCGCTCCTCGGCGCTCATCGGGGCCGGCAGGATCTCGCGCATGCGCCCCTCCGAGTCGTAGATGCGGCGTTCGCGCTGGCTGGTCTCGGGCTGCGGGGTGCTGGAATAGTGTACGGTCCCGTCATCATCCACCCAGCGGTAGATATCCGCCTGGACCGGGACCGCGAGCCCCAGCAACAACGCACCGGCCATCGCCGGGCGAAAAAACCCTGACCACTGCCCGTTCCACACACCCCAAATGACCATTTTCGAACACCTCGGACTCGTCTTCATCGCCATCGTAGCCAACGGGTTCTCTGCGTTGGCCGGTGGCGGGGCGGGCCTGTTGCAATTGCCCGCCCTGATTTTTCTGGGCCTTCCCTACCCCGTGGCACTGGCCACCCACAAGATCGCATCCGTGGCACTGGGTGCCGGTGCCGGCCTGCGCCACTTCAAGAAAAGCACATTCGAGCCCAGGCGCCTAGCCATTATCCTGCTGGCCGGTCTGCCTGGGGTGCTAATCGGTGCCTGGCTGGTGTTGGGGATCCCGCCGCGGGCCGGCGAAATCGCCCTGGGTCTGCTGACCATCGGCCTCGGCTGGTACTCCTGGCGCCGCCCGCAGCTCGGGCAGATGGTGCGCGAGATCGGCTTTTCCTGGAGCCACGCACTGATCGGCGCGGCCGGTCTGTTCCTGATCGGCATCCTGAACGGCTCGCTGGCCTCGGGCACGGGGCTGATGGTCACCCTGTGGCTGGTGCGCTGGTACGGCATGAACTATACCCAGGCGGTCGCCTACACCATGGTCCTGGTGGGCCTGGTCTGGAACGGGGCGGGCGCCCTGATGCTCGGGACGCTCGGCACGGTGCAGTGGAACTGGCTGCCGGCGCTGCTGGTGGGCAGTTTTGTTGGCGGATATCTGGGCGCCTGGGCGGCCCAGCACTACGGCAACCGCCTGGTCAAACGCGCCTTCGAGGTCGTCACGGTTCTCACCGGGATCGCCCTGCTGCTGCCCGTCCCCTGATGGACAGATCCACCACGAAGCACACGGAGTCGGTCGATGTCGGCCGCCGTCGTCTCGCTCGATGGAGTGCCGGGATCACCCAAGCACTGCCCGCACTCGGCAGCGAGTAGGATGCGGTTGAGCGTAGCGAAACGCATCAATCCGGGAACCGGGGAGCCCCGGGCCACGACACGATGCGATTGGCGGAGCTCATCGCATCCTACCCTTCTGAAAGCCTTGTCCCTTTCTCCGTGAACTCTGTGCCCTCTGTGGTAAATCCGCCCTTGCCCTTCTGCGTGCCTTCGTGTGCTTCGTGGTCAAAACAACCCCGGGCTATTCCCCGGGCTATTCTTCGGCCTCGGCGTCGCCCGGGCTTTCGCAGCGGTTGAGGAGGTCGAAGTGCTCGATCCCTTCGAGGAGGCCACGCGCGTGCGTGGCCCCAGCGAAGAAGATGCGCTGGAAGCCGCGCAGGCTCTCCAGCTCTGGCTGGTGGTTGCCCACCACCGTCCCCAGCAAGCGCCCGCGCAGCATGTCCTCGTCGTTGCCGGAATCGCCGGCGACCAGCACGTGTTCCAGCGGGATGCCCCACTTGTCGGAGAGATAGCGCACCGCCAGGCCCTTGGAGGCGCGCACCGGCAGCAGGTCGAGAAACCGGTCGTGCGAGTAGATCACTCGGGCGTGCAGGTCCTCGCGGTACAGCCGGGTCTCCACCGTCTTCGCGTCCAGGCTTCCGGGCGGCTCGACGAAGAAGCTGACCTTGAACGCGCGCTGGTCCACGTCCGGCTGCAGGACCAGGTTCTTCTCCTGCTCCAGGCATTCGCGCAGCCGGTCCGGCTCCCAGCGATGACTGATATGACGCGCCCAGCCGCGGTCCTCGGTCTGCTTGGTGCCGTAGTGGATCTCGCTTCCGACCGAGGTGATCCACACATCCGGCGTGGGCACGCCATGTTCCTCGAGAATCGCCGCGGCGGAGTCGATACGCCGTCCGGTGGCCACCCCGAAGGCGACCCGCTTGCGGTTGCGCTTGAGCCAGGCGACGAAGGCACGGGTGGCCTTGTCGTCGCCCAGCAGGGTGTTGTCGATGTCCGTGATCACGGCGCGGTCCATCTGCGCCAGGTGACCGGAGACCCGGCGCTCGTGATGGCGCGCCTGGCGCACCTCGCGAGTCAACGACTTCACCAGCTTCACGTATTTTTCGGCATGGCCATCCCAGGAATAGTGCTGGCGCACGCCCTTGAGCCCGGCGCGCGAGTAACGCTGCCAGCGCGGACGATCCGCCAGGATGGCCTGGATCGCGTCGGCGATGCCTTCCGGATCCAGCGGATCGATCAACTGTCCGTTGTGGCAGCGCGAGATGATCTCCTCCGGCCCGCCGTCGTTGGTGGCCACGATGGGGGCGCCGCTGGCCGCGGCCTCGATCAGGGTCAGGCCGAAGGGCTCGGTCAGCGCCGGGTTCACGAATACGCCCTTGCTGGAGGCCACCAGGCGGTAGAGATCCGGCACGTCGTCGGAGTCGTGGTGCTTCGGGTAGGCCACCAGGCCATGCAGGTCGTGGCGATCGATCCGCAGGAGCAGATCGGTCATGACGTCGCGCGCGCCCTTGTCGAGATCGGCGATGTCGTCACGGTTACCGGCAACGATCAGCAGGTTCGCGTTCTCGCGCAGCCAGTCATTCCCAGCGTAGGCCTCCACCAGGCCGCGGATGTTCTTGCGCTCGTCGGCGCGTGACAGCGCCATGATCAGCGGGCGATCGGGGGTTTCCAGGAAACGCCGGACGGCGGCCCAGATCGGCGGCTTGCGCTGGCCCCGCTTCGGCGGATGGAAGCGCGTCAGGTCGGTGCCCGGCGGAATCACCTCCATGCGCTCCGGCTGATAGTTGTCGTAGATCGCGTACTGTTCGCCGATCTCCTGACGGGTGCTGGCAATCACGCGGTGGGCATGGGCCAGCGCCTCCTCCTCGGCATGAATGCGGGTGGAGATGTTGTAGCGCGCCTCGATATCGGCATCCGACATCCCGTTCTCGCGCAGGCGTTCGCGCTTGACCCGCCCCAGCGAGTGGCCGGTCTGCAGCATCGGTGCGCCCAGCAGGTTCGACAGCTGCACCGCGACATGCCCGGCATCGGCGTAATGCCCGTGGATCACGTCCGGCCGCAGCCCCACCCGCCGGATATGCCCCAGGGCGTTGTCGGCGAAGCAGTCCAGATAGGGCCAGAGCTTCTCCTTGCGCAGGTAGCGCCGCGGGCCGCAGTCCAGGCGCACGATATGGGCCCCATCGCCCAGGTCCTCTTCCGGTTCGGCGTAGTCGGCGGATACCTTGCTGTCGACCACCCGCCGGGTCAGCAGGTCGACCCGGCCAACCTGCGGATGACGGGCCAGGGCCCGTGCCAGCTCGACCACGTAGAGCGTTTGCCCGCCGGTGTCGGCGTCGCGGCCGAGCTCCATCTCCCGCCCGCGGACCAGGCCGTGGACACTGATCAGGACGAGATAAAGGCCTTCACCGTCGCGTGACTTGCTCTGGGTCTTTTTCATGGCACCTCGGGTTCCGGGCTGTCGAACAGGCTGAGGGTCTCGGGGTTGTCGATCAGGCCCTGCGAAACAAGCACCGCGGTCGCCGACCAGGTCTGGCGATAGTTGGCTCGTCGGCCGACCAGACGACCATGACGCCCGTCGTAGTACTCCGGCCAGTTATCGCGATACAGGCGCTCGGCCGCGACCGCATGCACGCTACGCGCGAGATCCGGCCGCCCGACGCGCAGGGCCGCGCCGGTGAACGCCCACAACAGTGCCGGCCAGTTGCCGCCGTTGTGGTAGGACCACGGGGTATTCTTGGGATCGGACCCGGTCAGCAGGCGCCACTCCTCGCCCACCATCGCGGGATAGCAGATCTTCACCGGCATGGTCCCGATCAGGTCCTCGAAGCGCTGCTCGAAGGTCTGCATGATCGAACGCGACTGGTGTTCGTCGGCCAGCCCGAACAGCACCGCCAGCAGGTTGCCGAAACTAAAGAAGCGAAAGTCCATGCGTCCGGGGCCGAGGTTGCCAACCAGGTAGCCGCTCTCCGAGGGGATCCAGTCCACCAGCCAGTCGGGGATGCTCTCGGGATAGATGTTCAGCGAGTTCTCGGACTCGTGGCCGAAGTGCTCGGTGCGATAGCGATGGATATCGTTCAGCCGCTCGAGATCCAGCCAGTAGTAATTGCGAATGTAATCGGACAGCTGCCGCGTACGGATCGCGGACTGCTCGCACAAGAGCTCCGAATCCTTGTCGCAGGGTTCGAGCATCGCCAGCGACGCCTTCAGCATCCCGTAGAACAGGGCCTGGATCTCCAGCGGGTGGCCGAACACCCCCATGCGCCGATCGATCATGAAGCTGCCGTCCGGCACCAGCAGGGTCGGGAAGACCTCGAAACGGTCCTGCAGACAGATGCTCAGGATCAAGCGGATGCCGCGCTGCACATCGGCACTCTTGATGAAGTCATGGTCGCCGGTGCGGTTCTGGTAGGCCCGCAGCAGCAGCACCCACCACATCATCGAGTCGACCGGCGCCACACGCCCGATCGCGCGATCGCCGAAGTCCGCCGCCAGGGACTCGTGCCCGTTCTCGTCGGTGAACACGCGGAAGCTCGCCGGCATCACCCGCGGCAGGCGGCGATGGCCCTCGATCTCTTCCTGGGTATCGCGGATCTGCAGGATCAACGCGAGGAAGTCGCGCACCACCTCGGGCTCGTCGTTCAGCAGATAGACCAGCCCCGAGGGCACGAAGTCACGGATGAAGCAGTCGGCATAGTTTTCCGCAGGCGCCCGCTCGTCCAGGCTGGCCACCGTGCCCACCGTGCGCCCGCGATAGCGCACCTCGGCATCGTGCAGCAGCTGGTAGGCGGATTCGAGCGTCGGATTGCGGGCGTCGGGCGGGAGCTGATTCATAACCCACGAGTCTATGGAAAGCGCGGCCAATGTGCACGCAAACACCCTATAACCTGCATTATGGTTGCATTATTAAAAAGAAAGTGATTAATTACTTGCATGAAACGCAAGTCCGGTGAACAACGACGCGAAGAGATCGTTCAGGCACTGCTCGACCTGACGGCCGAACACGGCACGCGCGATGTCTCGACCCAGGCCATCGCCGATCGGGTCGGGATCGCCCAGCCCACGATCTTCCGGCATTTCCCGACCCGCGACGCGATCTTCCGCGCGGCACTGGACGTGATCGGCCGCAAGCTTCTGGACGTGCTTGCACCAATGCTGTCCGGACGGGGGGCCGCGGACGTCCGCCTGCGCAAACTCCTGACTCGGCAATTGCGATTCATCAGTCGTCGCAAGGGCCTGCCTCGCCTGATCTTCTCCGAACGACTGCACCGGGAAGACCCCAAACTGAAGGCGGTGGTCCGAGACATCATCGACCGCTACACCGCGCAGCTTGAGGGACTGCTCCGGGAGGGAGTCAGCCAGGGATGCTTCCGGCAGGACCTGGAACCGGCCGAAACGGCGCGCCTGATCGTGGCGATGATCCAGGGGCTGGTCATGCGCTGGTCGCTCTCCGACTTCGAGTTTCGACTTGACCAGCAGGGCGACGTGCTTTGGCGACTGCTCGAACCCGCATTGCGAGCACCGCAGAGCCAACCGGGACAGGCATCCAAACCGCACTCGACTCCATTCGACTAACCCGAGGAGACCCAATTAATGTCCTGCATCCACGCCAAAAAACTCGCCGCCCTGATCGTTGCCGCTCTCGCCCTGCCCTTGGCCGGCACTGTGTCAGCCGACACCTTTCAATCCGTGATGCAGGGACTCGCGGACGACATGAACCGGGTCCAGTCCGCACTATTCGTCGAGGACTTCGACACCGTGACCGAGGCCGCGAGGGCGATCGCAGATCACCCGAAACCTTCCCTGGGCGAGCGACGACGCGTTCTGTCGGCAGTCGGCACCCGAGTTGGCGAGTTCCGTGCAATGGATCAACAAGTGCATGAAGCCGCGCAAGGACTGGCCGACGCGGCGCTGGACCAGGACCTGGACAAGTCCATCCGCTACCACGCCAGACTGGTGAATGCCTGCATCGCCTGCCACGGTGCGTTCCGCGACGATGTGGTCAGCGCCCTGTCACCCGACAATGCCCCGGAACGCTGAGCACCGCATGCAACCCTCCCGCACTCCATCCAGTCGCCGCGGCCTGCGGCGGATCCTTGGTCTCCTTGCGCTGGGCGGGGTGATTGTCTTGACGGCCTGGAGCGCAACGGACCGGCTATCGGAACGGTTTTCTCCGGAGGCCGCGCGCGCCGCGCCACCGCCGGCCGTCGCCACGATCTCCGCGCAACCAGCGGAAATCACGCTCTACAGCCCCGCGTATCGGGGTAGCATCGAGACGCACGCCGAGACCACCATTTCGGCCCGGATCACGGCCCGGGTCCTGGAAAGCCCCCTGAACGTCGGGGACCAGGTCGAGGCCGATGGAGTCCTGGTGCGCATGGATACCGACGAGACGCGTCTGGAGGTCCGGCAACGCGAGGCCGCCGACCAGCGCCTGGACGGAGAACGCGCAACCGCCCAGCGCAACCTCGATCGCCAGCAAGACCTCTTTTCCCGGGACCTGATTCCCGAAAGCGAACTCGACGACGCGCGCCAGCGGGTCGCCACGCTGGAGGCGCAGCTCCGCGAGAACCGCTCGGCGCTGGAACTGGCCCACAAGCGACTGGAATACACCACGGAACGGGCGCCCTTTGCCGCGCAGGTGCGGCGCACCCATGTCCAACCCGGCGACCTGGCCGTTGCGGGCCAGCCCCTGATCGAACTGGTCGGCCTCGAAGACCTGCATGCGATTCTGCGCGTACCGGAGCGCGACAGCCTGCTGCTGCAACCCGGCCTGGAGGTGGAGCTGACCATTCCCGCGCTGGACCGGACCATGACGACCCGGCTGGACCGGGTCCATCCCACACTGGAGGGGAGTCGTCGCAGTGGCAGCTTCGAGACGAGCCTGCCGGCCGCACCCGTCGCACTCCGCCCGGGCATGGCCGTGCAGGCACGGGTTGTCCTGGAACATCTGGATGCGGTCATCCGCGTGCCGGCCCACGCCGTCTGGAGCGATGCCGGGACCCAGTGGGTCTATCGGCTGAAGGACGGTCACGCAGAGCGCAGGGAGGTGGCGACACGATCCTTGCCGAATGGAGAACGGGCGATCCTCGAGGGCATCGACCCGGGTGACCGCATCATTGTGACGCCGGATCGCCGGATTCAGGATGGACACCCCGTGCGAGACGTGGGCGTCATCCCCTGATGGCCTGGGTCGAACACCTCCTTCGGTACCGGCACACGGTACTGGCGCTGCTGGCCGCCGCCCTGATCCTGGGCCTGCAGGCGCGCTTCGAATTGCCCGTTCAGCTCTTCCCCGACACCGATCCGCCGACCGTCACGGTCATCACCGAATACCCCGGCATGGCGGCCCTGGATGTCGACCGCGAGCTCACGCGCCTGCTGGAGGAGGAGTTTGCCAGCCTGGACGGGGTCACCCGGATCAGTTCCTCCAGCCAGACCGGGCTGTCCGTGGCACGCGTGGAATTCGACTACGGCATCACCAGCGCCCTCGCCGCGGTCGATGTCCAGAACGCCGTCGGCCGGCTGCGACCGGACCTCCCCGCCAGCATCGAAGAACCGCAGATCCTGGAGTTTTCCACGGCCGACAAGCCCATCATCACCATCGCCCTGACCAGCGAGACCCTGGCCCTCGACGGGATCCGCGAACAGGCGGACAACGCGATCCGCGAGCGGCTGGAATGGATCCCGGGGGTCGCCGCGGTCGATGTGATCGGGGGGCACAAAAGGGAACTGCACATCGCCCTCGATCCCGAGCGCACCGAGGCCCTGGGGATCGACATGCCCCGGGTGCTGGATGCCCTCGACGCCTGGAACCTGATGGCGCCGGGTGGACGAGTCCGGATCGGCGAACTGGAGAGCGTGGTGCGGTTCGATGCGCCGCTGAGCAGCGAAGCCGGTGCACGCGACATCATCCTCGAGGCGGAGGGCGATGCCCGCGTGCGTCTGGGCGATGTCGCGCGGGTGAGCCTGGAACCCGGCGAGCCCCGCTCGGCCTATCGCCATGACGGACAGCCGGCCATTGCCGTTCAGGTGCTGCGCCGGGACGATGCCAACACGGTAGAGGTGGCCGCGCGGGTTCGCGAGGCGCTGGACACCTTGCGCGAGGCCGCGCCCGACCTGGACATCGTTGTCGCCGACGATGATTCGGTGTTCACCGAAAAGGTGATCGCCGACATGACGCAGACCGTGATGATCGCCATCGGCCTGACCATGGTGATCGTCCTGCTGTTTCTCGCCAACCTGCGCCAGGCCGGGATCATTGCCCTCTCCATCCCCGCAGCATTCCTCGTGACCTTCGGCCTGATGCAACTGGCCGGCCTGGACCTGAACATGGTGACCATGTCGGCGCTGATCCTGGCCATCGGCCTGCTGGTCGACGACGGCATCGTGATCCTCGAGAACATCCACCGCCACCTGGACGAAGAGGGCCAGCCCCCGCGGCAGGCGGCGATCGAGGGCGTCGGCGAAGTATTCGGTGCCAAACTGGGCGGGACACTGACCACCCTTGGCGTGCTGCTGCCCCTCACGTTCATGGGCGGCTTCGTTGGCGAGCTGTTCCGACCGCTCGCGCTGACCCTGGCGTTCGCCCTGAGCGCATCGTTCGTGATGGCCGTCACCCTGATCCCGCTGCTCGCCACCTACTGGCTCCGACCCGCCACATCCACGGCCACCCCGCGCTGGCGGCAGGCGGTGGCGGCGCCGGCGCGCGGGGTACGCGACCTTTATCTCGACGTGCTGGCCCTGGCACTGGGCCGTCCTCTGACCACCCTGGTGGTAGCGTTCATGCTGCTGGTTCTCAGCCTGGGCCTGCTGCGGATGACCGGAAGCGAGATGCTGCCACGCTTCGACTCGGGCAGTTTCCAGGTCCTGGTCGACATGGCCCCGGGTACCCGGCTCGAGACCACGCTGGCCACCCTGGAACCGGTCGAGCAGTACCTGGCCGAACACGAATACGTGGTGGATGTCAGCAGCCAGTTCGGACACGAAGCCGGTGCCCGGTCGATGGGCGACCGCGGCGCCATGGGCGTCAATCAGGCCGAAATCACCGTGACGCTGGTACCGCGCACCCAGCGCACCCTCACGCAGTGGGAAATCATGGACGACGTGCGTCAGCGTCTCGAGGCCACCCCCGGGGTCACCCTGGCCGTGCCCCGCGAACTCGGCGGCACCGCACGTTCGTCAACGGCCGCCCCCATCATCGCCCGGATCAGCGGCGAACAGGCGGCGACCCTGGACCGCACGGCCAGCGATCTGCTGGACCATCTCTCGGGCATCCCCGGGATCACCGACCTGTACAAGGACTGGGCGCTCGACACCCCCGAGGTGCGGGTACGGGTGGATCATGACCGGGCGGCCGAACTGGGCCTCACCGGCGCCGCGATCGCCCGCGCGGTCCACCAGGCCATGGACGGGGCCGTGGCCACACGGTTCCGTCAGCCGCCGAAGCGGGATCTGGACGTCGTCGTGCGCTACGAGGCCGCCGACCGCCGCTACCCGGAAGACCTGGAGGGCATCCTGCTGCCCACCCGCGAGGGGCCGGTCACGCTCGGCGAGGTCGCGAGCCTCGAGCATACCGTCGGCCCGCGCATTGTGACCCGGGAAGACGGCCAGCGGACCCTGGACATCCTCGGCTTCCACCTGGGGCGCCCGCTTTCCGAGGTCGTGGCCGATGTCCAGCAACGCCTGGACAGCTTCACCGCCCCGGATGGCTATCCGGCGACCCTGGCCGGCGAACAGGCAGACTTCGACGAGGCCCGTGAACACATGATGCGGGCGCTGCTGCTGGCCGCGCTGGCGGTCTACCTGCTGCTGGTCGTGCAGTTCCGCAGCTTCGCCCACCCCGTGATCATCATGACCGCCATTCCGTTGCAGTTCATCGGCGTGGTCGCGGCGCTACTGATCGCCGGGAAGTACGTATCCATGCCGGCGCTGCTCGGGATCATCCTGCTGATCGGCATCGTCGTGAACAACAGCATCATCCTGCTCGACCTCGCGCGGCGCCGACTGGCCGAAGGCGCGGACGTTCATGCGGCAGTCACCGAAGCGGTGGAGACCCGCATGCGCCCCATCATGATGACCGCCCTGTCCACCATCGCCGGGATGCTGCCGCTGGCCCTGGAGATGGCCGTCGGGGCCGAACGTTTCTCGCCGATTGCCACGGTGATCATCGGCGGCATCCTGGCTGCGACCGTTCTGACGCTGGTGGTGATTCCGGCCCTGTTTGTGCTTCTGCACCGATTCGGACCCATGACCGCCAACGCCCGGGGGTAGAACGGATGGGCAGTCAGGACTCCGGGTGGTTCGGCAGCGGCGGCTCCGCGGCCGGGCGCGCGAACAGGTAGCCCTGACAGAGATCCACGCGCTCCTTGAGCCAGCGCCATTCGTCCACGGTCTCGACGCCCTCGGCCACGACCCGGATATCGAGATCCCGCGCCAGCTCGATGATCTTTTCAAGGATCTTCTGCTGGTAGACGTCCTGGTCGATTCCGCTGACCAGCTCGCGGTCGATCTTCACGAAATCCGGGCGCAGTTGCGACAGCATGTTGAGCGATGCATACCCCGCCCCCAGGTCGTCCAGGGCGACCTGGAACCCGGCGCGGCGATAGCGCTCGACGATCCGCGACAGGTGCTCCATGTCGTTGACCTGGTCGCTCTCGATCACCTCGAAAACGAAGCCGGCGGGCCCCGGCTGGCCCGGCACGCGAGACATGATCTCGCGCACTGTCGTTTCCAGGCAGAAGGCCGGGTCATAAATCGCGGTCGGGTTGAAGTTGATGAACAGATGGCTACGGACCCCACGCTCACTGGCGCGACGGATGGCATTGATCCGAGCGGAACGATCCAGATGGAACAGGAGCTCGGCATTGCGCGCCGTCTTGAACAGGTCCAGCGGCGGGATGATGTCACCGCCCGGCGTGGAGGCGCGCACCAGGGCCTCGTAGGCAAAGACCTCGGTGGGGTTCGCGGCATGCACAATCGGCTGGAAGTGGAAGTCCAGGGTGTCGTTGGCCAGGATCGCCGAGAGATCGCGCGCGTTGTGCCGCGCAATCAGCGTGGACAGCAGGTGGGTGTCCTGCAGATGCCCCAGCCCGAAGTCCTCGCCTTCCGGCACGAAGGTCGCGCGGCAACCGGCCTGCTCGGAGCTACTCAGGGCCTGCTCCAGCCTTGCCAGCATCTCGCCCAGCCCGCCGGCACCCTTGACCGGCAGGGCCAGGATGCCCGAGCTCGGCTCTGCGCAGGGCAATTGCTCGTCCACCATGCGTTGGCGCAGGGCCGCGCGAGTGTGCGCCAACACCGGTGCCAGGTAAAGAGTGCCGGAGGCCGCCGGCAGCAGATCGATACGTTCGCAATCGGGACAACCCACGACCACCTCCAGCGGTCCAGTCTTTGGCCACCCGGGCGAGAACCGGGGATAATTTTCCCGGTCCACCGGAAGACCCATTCTCGTTTCGCAAACAATAGCATCAACCCGGAGATCACATGAGTTCATCCCCACGCCCGACCGACGCCGAACTTCGTGACCGCCTGACACCGGAGCAGTATCACATTGCCCGCGAGGGCGGGACCGAGCGGCCATTCACCGGCGCCTACAACAACCACAAGGCCGACGGCCTCTATCACTGCGCTGCCTGTGGCGCGCCGCTGTTCGACTCCGCGGCCAAGTTCGACTCGGGTAGCGGCTGGCCCAGCTACACTGCCCCCGTGTCCACTGCCGCCGTCGACGAACACCGCGACCGCACCCTGGGCATGGAGCGCACCGAGGTACGCTGTGCCGCCTGCGACTCCCACCTGGGCCACGTCTTCCCCGATGGCCCGACGCCCACCGGGTTGCGCTACTGCATCAACTCGGCGGTGCTCGAGTTCCATCCGCGCGGCTGACCCAGTTACCCGAACCGGGCCATGAGGCCCGGGCCCAATGCCGAAGGGAATCTCATGTCCGGCCAGACCACCCCGCGCGAGCGCGCGAACGTCCTGATCCTTGCCCTCGGCCAGGCCCTGTTCCTGATCGCCGCGGTGACCGTGATGACCCTGAGCGGCGTGGTCGGCGAGCGTCTGGCCGCCGATCCCTCGCTGGCCACCCTGCCGGTCGCCGCCATGATGATCGGGACCCTGGTCATCACCCTGCCGGCATCCCTGTTCATGAAACGCTTCGGGCGGCGCACAGGCTTCCTGCTGGGGGCGGGCGTCGGCGGCTTCGGCGGGGCGGCAATCGCCGCGGTCGGGGTATTCGCCGAGGCCTTCTGGGTTTTCGTGCTCGGCAATCTCCTGCTGGGCGCCTACCAGGCCTTCGCGATGTACTACCGTTTCGCCGCGGCGGATGTCGCCAGCGACGCCTTCCGCCCGCGCGCCATCTCCCTGGTCATGGCCGGGGGCGTGGCCGCGGCCTTCCTCGGCCCGTGGAACGCCCACCATGCCCAGGCCCTGCTACCCAACACGCCCGAAGCCGGCCCCTACCTGCTGCTCGGGGCACTGGCCCTGCTGGCCATGCTGCTGCTGGCCTGGCTGCGCGTACCCGCACCCCCGGCAGCGGAACGTGCCGTATCCCGGCCCCTGCGCGAGATCATGCCCCGGGGCCGCTTCGTCGTTGCGTTAACGACGGCCGCCCTGGGCTACGCGGTGATGATCCTGCTGATGACCGCAACCCCGCTGGCCATGCGCCAGGCCGGCTTCGACATGGGCCAGGTTGCTCTGGTGATGCAGTGGCACGTGCTCGGGATGTTCGCCCCCTCCTTCGTCACCGGCCACCTGATCACGCATTTCGGGCTTACCCGCATCCTCGCGCTGGGGAACACGCTAGTGCTGTTCAGTGTGGCCGTCGCCGCCCACGGGGAAACGCTGGCGCATTTCTGGCTGGCGCTGTTCCTGCTGGGGGTCGGCTGGAACTTCCTGTTCATCGGCGGCAGTACCCTGCTGACCACGACCCACACGGCCGGCGAAAAGGGCAAGGTCCAGGGCGTGAACGACCTGACGGTGTTCGCCCTGGTCACCTCCGGCTCCCTGCTGGCCGGCGCGCTGCTGCGCCCGCTGGGATGGGATGGACTGAACCTGGCGATGCTACCGGTGATCGCGGTACTGACCGTCGCCATCCTCTGGCTCTGGCGCGACGACGCCCGCGCCCCGGCACGCGCCTGACGACCCATTCCCGCCGGCCACGCTCGGCCTCCCGCCGTGCGGTCCGCGATCATGCCGCCTCATCGGGTGTTTACGGTGGCTTCGTCCGGCCGCCTGCCACGCGCTCTCTCGCGAGCGCACCGCGACGGGCTCCATACGGGTGAAGAAGGTCAAAACAGGCGGTATCCCGTAGGGTGCCGTTGAGCGCAGCGAAACGCACCGGTCCCCACGCCGTGCGAAACCCTGATGCGATTCGCTGCGCTAAAAGAAAAATCCCTGACAATCGCTAGTACACCCTAAATCAGACCGTGCCGACAAACTGATTCTTACCGGCCTACCGCCCCCCCGAAATTCGAATCGGGCGCGCGAGAACTCCGAGGGGCAAAAGGCAAGGTTTGACCCCATGGGTGCGGTAAACCGGCCAGATCGGACACCCCCCTGCGTTTCGACCGTACCGGCGCCGAACGCCGTACCCTCAAACGAAAAAAGGCCCCAACGGGGCCCAGTCACGCATAAAAAACGGGGCCCCTGGGGGCCCCGCAAAACAAGCTACAAACTTGTTGTTATACCGCTTGGTAGCAGTGGCTGCCCTTAGAAGGACACCCGCATGCCGCCACCGACACCGGTGAAGGACAGATCGCTGCCATTGAAGCCAATGTTATCGGTGCTGGTGGAGTAGCCGACGCCCGCGAAGGCCATCACACGGTTGCTGAAGCTATGCTTGACGGCCAAAGCAACGTACTCACTATCCGCGTCAACATCGCGATCGGTCATACCCAGATTCAGGACAAAATCGTTCTTGCCCATGCTGTAGGTACCGGACACGAACGCGGTCTGGAAGTCCATGTTATTGCCACCACGATCGGCGTCTTCAAATTCGGCCACCACGCGGAACGGACCACTCCGCCAGTCGGCGCCCAGCTTCGTATTGGCGTAATCGCCGCCGCTAACGTTGGGACCACTACCATAGCCGTCGGCATTCACGTGGGCGACATACAGATCCACCGGACCCACGTCGAAGTTGAGTCGGCCGGAGAACGCAGTATCGCTATCGTTGGCGTTGTCGATGAACGCACCAACGTCGAGGCTCACGATCCCGAAGCTGTTGGAGTACCGAACACCGCGAGGCACGTAGCTGCCGTTACCGAACCCGCTATCCGGCCCGATACGCGCACCGTTCATGCGAGCCTGCATGAAGGTGCCATTCAGCGGATCCTTGCCAGCAGTGCTGTAGGAAGACGACATGCGGCCGGCAATCACGCGACCAAAGTTGCCGTCCAGGCCGACATAGGCGTCACGCGTGGCGCCGAACACGTCTTGAGTATTGGCATTGGATTCCATCTTCAGCAGGGCGGTCAGACCGTTGCCAAGATCATGGTTAACCATCACGCCGATCCGGCTCGGACCAGCTCCATCCGGGTTGCCAAGCATCCCGCTCGAAGCACCAGCCGCCAAACTACCGGCATCGTGGTGACGGATGCCGCTTTCAAATGCGTCACCGTCACCCGAAGCGCTGTAGTGGGCGATCTGCGTTTGCAGCTGGCCGAACAGGGTGACGTTGGTATCGGCGGCAGCGAAGGCCGGGACTGCGAAGGCGCCGGCAACGGCGACTGCAAGAATCTGTTTTTTCATGTTGCGTATCTCCCAGGAGAGGTGTGTTGTTCGTTTCTTACGCCTGCATCCACGGTCGATGCCGCGAATGACAGGTGTTTTATATACACCACGGTGTCTCTTTTCAACCCCTGGGCGGGAAAAAGTTGCCACAGTCGGGCGCCGAACGTGACGCAGGGTGGATTTCGGAAGATCAAACACTTGCGGAAACAGGCTACAGAAAGGTGCGAGATATCCGGCAACTTGCTGAATAGGGGGGAGCATTAGGATTAGCTTACCTTCCTGGGGGCGAGCGAACGGGTGGCTCGAGCAGGTTTTTCTGATTTTTTCGGGATTTGCTTCGCGCGGGGGTTTGCAACGGTCGCAAGGCGGGTCAATGCGATGCAACGCCCGTTGTTTTTTTGCAACGAGGTCGTTCTCGGGTGACGGCGAGGAGGATGTGTTGTGGAAACGCGACATGCCCTTGTGCTGTGGAAGCGTGGCCGGGAGTCGACACGTTTGCGCTGATCAGGCTTTGGCAGGGGCTTCGCGGCCGAGGCCGCTCCTACAGGGGCATGGTGGGCGGTTGAAGCGCGGGGGTTCACCCGGAGATCCCGGCTCTTCGCTTCGCTGCGGCCGGGATGACGAGGTATGGCGTTGCGGCCGGGATGACGGGGTTAAATGGAACGCCGGGCGGGATGACGGGGCGCGGTAGGGATATGGCGGTGTGCCAGGGGTCGATGAGGCCGCGGCCCCGACGCCATGATGCGGTTCGCTGCGCTCAGCGCATCCTACGGGCTACCGCTACGTCGCCATACACAGGGTCCGACGGGCGCCGCTGCACCCGGCCGCAGCACGAACTGCGGTTTATCTCCCCGTAGGATGTGATGAGCGCAGCGAATCGCATCCTCTCGGGCGCGATGATCCAGGGAGACACGGATCAACCCGGGCTCGGGACGACTTAATCGAGGCCGAAGGCGCGCAGGGCCAGACGGCGCTTGAGCGGAGCGGCCTGGTCGACCAGGCGGATGCCGAGGCCGCGCAGCTCCGGGAGGCCCGCGGCGTGGGTGCCGAAGACGAGGCGGAAGCCGTCCATGGCGCGTTGCATCAAGGCGTTCTCGCTGCGGCGGTCGCGGGTGTAGCCGCGCAGGACGGTCTCCGCGCCCGGGTCGCGGCGGGCGGGGCCGTGCAGGCGTTCGACCAGAGCGCGGGCGTCGGCCAGGCCGAGGTTTAGGCCCTGCCCGGCCAGCGGGTGGATGGTGTGGGCGGCGTCCCCCGCCAGGGCGACACGGCCGGCGTGGTAGTCACGGGCGTGGCGCGCCACCAGCGGGAAGCTGGCGCGCTTCGATGTGGCGGTGATCGCCCCGAGGCGGTGGTCGATGACCGCCTCCAGCGCCCGGCAAAACCCGGCATCGTCCAGCGCCAGCGTGTCGTCCGCCTGGTGTTCGGGTTGGGACCAGACGATGGAGCTGCGTCCGTCCGCCAGCGGCAGGAAGGCGATGATCTGGTCGTCGACGAAACGCTGCCAGGCGGTGTCTTCATGCGGGCGCTCGGTGGTCACGGTCGCGACCACGCCGCGGGCGTGGTAGTCCTGCTCGCGTACCGGGATACCCATGCGGTTGCGCAGCGGGGACTGGGCCCCGTCGGCCGCGACCACCAGCCGCGCGGAGGCGAGCAACGCATGGTGGGCGCCATAAACATCCACCCGGTCCGGGCGGGTGTCCACGCTCTTCCACTCGGTCTGCGGCCACAGGACCACGCCGGCGGCCCCCAGCTCGGCCCACAACACGGCCTCCAGCGCCGCGTGCTCCACGGTCCAGCCGAGCGCCGGAACGCCCAGCTCGTCGGCATCGAAACGGATATGCCCCGGGCCGTGGGCATCCCAGACACTCATGCCGGAGAAGGCATGGGCCCGACGTGCCTCAAGGGCATCCTGCACGCCCAGCGAGGCGAGGAAGTCCATGGAGGCCAAGTTCAGTGTGGCGACGCGCGTGATCGGGGTTGCGTCGCTGAAGGTGGGCGCGGCATTGCGCTCCAGCAGCCCGACGCGCAGGCCCTGGCGGGCCGCACCCAGCGCGATGGCACCGCCGACCGCACCGGCGCCCACCACCAGCAGGTCCAGCACATCACTCGCCTGGTTCTGACTCATGCCTCGCCCCCCGAACCCGGTCGGGCGAGTTGGCGCGCGGTATGGCGCGGCAACGGACCCAGCCCCATGGCCGCCTGCGCCAGGCGGTCGCGCGCCGGCCGCAGGCGGTCGACCGCCATCATTCCACTACCCAGGGCGTGACCCCGCAGCCCCGCCGCGTGCAGCATGCCGCGGGCGAGGAAGTCGGTGGCCGCAACCACGCCGTTCACGTCGCCCCGGCGGGCCCGGGCATAGGCCGCAAGCGTTGCCGGCGCGCCGGGGTCGGCGACAAAGCCGGGTGCCCCGCCCTGCCCGCGCCCCTCGCGCAGCGCCCCCAGCAGGGTGGCCACATCGCGCAGCGCCAGGTTGAGGCCCTGCCCGGCCACCGGGTGCACCGCGTGTGCGGCATTGCCCAGCAGCAGTGCACGATCCGCGACCGGCTCCGGCGCATGCACCCGCTCCAGCGGGAAGCGCACCACACGGCCCGCCGGGCGCAGCCGGCCCAGCGTCCAGCCGAAGCGGGCCTGCAGCTCGCGCAGGCGTTCGGCCTCGTCCAGTTCCAGGCGGCGCTCGCAGGTCTCCGGCGGGGCGACCCAGACGACGTTCATGCGGCCATCCGCCTGCGGCAACAGCGCCAGTGGCCCCTCGTCGGTGAAGCGCTCGAAGGCCTGGCCGTTGTGCGGCCGCGCGGGCTGGACGTCGAAGACCAGGGCATCTGCCGCATAGCGCAGGCGGTTGACCGGCAGGCCGAGGGCCTTGCGGGTGGGCGACTGGATGCCGTCGGCCGCCAGGATCAGGCGTGCGGCCCAGGTGCTCTCGCCTTCGGCGCCATGGATGCGCAGTGCGCGCTGGCCGTCCCTCACCTCGCCCACGCCCGCCAGCGTCGAGTGGTGGCGCACGTCCACACCGGCGTCGCGGCAGGCCGCATCCAGCATCGGCTCCAGCGCGACGGCCGGGACCACCTGCCCGAGCGCGTGGCGGCCATGGTCGGCGGCGTTCAGGTGGACGCGCCCCAGGCCGCCACGGCGGCTGACGACGATGGAGCGGATCGCGGTCGCCCGTTCGGCCAGCCGCGCCCAGTAACCCAGATCGTCGAGAAATTGCACGGAGCCGGCCGCCAGGGCGTAGCCCCGGGTGTCATTCGTGTGGGCGTCCGGCGCCGGCGGTGCGCCGCGCTCGAACAGGGTGACCGCGTAGCCCGCCCGCGCCAGAGTACAGGCAGCGAGGCCGCCCACCGGCCCGCCGCCGACGATCGCGATGTCGCAGGTGTTCGTCGTCATGCCCCACCCCACACGGGCAGCCCCGACGCCGGCTTCGCCTGCAAGCAGGCTCCTACAGAACCCATCGTAGGATGCGGATGAGCGGAGCGAATCGCATCACGGGGCGCGTGACTCCGTGGTGAGCGGTGCGTTTCGCAGAGCTCAACGCACCCTACGGTTCCTGACGGACGCAGCGGGATTGTGGCTCCCCCATTCACCTGCAAGCCGACGCCTACGGAAGTTCGTGCATCCTGCCCCCTGTAGGAGCCTGCTTGCAGGCGAAGAGCGCCGGACCGAATCCCCGGCCTTTCATTGCGACGGGCGGTGTGGCGGGCGGACACGGTCAGTTCCAGCCCGGGAGGTCGCCGGCCATGCAGGCTTCGATGTCGGCGACGGTCTTGGGACAGTCCGCGCTGAGGACCTCGTGGCCATCGCGGGTGACCGCGACGTCGTCCTCGATGCGGATGCCGATACCGCGCAGTTCCTTGGGCGCCTCGCTGTAGGGGCCGAAGTAGAGGCCGGGTTCCACGGTCATCACCATGCCCGGCTCCAGCTGGCGCCAGGCGTCGCCGACGCGATAGTCGCCGACGTCGTGCACGTCGAGCCCCAGCCAGTGGCCGGTGCGGTGCATGTAGAACGGGCGATAGGCCTGGTCGCGGATCAGCTTGTCGAGGCGGCCCTTGAGCACCCCCAGCTCCTTGAGACCGCGGGTCAGCTCGCGCACGGCGGTAGCATGCGGGGTGTCCCAGTCGTTGCCGGGATGCACCTCTTTAATCGCGGCGAGCTGCGCGGCCAGTACGCACTCGTAGACCTCGCGCTGGCGCTCGCCGAAGCGGCCGGAGATCGGGAAGGTGCGGGTGATGTCCGAGGCGTAGCCCTGCACCTCGCAGCCGGCGTCGATCAACAGCAGGTCGCCGTCGTTCAGCTCGGCACGGTTCTCGATGTAGTGCAGGATGCAGCCGTTCTCGCCGCCGCCAACGATGGACGGGTACGCAGTCTCGGTGCCATAGCGGTGGAACTCGTGCAGCAGCTCCGCTTCCACCGCGAACTCGCTCAGGCCCGGCCGGCAGGCCTGCATCGCGCGCACATGCGCCTGGGTGGAGATGGCCGCGGCATGGCGCATGAGCTTGAGCTCCGGCGCCTTCTTGAACAGCCGCTGCTCGTGCAGATGGTGCTCCACCGCGACGAACTCGTGCGGCGCGCGCACGCCGTTACGGGCCTTGGCGCGCACCTGATTGACCCACCCGAACAGCCGCTGATCCAGCGCCTCGTCGCGCCCGAACGGGGCCGCCAGCACGCCGCGGTTCTCCATCAGCCCGGGCAGGATCTCGTCGATATCCTCGATCGGGAAGGCACACTCGGCGCCATAGGTCTCCATCGCGCCATCCGGCCCGGCGCGGCGGCCCTGCCAGGTCTCCTGGGTGGGGTCGCGGTCGCGGCAGAACAGGATGTACTCCCCTGCCGGTCGCCCCGGGACCAGCACCGCCACCGCATCCGCCTCGGGGAAGCCCGTCAGGTAGAGGAAGTCACTATCCTGGCGGAACGGATACTCGACGTCCCGGTTGCGGGTGCGCTCGTGGGCGGCGGGGAGGAGGATGATCGAGTCCGGGCCAACCGCCCGCATTAGCCGCTGGCGGCGCCGGGCAAACTCGCCCTGGGGGATCTCCGGCATCCGGCCCGGCCGGGGGGCTTGTCGCGTTTGCGTCATTGCATCGGGATCCGTTTCGGGTCGTCCGGGGCCAGCTCGTCGGCGATCAGCAGTACGCCCACGCGCACGTATTCGTTGAGTTCCTCGAAGGCCGCCGCGTTGTCCTCGTCATCGTCCGGCTCCAGCTCGATGCGGGCGATCTCGGCGAAGTCGCGCAGGATCTCGCTGGCCTCGGCCGAGGGCTTGAGCTTGGCCAGGCGCGGCGTCTGCCCAAGCCCGGCAATGAAGCCATCCACCCACTCCGCCAGGGCCTGGGCCTGCGCCTCGATGGCGTCGTCTTCCGGCAGCAGCGGGCCGAAACCCAGCTCCACGTCGTAGAGTTGCGCCACCAGCGCGCGGCGGATGGCCTCCACGGTCTTGTCGAAGCGCTCTCCTGCGCCTTCGGTCAGTGGCAGTGCCTCGCCCAGGCTCAGCTCCAGGGCATCGACGTCGGAACCCGGGTCGGCCACCAGACATCCGGTGAACAGCCCGTGGGCCGAGGCCGGCGTCTGCGCATACCCCATGCTGCGCAGCCCGTGTTCGAGCTGCTCGCGCAGGGCCTCGGGGTCGCGCTCCAGGCCGTCCAGGGACTTGGCGTTTCCGGTGCCCGTTGAATGCGTCATCAGAATGACTCCAGCCGCGCTTCGTAGGGGAACAGCAGGAAGCGGTAGAGCTCGTCCCCCACCTGCAGATGGGTGAACTGCGGCTCGCCCAGCTTGATCGCGCTGGAGCCGGTGGAGGACAGCATGTTGAGACCGAAGCGCTTGTCCTCGATCAAGGCGTTCAACAGCTGCTCCAGCTCCGGCCGCGGCACAGTGCCCGTATTGTCGACAATCCGGCACGGCTTTCCGTTATGGGCCGTACCCTCGATCACGGTAGCGTCGGGGCCGGGTTCGGGTGGCTGGGTCATGAGCGACAACACTTGATGGCTAGGGGATTGCACGTATTGTGGCCAGCGCGGGTGCCAGGCCGCAACAAACCCCGGAATGCCTGGTGCACGAACGCGTACATTGACCGGCGTCTCTACTGTGAGTCACGCAAGTTGACGCTTCGCTCGAACGCCTCCTAGACTCCAGAGATTAATCGACTCGCGGCGAATGCCGCACCTGCCACGCGGGGCCCGAGGCTATGCAGCCGAACGACGATTCAGCGATCGACCCGACCGAACGCCTGGAGGCCGCGATCACGCGCCTTCTGGAAGAGCATGCGGCCCTGCGCGAGGAGAACCACCTGCTTCAGGAGCAGATCCGCCAGCTCAAGGGCGAACGCGCGGCCTTCAAGGAACGCAACGAACAGGCCCGCCATCGGGTCGAGAACATGATCGCGCGCCTGCGCTCGATGGAGCACAGCGAATGAGCCAGTCCGAACCCGTCCGCGTCGCCATCATGGGCAAGGAATACCAGATTGCCTGCCCACCGGAGGAACGCGCCGACCTGTTTGCCTCGGCGTCGCTGATCGACGAGCGCATGCGCGAGTTGCGCGATGGCGGGCGCATCGTGGGCGCCGAGCGCATCGCGGTGATGGTGGCGCTCAACCTGGCGCACGAGATGCTGGAGTGCCGGCAACAGAAGGCCGGCGCGGATACCTCCGGAAGCTCGGAACGCCTGGTCGCCCTCGCCGACCGCATCGAGAAAAGCCTCGGCTCGTCGCGCTAGCGCGCCTGGCGGCGTCCCGCCGTCTTTCTTCCCTGCATTGCCAAGACCCGGGTACAGCCTGATGGCTGGCCCTGGTTCGTCCTCCCTCCGGTGTTTACGTGCCCTCGGTACGCGACCTGCCAGGCGCTGACTCGCCAGCGCGCCGCGAGGTCCTTTCTTGCTTGCCCAAGAAAGCACCCTTCGAGGCGCACCCGGATTCCGCCCGGGAACCTTGCTCCAGGGCCCTCGGGCCGGCGGCGCTGAACTCGCTACGCTCAGACATCCAACGCCCCGTGTCTATTCTTAACTGGCCGGCCCGAGAACCCTTCCGCAAGGGGCTCCATACGGGAGAGGAAGATCAAAACAGGCGGCATCTTGTAGGGTGCGGTTGAGCGCAGCGAAACGCACCGTTCCCCACGTCGTGCGAACCCCTGATGCGATTCGCTGCGCTCATCACATCCTACGCCCCCCCCGGCACCCGCTCCGCGGGCGCGGCACGCCATGGTCGAAGGCCGAGCGTGCCCAGATGCCGGAACAGCCTGCCTCCATCCAATGGCACAGGCCTTCGGACCGCCGTTGTCTTGACCTACCTCCCCGTTGTCGTCGCGCCGAGTGGAGAGGGTTTTCGCGGGACGATTCTAAATAGACACGGGGCGCTGGATGTCTGAGCGAAGCGCAGCGTAGCGAGTTCAGCGCCGCCCGCGAAAAGCCTCGGAGCGAGGGAAACCCCGGCCCGCACAACGGGCCGGGGTCGCGGCAGTCGGGCGTGTTTCTTGGGTACTTCTTTGCACGAGCAAAGAAGCCAGTTGTTGATCAAAAACGGGCGCGGCGCGCTGGCGAGTCAGCGCCGGGCAGGCGGCGGACCGAAAGCACCGTAAACACCAGATGATGAACCAGGCCTACCCACAACCGTCGCCGGCAGCAGTCCGCAGCCGTCTACCGAAATCCTGAGCGATCAGGGCGCGGCGCGGGCGCCCCGACGCTCGCCATCGACGTCATCGACGTCGGCGTCCAGCTCATGGAGACGCCGGGTGGTCGCCAGCGGCGAGGTCGTGCCGCGGGCCACCAGGCGGTAGGCCGCCGGGATCACGAACAGCGTAAACAGCGTGGCGAACAGCACGCCGGAGAACACCGCCACCCCGATCACGAAGCGCGTCTCCTCGCCCGGCCCGGAGGCCAGAATCAGCGGAATCGAACCGGCCACAGTGGTCAACGCGGTCATCAGCACCGGCCGCAGGCGCATGCGCGAGGCCTCGAGGATCGCGGTATCGAAATCGCGCCCACGATCGCGCAGCTGGTTGGCAAACTCCACGATCAGGATGCCGTTCTTCGCTGCCAGCCCGATCAGCATGACCATGCCGATCTGGCTGTAGATGTTCAGCGTCTGACCGGTGACCGTCAGCCCGATCAGCGCCCCGACCACCGCCAGCGGCACGGTCAGCATGATCACCAGCGGGTGCACGAAGCTCTCGAACTGCGCCGCCAGGACCAGGAACACCACCAGCAGGGCCAGCGCGAACACGAACAGGATGGCCTCGGAGCCACTGCGCAAGTCCAGCGATTCGCCCTTGTAGTCGATCCCCGCCTCGGCCGGCAGCAGCTCGGCCGCCTTCGCGTCCAGGGCGTCCAGGGCCTCGCCCAGGGTCATCCCGTCACGCAACCCGGCGGTCAGGGTCACCGCGCGCGAACGGTTGTAGCGCTCCAGCGACGACGGGCCGGCCTGCTCCTCGTAGGTCACCAGGCTGGATAGCGGCACCATCGAGCCAGAGCTGGAGCGCACGTAGAGGTTGTCGATATCCCCGGGCGTGCGGCGCTGGTCGGCCAGACCCTCGATGATGACGTCGTATTCCTCGCCACGGTCGACAAAGGTGGTCACGTCGCGGCCGCCCAGCACGATATCCAGCGTGCGGCCGACATCGCGCATGGACACGCCCAGATCCCCCGCACGGTCGCGATCCACGCGCACGTTGAGCTGCGGCTGGGTAGGCTCGTAGTCCAGGTCCACACGGGTCAGGCCGTCGATGCCCTCGGCGGCCTCGCGCATGATCTCGCCCCATTCCTCGAGCTGATCGTAGTCCGGCCCGGAGATGACAAACTGCACCGGCGGGCCGATACGGCCACTCGAGAGCCCCTGACGCATAATCACCCGCGCCTCGACTCCCGGCATCTCGTCGATAATGCCGCGGATCTGGTTGATGACCTCCTGGCCCGAGACGTCACGGTCATCCCAGTGCTCCAGGATCGCGATCACGAAGCCATTGTTCATCAGCTCCGAACCACCAAAACCGCGCGGCGTGCGAACCAGTGCACGGCGAATCGGGCCATCCTCGATCAACGGCTGGATGCGTGCCTCGACCTCGGCCATCTGCCGGCTCATGTACTCGAAGTTGGCACCCTCGGGGCCATCCACCAGCACGAAGAAAGATCCGCGATCCTCCTGCGGGGCAAATTCTTCGGGCAGTTCCGCAAACAGGTACCAGCCGCCCGCCAACACGGCGGCGAGGAGCGGCAAGACCAGCCAGGAGCCCTTGAGCCCCTTCTCCAGTATCCGACCGTAGCCGGCCTCCAGCGCGGCAAAGCCACGGCCGATATAACGCGCCACGCCGGTCTCGTCGTCGCCCTTGTGCATCAGTCGCCCGGCCAGCACGGGGGCCAGGGTCAGGGCCACGATGCTGGAGAAGAACACGGCGATGGCCATGGCGATGGCGAACTCGGTGAACAGCTGGCCCACCGTGCCGTCGAGGAAGGCCAGCGGCACGAATACCGCAATCAACACGGAGGTCGTCGCGACGATCGCGAAGCCCACCTGCCCGGCGCCGCGATAGGCCGCCAACAGTCCCGGCTCGCCGCGCTCGATACGCCGGTGGATGTTCTCCAGCATCACGATCGCGTCATCCACGACCAGGCCGACCGCCAGCACCAGCGCCAGCAGGGTGAGCAGGTTGACCGAGAATCCGAACAGGCTGATGCCGATGAAGGCCGCGGTGATCGCCACCGGCACAGTCACCGCAGGGATCAACGTGGCCCGCCAACTGCCCAGGAACAGGTAAATCACGAACACCACGGCGGCGGTCGCCACCGCCAGGGTGATGTAGACCTCGCGGATCGCGCCCTCGATGAACACCGATTCGTCGTAGGTGGTCACCAGCGAGGTACCCTCCGGCAGGGAATCCTGCAGGCTGGCGGCCATGGCCTTCACCCCATTGGCCACCTCCAGGACGTTGGCGTTGGACTGGCGAATGATCCCCAGACCGATCATGTCCTCGCCATTGCCGCGGAACTCGCTGCGCTCGGTATCCGCGCCCACGTTCACCTCGGCCACATCGCCCAGGCGCACCAGTTGTCCGCCCTCGCCACGCTTCAGCACCAGACCGGAGAAATCCTCGGGCGTGCGGTACTGGCGTTCCACGCGTACGGTGAACTCGCGCTCCAGCGAATCCAGGCGTCCGGCGGGCAGTTCCACGTTTTCCTGCTGCAAGGCGTCAGCGATGTCGGTCACGGTCAGCTCGCGCGCGGCGAGGGCCTCGCGGTCGACCCAGATGCGCATCGCGTAACTGCGGGCGCCGCCCCGGCGCACCAGGCCCACGCCATCCACTACCGAGAGGCGGTCGATCAGGTTGCGCTCGGCGTAGTCCGCCAGCTCCAGCGCATCCATCGTGGTGCTGGCAAGGTTCAGCCACAGGATCGGGTTGGAATCGGCATCCGCCTTGGTCACTTCGGGCGGATCGACTTCGTCGGGCAGATCGCCCAGTACCCGGCTGACCGCCTCGCGCACGTCATTCGCGGCGGCGTCGATGTCGCGACTCAGATTGAACTCGATGGTGATCCGCGAGCGCCCGTCCTCGCTGGAGGACTGCATGAAACGGATCCCCTCGATCCCCGCGATGCGGTCCTCGATCCGCTGGGTCACCTCGCGCTCGATGATCTCGCCACTGGCGCCCGGATAGATGGTGTCCACCGTAACCACCGGCGGATCGACATCCGGATACTCGCGCAGCGGCAGGCTGTCGTAGGCGATCAGGCCGAAGGTGATCAGAAGCAGGTTGAAGACAATCGCCAGCACCGGCCGGCGATTGGCGACGTCCGAGATAATCATGTGTCGGCCCCGGCCTCGCCGTTGCCGTTATCGGAATCCGGTACGCGCGGCGGGAGCACACGCACTTCCCGCCCGTCACGGACCCGCGAGACCCCTTCGGAGACCACGGTATCCCCCGGCTCCAGGCCATCCAGCACCTCGGCGTAGCCCGGGTCGCGGCGGCCAATACGGATGCGCACGCGCTCCACCGTGCCGTCGTCGCGCAGCCGGAACACGAAGTGCTGATCGGCGACTTGTTGGATGGCACCCTCCGGCACCCCCGGGCGTTCGACCGGGTCCAGCGGCAGACGGATGTTCACCAGCATGCCGGGGCGCAGCAATAGATCGGGATTCTCGACCAGGGCGCGCACGGTCAGGGTACGGGTAGCCACGTCCAGACGATTGCTGACCGCCGCCACCTGCCCCGCGAACTGTCCGCTCGCGCTGCGGCCCGCTACTTCCATACCCAGACCGATAGCGGCGGCATGGCGTTCGGGCACGGCGAAATCGACTTTCACCACCGATACATCATCCAGCTCCACGATCGCGGTACCCGGACTCACCAGGGAGCCGGGGCTGACCTGGCGCAAGCCCAAACGGCCACTGAACGGAGCCCGGATCACCCGGTTCGCAACCCGCGCCTCCGCGGCGGCCAGACGGGCCTCGGCCTCGTTCAGCCGCGATCGCTGCTGATCCACCTGCTGCTGTGTGACCACGCCATCGGCCACCCGGTCGCGCACGCGATCCAGTTCGCGCCGGGCCTCGTCCACCTGCACGCGGATCTCGCGCAGGGCGGCGCGTTCTTCGTCGGCATCCAGGCGCACCAGCACGTCTCCGGCCTCGACCGCATCGCCATCATCGAACAGGATTTCGACCACACGCTCGGTCACGCTCGCGGTCACCACGACCGATTCGTTGGCCTCCACCGTGCCCAGGGATTCGACCATGGTCTCGAAGGTGCGCGGAGCCACCTCGCTGACCCGCACCGGCGTGCGCTCGTCGCGTTGGGACGCGGCGGGGGCATCGCCTCCCTCGTCACGGGCGCCATCCTCGGGGCCGAACGCAAGCCAGGCCGCAGCCACGATCGCCACAACCAGGACCAGCCCCAGGGAGCCGCCTATCGCCTTCACTTGCCTTTCCCCCGACACGAATGCGGCCCGGCATCTAGCCGGGCCACGGTTGAACGTCCCAACAGTGTAACGACCGTCACGTTTCGTCGACGTTCCGCAACGCGGCCGGCAGGTCGCCCAAGGGGCGGCCATGCGCCCGGGTGTAGTCAATCATTGGACCCTTCGGCACGATGCCGCTGGGATTCAGCATCGGGTGACTGCCGTAGTAATGCGCCTTGATGTGGTCCATGCGCACGGTCTCGGCCACCCCCGGGCGCTGGTACAGCATGCGCAGATAGGCGGAGAGGTTCGGGAAGTCCAGCAGCCGCTGGCGATTGCACTTGAAATGGCTGTAGTACACCGGATCGAAGCGCAGCAGCGTGGTGAACAGCCGCCAGTCGGCCTCGGTCAGTCGCTCGCCGACCAGGAACGGCTGGCGTGCCAGGCGCTCCTCCAGCCAGTCCAGGGTCTCGAACAGACGGTCGAAGGCCGCCTCGTAGGCCTGCTGGCTGGTCGCGAAGCCGCTGCGATACACCCCGTTGTTCACGTTCTCGTAGACCCGCTCATTGACCGCATGGATCTCCTCGCGCAGGTCTTCCGGATAGAAATCCAGGGTGTTGCCGGTAATGCCGTCGAACGCGCTGTTGAACATGCGCACCATGTCCAGCGACTCGTTGTTCACGATGCGGTCGGTCTGGGTGTCGAACAGCGCCGGCACGGTGACGATGCCGGTGTAGTTTGGATCGGTACGGGTGTAGAGCTCGTGCATGTAGTGCGAGCCGTGCACCCGGTCCCCGGTGCAACCGTCGCAGTCATCAAACGACCAGCCGGCGTCACCCATGTAGTGGTGCACCACAGAAACCCCGATATGCGGCTCCAGACCCTTCAGTTTGCGCAGGATCAGCGTGCGGTGTGCCCAGGGGCAGGCGTAGGACACATACAGGTGATAGCGCCCTGACTCGGCCGGATAGCCGCCGTCGCCCATCGGGCCCGGCGAACCATCCCTGGTGACGTAGTTACGGTACTGCTGGTCCTGACGCACGAACTCGCCGCTCTCGTCCGACTCTTCTTCCAGCCAGCCCTCGCGCAATTCACCGTTGATCAAAAGACTCATGCCATGCTCCTGCCGTCTGTGCCCGGCACCGAATGCGCGCACGCCTCAACGGCTGAATGTATGTAATAGCCCGATCATCCCATCGATTTTATCGAAGATAAATCGCGTTAAATGCGGTCGACCATTCTAAAAAATCGAACAAAATCGATTCAGGAGGCCCGCAGCGTGCCGTCGAAATAGCGCGCCAGGAAGGTATCGAAGTCCAGCTCGTCCGCCTGCTCGATGGCCGCCTGATCGGCCAGGCTCTCGCGGGCCAGGGCCTCCAGCGTCTCGGCGCGCGGCAGCGGCCCGTTAAAGCGAAAGGCCTCGCGGTGCTGGGCCGACAGGCGGCGCGCGTAGGAGTAGAACCCCTCCTCGCGCGCCATCATGTCTTCCAGCATGCGCGCGGACGGGGTCAGATCCGCCTGCTCGACCTTGCCCCACTGCTCACTGAGCGCACGGCGGTAGGGGTCACCCGGCAATTCCTGATCCAGAACGGCCGCCACCGGTCGCATCAGCGCCAGCAGCTCGCGCGCCCAGGCCTGGAGCGCAACGCTCTCGCCTCCCCGGCGCAGCTCGAGGCCGGGGCGACGCCCGTAATGCGCGACATCCAGCAGGTTGCGGTCGATCGCGTCCAGCTCGCCGTCGGCCAGCAGCGGGCTCGGCTGCAGCAGACAGGCCAGCGCGAACACCTCGAGAAAACGCAGCTGAGTCTCGTCCACCCCCAGCGGGTGCTGGGCGTTGATGTCCACCGAGCGCAGTTCGACGTATTCGATGCCACGCGCCTCCAGGGCATCGGTCGGCTTCTCGAAACGCTCCAGCGGCTGCTTGGGCCGCACGGTGGAGTAGTACTCGTTCTCGATCTGCAGGATGTTGGCATTCAGCTGACGATACTCGCCATCCACCTTCACCCCGATCTGCTCCCACTCGGGGCTGGGGGTATTGATCGCACAGCGCAGGGAGTCGACATAGCCGGCCAGCGAGTTGTAGTCCGCCTTGATGCCGGTGTCCGCCTCCTTGCGGTTGGTGTAGCCGATATCGCCCATGCGCAGGCTGGTGGCATGCGGCAGATAGGAGGTGTCGTCGTCGAAGTCCTCCAGCACCGCACCATGGCCTTCGAGAAACGAATTGCACACCGCCGGGGAGGCCCCGAACAGATAGGGCACCAGCCAGCCAAAGCGCAGCAGGTTGCGGATCATCCCCATCATGCGCTCATCGCGGAAGGCGCGGCCGTCGGGCGCACCGAGCACCTCCGCCAGCGCCGGCCAGAATTCCGGGCGCGGGGAGTAATTGAAGTGGACCCCGGCGATCACCTGCATCTTGCGACCGTAGCGATGCCCGAGACCGATGCGGTAGACGGTCTTCATGCGCCCGGCGTTGGAGGCACCGTACTGCGCGACCGGAATCGCATTGTCATCGGCCGTCACACAGGGCATGGAGGTCGACCACAGGGTCTCGTCGCCGACGTTGGCGGCGGCGAAGGCCTGCAGGTCGTGCAGGAAGCCGAGGGTCTCGCGCACATCCTCGAACGGCGGCGTCACCAGTTCCAGCAGCGCCTCGGAGTAATCCGTGGTGATGTACGGGTGCGTCAGCGCCGAGCCCAGGGCCGCGGGATGCGGGGTCAGCGCCGGCGAGCCTTCGGGTCCGACCCGCAACGTCTCCTTCTCCAGCCCGATTCGCCCATGCAGGCCGACACCCGCCAGCGCCTCCGCCAGCTGGTGCGTCAGGGCCTGAAGATTGCGCTCATCACTTCCCACGTCGCGGTAATCCTGCGGTCATCGAAACCCGGCGAACATACCCGAATGCGGCGATGGGGTCACATGCACCGGCCCGCACCGCTGGTTGCGCCATGCGCTTGGTTGCGTCCAATTGCGGCACGCCGCACCCTTGGCCCCACCTCGGACCTCCATGAAAGCACCCCATGCCCGCCAACCCGATCCCCTCCGAACTGCTGGAACGCCTGACCCGTCGCGCGCAGGCCGAAGGCATCAGCGAACAGGCCCTTTTACAACGCTGGCTGGATGCCGCCGCACCCGCCGCCAGCCTATACGTATCGGCGCCAGTGAATGCCCTGGTGGAAGGGCTTTACCGCGAGGACACGACGATCGCCGACATCCTGTCGAAGGGGGACTTCGGGCTGGGCACGTTCAACGACCTGGACGGCGAGATGGTGGTGCTGGATGGCGAGGTCTACCAACTGCGCTCGGATGGACGAGCCTATGCGGTCACCCCGGACACGCGCACGCCGTTCGCCTGCGTCACCCAGTTTCGGCCCTGGAGCGAGGAGGTCATCGACACCCCGCTCGACTACGCAGGACTTCAAGGCCTGTTCGACCGCCTGATCCCGTCGCACAACATGGTGTACGCGATCCGGCTGGATGGGGTCTTCGACTACGTACGCACCCGATCCGTCCCGCGCCAGGACGCCTACCGGCCACTGGTCGAGGTGGCACGCGAACAGCCGGAATACGAGTTCGAGCACATCGAGGGCTCCATGGCCGGGTTCTGGACACCCGAGTTCATGCAGTCGGTCGCCGTACCCGGTTACCACCTCCACTTCGTCGATGCGGCCCGCCAGCACGGCGGCCACCTGCTGGAGGCCCGCCCACGGCAGATCCGCATCCGCCTGCAGCACTTGCCACGAGTCGATCTCGGCCTGCCGATGACCCTGGACTACCTGACCGCCGACCTGACTCGCGACACCCGCGACGACCTCGACGAAGCCGAACACTGAACCACCGGCCGAGGCCACCTGCCCGATGGCCGTCGTCTCCCAGCACACCCCCGCCTGCGGTATTCGCACCATGCGGCCGGCCATTCGCATCCACAGCGCGTATGGCAACGGCCGCCCTGCTAGTATTAGCGGAAGCTAATTCAATCCGGGTGCCCAAGCCATGGAACCCACACAACAACGCCGCAGCTGGGACGAGATCGTGGTGGACGCCTTGCGCGCCCCGGCCACCTGGCTGTTCGCACTCGGGCTCGCGCTGGGCGCAGGCCTGGTGCACTGGGGTGTCGAGACACCCCCGGTCGAAGGGGCCCTGATGGTCACGGTGCACAACGACAGCGATGTGCTGATCCAGGCGATCCATTTCGACTTCGGGCACGACCTCTCGGAATCCAGCATCCGCGAGGGCCAGATTCAGCCCGGCGAGCGTCGCCAGGTAGCGCTGAACCATGTGCCCGCGGCCGGCTTCAACATGGAGATTCGCTACGCCGACGGGCATGTGCAGGAATTCTGTGCCAACCGCGGCGTGGACGGCTGGGCGCAGGAGGTTCGCGTCTACCGCTGAATCTGGCAGGCGACACCGGCATGACCTATACAGGAGATGCGGGGTGAGAAAATGTCGAACACGTCGCCCAACATGCTGGAGTTCCATACCCGCGAACGCGGGGAACCGCGCTTGCGCGAAGCGCGTGCGGACGCGGCGCCGGCGATCACTATGCTGGAGACCCGCCAGCCGCCGGGACAGTTCTTCACCCCGGTATCCGATGACCTGGTCCTGAGCCAGTCATCCGGCACGCCGTTTCACTACGTCTGCGACCTCGGGGCGGGGCGCTTCTCCGGACACACCCATACCCGGGATTTCGTCGCGATCGCCCCGGGTGCCGCACCCTACTGCCGCGTGACCGACCCGGCGCGACTGCGCTTCATCGGGATCCCCGCCCGTCTGGCCCGGAGCTGCCTGGAGCGCACCCCGGACGACCCGCTGGACTTCGGCCCCGTGCACACCCGCCACCACAACGACCCGTTGATCGCCCAGGGTCTGGAGCTTCTCTGGCTGGAGATGGGGCGCAGCGATCCGGCCGCGCGCGTGTTCGTGGACAGCATGATGGCGTGCGTGGTGGTGCGTCTGGCCCGCCTTGCCAGCCAGGTCGCCCCGGCCGAGCACTACCGGGGCGGCCTGGCGCCGCACCGTTCGGCGCAGGTCATCGACTACATGCAGGCACATCTCGACGAACCCATCAGCCTCGCCGAGCTCGCCGCCCTGTGCGACCTCTCCCCCTGGCATTTCGCGCGCGCCTTCCGCGACACCCACGGCCAGCCACCGCACCGCTACCTGACCCGCCTGCGCCTGGAACGCGCCCGCGAGTTGTTGTCCACCTCCACCCGAAACATCAGCGAGATCGCGGCCACCACCGGCTACACCCCGCAACAGCTGGCGCGCCACTTCCGCCAGGCCTTCGGTATGTCTCCGGGGGAATACCGGCGCCTGTACCGGGACGAACCGGACCTTGGGGGCGAGGACACCAGGGCCCCCTGACACAACCCCGCAAGATCCGGCCATACGGCGCAAGCATGTGACCGCACGGGCCTGCTGGACGACCTAGGTTCCAGGTGAAAGCCGACACTCCGGCGCCATCGCGGAGGTACACCGCATGTCGTCTGCCCTGGAAACCCAGCCGCCCCCACAGGCCACCGCGGACTTTGGCGACCACCTGCTCGACATCCTCAACCACGGGGCGCTGTGCCTGATGCTCTCGGTGGGCCACCGCACCGGGCTGTTCGACGGCCTGCGCGAACGGCCGCCATCGACCTCCGACGAGATCGCCACAGGCACCGGGCTGAACGAGCGCTATGTCCGCGAATGGCTCGGCGCCATGGCAACCGCGGGCATCGTGACCGTGGATCCCGAGGGTCCGCGCTTTGCCCTGCCGCCCGCGCATGCAGCCTGCCTGACGCGCGCAGCCGCTGCCGACAACCTGGCGGTGTTTGCCCAGTACATCGCCGTGCTGGGCGCCGTGGAGGATGCGATTGTCGCGGCGTTCCAGACCGGGGCCGGCGTCCCCTACGAGCACTACACGCGCTTCCACGAGGTCATGGCCGAAGACAGCGGCCAGACCGTGCTGTCCTCGCTGGAGAGCGACATCCTGCCCCTGGTATCCGGCCTGACCGACCACCTCGAACGCGGGATCCGGGCGCTGGATGTCGGTTGCGGCAGCGGGCGCATCATCAATCGCCTCGCCGCGCTCTATCCGCGCAGCCACTTCACCGGGCTGGATCTCTCGGCACAGGCCCTCGCACGCGCCCGAGACGAGGCCAAGGCAGGCGGGCTGAGCAACGTTCAGTTTGTCGAGGCGGATGCTGCCGAGATGGACCGCCACGTCGAGGCGCAAGGCTACGAACTAATCACCACCTTCGACGCCATCCACGACCAGGCCGATCCCCTGGGCGTCCTGCGCGGCATCCACCGGGCACTGGTGCCCGAAGGAATCTACCTGATGCAGGACATCCGCAGCTCCGGACAGATCCCGGGCGATCTGGATCACCCGCTCGGGCCCTTTCTCTACACCGTCTCCTGCATGCACTGCATGCCGGTCTCGCTCGCCCGGGGCGGCCCCGGGCTTGGCGCGATGTGGGGCGAACCGCGCGCCCGCGAATACCTGCAACGCGCCGGTTTCCGCGACATCCGCGTCCACCAGCTGGCCCATGACCCGCAGAACAACTGGTACGTGGCCACCCGATAACCAGCCCAAAAGGAGGACCCACCATGCACACTCAAAACCGGATCACGACCCTGGCGCTCGCCACCACTGCAGCCATGGCGCTGGCCCTGACGGCGCCGCTGGCGGCTGCCGAACCCGACGACCACTTTGTCATTCACGACAGTGAGCAGACCCGAGAAGAGCTCGCCAGCGTCATCCGCGAGTTCGCCGAGAACGAGGAGGACTGGATCTTTCTCGCCGAGTTCGCGCTGGCGGGTGGCGATATTACGGCCCTGAAGGTCTGCTACCTGCCGCTGGGACCGGACATCCTGGATGCCGGGCTGCATGTCGGGGCGATGATGCCCTGCGGCCACATCGGCCTGTACGAAGAGAACGGGGGCACCAAGCTCTCCATGCTGCACCCGAAGTTCATGACCACGCTGCAGCCCCACCCAAGCCTGGAGCGCGCGGTGGAAAACGCAGAGCCCGCCTTCGAGACCCTGCTCGACCATGTCCTCGGCGGGCCCTGAACGAGCGCCGCCGGGCCTGCTCGCCGTGCTCGGCGCCCTGGTGCTGGCCCTGGTCGCGTTCCCGCTTCACGCGGGGGCGGCCGGGGCGGATACGCTCGAATCCCGCACGGACGCGGAGACCGGACTGAGCAGCTGGCACTGGCAGGGCGCCGGGCTGTCGCTGGAGCTCGCCCAGTTGCTTCCCGCCCAGACCCGCGCGTTCTTCATGGGCCGCGGTTTCGGGGCCGAGCCGGCCGCGCTCGTCGCGGAGCACTGCGTGTTCCAGGCGATCCTGCGCAACACCCATCCCGAGGCCGCGCTCGACCTGGATCTCGGCCGCTGGCGTTCACTGACCCGCGAGGGCGAACACCCGCTGGTGCTCAATCGCCACTGGCAGGAGGAATGGCAGACGCAAGAGGTCACCGAACGCGCGCGCATTGCCTTTCGCTGGGCCCTGTTCCCAACCGAACACCGCTTCGAGCCCGGCGACTGGCTGATGGGCATGCTCGTCTCCGACCACGCGCCCGGTACGCGTTTCGACCTGCAGCTCCAATGGGAGGCCGGGGGTACCGCGCACGAGAAGCGCCTGGACGGGCTCGAATGCGCGCCTCCGGAGGCCCCATGATCACGGCCAGGTACCTGCGCTCGATTCTCCTGGGGCTGGCCTGCGCGGCGCTCTACACACTGGCGGCGGCCGACCAGGAATAGCTCACGGCCATCCCCGAGCGACCGGAGGCCCCGCCCCTGGCGCTGGACGATATCGACGGCGGACATCACGACCTGGCCGACTATCGCGGACAGGTCGTGATCGTGAACTTCTGGGCCACCTGGTGCCCGCCGTGCCGGGACGAGCTCCCCGCCCTGCAACGCGTCTGGGAGGAACTGCGCGAGGACGGGCTGGTGGTGCTGGGCGTCAATGTCGGCGAAGATGCCGAACTCATCTTCTTCTTTACCGCCGACTATCCGGTGGACTTCCCCCTGCTGCTCGATCAGGACGCCACCGCCATCGACACCTGGCCGGTGCGCGGCATCCCCACCACCTTCGTCATCGACCCCGACGGCCGCATCGCCTACCGCGCCATCGGCGCCCGCGACTTCGACCACCCCGACATCCTCGAACGCCTGCGCGCACTCGCCAGCCCCTGAGTGCGGGGCGCGAACCCCAGCCCCGTTTCCGCGAATCGCGCATTCCCCACATACCGAAATCTCCCACTCGGTAACGCGCTCGCACTCGGCCCAGGCTCCCCATCCCGACTTAAAACCCGGCGATTCCTGCGGCTCCGCGCTCGAGATTCGCGCTATGCTCCACAGGCGCGTTATCTTCGCGGCAGCGACGAGCTTTCCAGGGCTTCCAAGAGGCCCCGGCAATCGTCATAAAGCGGGTGCTTACGCACTTTTTCGGGAGCCGCCCCTGTCTTGCAACAGGGGCCTGGAACGCACCGCGACACCCCCTGGGGCAAGCGGATCGTGCGGCGCAGGTTTGTGAGTGCCCGATCCACGATTCCGATTCCGAAGACAACACCGGCTGGAGTCCCTGTATGACCAAACGACTATTGACCTACGGCATTTTGCCCGCGCTGCTGTTGCTGCTGCTGGGCGTGGTGGTGGCCAACAAGCTGGCGGCCGAGCCGGATATCCATGTCTACAAGTCGGCGGCCTGTGGCTGCTGCAATGACTGGATCGACCATCTTGAGGCGGCCGGTTTCAAGGTGGAATACACGAACGTGCGCGACCTCGACGGCATCAAACAGGAAATGGGCCTCCCCCGGGAACTGGCCTCCTGCCATACCGCGGTGATCGACGACTACATCATTGAAGGCCATGTGCCTGCTTCGGATATCCAGCGCTTGCTGGCCGAGCGTCCCGATGTCTCCGGCCTGAGCGTGCCCGGCATGCCGCATGGCTCACCCGGCATGGAAACCGGACGCGAAGATCCCTACCAGGTCCTCAGCTTTGACCTGACCGGCCAGAACCTCGAGGTCTGGTCGGAATACAACCAGTGAGTCAGAACACGGGACGAGGTAGACACCGTTTTACCGCAACCTCCAGTGGAGGGACCGGACGACATCGGTCTCCCTCTCCTCCTCGCGCTGCACGGCGTCGAGGCCGCAGCGCGGTTACACCCCGCCTTTGGTCCTCAACTCACTCGACCTCGAATCCCTCCTCGCGAAGCGGTCACGCGCTCTCGCCCTCTTAATCGCCCGATTCTGCCGTCAAAATTGACGTTCTAAGGCCCCAAAAGGCCCCTTGTCTTCGCCCATCCCAATGATTGTGAGCAGGTTTCAGAGGTCCAACCCCGTTATTGGGTGTCCGACCCCGTTACACCTCCGTTGCTCGGCCTCCCGCAGCACGCTCGGTTTTGTAGAACAGGCGACGTCGCAACGAAAAAGCCGTTGCCGCGCCTGCTCTTGTTAACCGTTTTTCTCTCTAAGAGCTGCTATCTTTTGGCACATAGAATAATACAAAGACTTCTTCATGCCCGCCTCACTTCTTCTTGGTGGAAACCACGATAACCCTGAATCAATTTCGGATAGAAAACAAAGCGAATTAATGGCTGCAACCGTTTTATAGGAGTTAATTGGTTCTCCGTAATCTGAGTCAGCATACACAGCATGCATGATGCCGTTTCTGTTCGTATTGTCGTCATGCGGAAACTCACCAGAGCCCGCATATAATTTCTTTGTTGCGAACCGCTCAAAAGAATCAATCATTGATCCCACTTCTTCATATGCCCCCAACTTTTTGCTAGCAACTTCTGTTTTGCAGCTTTCACACAGGTTTTTAATTGTTTTCTTTATATGCTTGTGCTCCACACCCCTCTTGTCAGCCAGCCGCCTAGAAACCCCCTCCACAACAGGAATCAAAGTTGCTACTGCCGCATAATGCAGACCAAGAAAATGGGCCTCCAGACCATCCCCTAAGATGTTCATGTAATCTTTTATAAAAGGCGTGACCGAGTATTTCTCTACATATAGGCTAGCGATATTAGAAGGAGAATATATATCAGCCAATATCGCTCCAAGGCCTGCTTGAGTAAGGCCGCCCTGATCTTCAATATTTCTTCTTAGGATTTCATCCATTTCCCCCATGGTCACATAAGGAGGAATAAACCAACCAATTTTCTCGAACTCAACAGACCAAGAATCAAGACTTCCCATGCACGACTACCTAGTACAGTTAACGCGAACCCTTTTCAATGACGGGGTCGGACCTGCGAAAAACACCCAGAATCGGTGACATAGACCGAATCGATGCCCCCTACGAACGCCTTAGAAGGCCGTTTTTGATGGCAAATCCGGAGGTTTAAGCTGCCATCAACGATGCACTTGAGATTCTAAGGCCCTAATCAGGACTATTCCTTCGTTGGACCATATTGGGAGGGTGGACTTGGGTCAATTCGCCTATGGGTGGAGGTGGCGTCTGATCGCCGTTGACGCTTAGGCCGGCACTTCGTGCTCGGGGTCTGCCAATCGCTCGATCTCAAGTAGATGCTCTCGGCGCGGCAGGACATGGCTTGTCACCGAGCTGTCATGCCGCTGTAGTACCGTGGCCACATGAATGAATCACGATCCCCCCACTGGTCGGGCGCAGGCGCGGACCTGCTCCTGCTGCTGCAGTCCATCGAGAACCACGATCAGGCCCAGCGCCTGGCGCGTGTCGCCGGCTGGGTGCTCGTGTTCGCTGGCGTTGTAGTCGTGATGCTGGGTGTGCTGGTCGCGCATACGCCCACGATGACCGAAGGCACGCTGGTTGCGCTGTTGGCGCTGGTGGGTGGTTGGATGCGGAGCCGTGTCGCCGCCGTGCTGCTGATGTTGTTGATGGCGTTGGGGTTGGCGACCGGGCTGGCGGTGGGTGCGGCGACGGGTGGGCTTCTGTTGCAGGTTGCGTTGTTTGGCGTGGCGTTGCGGATGGTTGAGGGGACGTTTCGGTTTCGGCGGGCTGTCTCGGCTGAGTAGGCTGGATTAGGTGGAAGCTCGGTGCTGGTGATATAGCTCGCGCTGGTGGTTTCGGATGGAGGTTACTCGCTCCGCTCGCCCTTCGGGCCGGCCTGCGGCCGTTCAACGCGCTTCGCGCTTTTGTGCTTCGTCGCTGCGCTCCACGCAATGACGGGTTGGTGGGACCGCTCGGCAGGCGGGATGTGAGCGGGGAGACTTGAACCCGTAGGGCCGGGCCGACAGGATGAGCTTTTCCGCCATCTTTGAAGGAAGCGCTTACGCGATGTCTGCCGTCGCTCGCCTGCAAACCCGAGTGCGAGGCTTTATCTGGCCTGGCTGGGCGACCCGTATCCTGAGGACGCTGTCGATCCCGGGGCTGATCCTGGCCTCGCTGTTCTTTGCCGCGTCGCTGACCCCCAGCCTGATTCCGCGCACCGATGACGTGCAGGGCATCCTGTCCGGGCTGTCATTGGCGGCGGGCTACGGGCTGGGCGTGTTCTTGCACTGGCTATGGTCCTACCTGGAACTGCCCGAATTCAGCGACCGTACCCATAACGTGCTGGTACTGATCGCCAGCGTCGGCGCCGCACTGGTCGTGCTGCTCTTTCTGTGGCAGGCGACCGAGTGGCAGAACAGCATTCGCGCGCTGATGGAGCAGGAGCCGGTGGATGGGGGCTTCCCGATCCGGCTGGGTCTGATCGCGGCGGCGGTGTTTGCCGCCACACTCGCGGTCGGACGGCTGTTCCAGTTGCTGGTGCGGTTTCTGGCGCGGCATCTGCGCCGCTTTGTCCCGCGCCGGCTGTCCAACGTGATCGGCGTGCTGGTGGCGGCCGGGGTGTTCTGGGCGGTGATCGATGGGGTCATCCTGGAATACGGCCTGCGCACGGCCGATCGCAGCTTTCAGCAGTTCGACGTGCGCGAATACCCGGGCGTGGAGCAGCCCACTGCGACCTTCCGGAGCGGCAGCCCGGCGTCGCTAATTACCTGGGACCAGGGGCTGGGCCGCCAGGGCCAGCGCTTCATCGGCCAGGCCCCGGATGCCGCCTCGATCGCCGACTTTGCCGGCGAGGCCGCGCGGGATCCGATCCGCGTGTATGTGGGGCTGAACGCCGCCGAGACCATCGAGGAACGGGCGCGCCTGGCGCTGCAGGAGATGCTGCGGGTCAATGCCTTTGATCGCTCGGTGCTGGTGCTGGCCACGCCGACTGGACGCGGCTGGGTGGACAATCGCGCCATCCAGCCGGTCGAGTACCTGCATGGCGGGGATGTGGCCACCGTGGCCGTGCAGTACTCCTATCTGCCGAGCTGGCTGTCGCTGATGGCGGAGTCGCAGTACGGCCATGAAACCGCCCAGGCAGTGTTCGCGGAGATCTATGGGTACTGGAAGCAGCTGCCACCGGACGCCCGCCCGGACCTCTACCTGTACGGGCTGAGCCTCGGCGCACTCAACTCCGAGCGCGCGGCCGATCTGTATGACGTGATCGGCGATCCGTTCTCCGGCGCGCTATGGGCCGGCCCGCCCTTCCGTAGCGAGACCTGGCGCGACATCGTGCGCCAGCGCCAGCCGGACTCCCCGGCCTGGCTGCCGCGCTTTCGCGACAGCTCGGTGGTGCGCTTCACCAATCAGGAAAACCACCTGGAGATCCCCGATGCCGACTGGGGGCCGATGCGCATCGTCTACCTGCAGTACGCGAGCGACCCGGTCACCTTCTTCGAGCCGCAGGCGCTGTACCGCAAGCCGGAGTGGATGCAGGCCCCGCGCGGCCCGGACGTCTCGCAGGACCTGACCTGGTACCCGGTGATCACCATGCTGCAACTGGCCGTGGACGTGACCATCGGCGATGCCGCCCCGCGCGGCTACGGCCACGTGTATGCCACCGAGCACTACATCGACGCCTGGAACGCCGTCAGCAATGCCGGCTGGTCCGAAGAGGAACTCGGCTGGCTGAAACGCCACCTGGCCGACTGACCAAGAGGCGAGCTACTCCTCCGAATCCGGCTCCGGCCCGAACCAGACGATCGCGTACTCCTCCGACAGGGCCGCACCCATTGCCTGCCATTCGCGGTGGGCCCAGACACCCTCATTGGCCAGCACGGCGTAATGCGCGGGGCTGCGGCGCCAGATGTCCAGTGCGGTCTCCTCGGTCATGGCCTCGCTGCGCCAGGCGACGATCTCGAACCCCGGATGCGGGTAGGCATCCTCCGTCAACTCGCTCGGCTTGTCCCGCATGCACCGGGCCGAGACTGGATCGCCCGCCCGGTAGCAGCAGGGCGTCCACGCGCCGCTATCCGACCAGCTGTGCAGGGAGCACTGCCGGCCTACCGGATCGTGCGTCTCGATGTCATCCAGGTGGGTCTCCGCGACCTCGGCCAGCGCCGGTGACCACGGGATGGCCGCCAGCCCTTGGCGTTCGCGGTACTCGTTGATCGTCTCGCTCAAGGCTTCCCCGGGCGGCACGGAGGCGCAGCCGCCCAGCACCATTGCCAGCACCGCACCCAACCCAGCCACCCACGGGCCCTTATCGCGCCCCCTCCAGCCCTGCATCCTGCCTCCCTGGTCACGTCGTTCCATTGCCCTGTCCGAGCCGGGCAATCCCCGCGTCGGTGTCCTATTCTTCTTGTACCGGAGGTTGCCCCGGCGATCACACCCCAAGGGAGCCCGGAATGCGCTACGTCCTGTACAGCCTGTCACTGCTTCTACTGCTTGGATGGCCCCTTGCCAGCGCCCATGCAGAAGCCCCCGAACACGAACATTTCATCGTGAAGAGCACCGAGCAATCGCGCGAGGCCGTACTCGAGGCCATACGCGACTACACCGAAGCCTCGGGCGACTGGTTCTACCTGACCGACATCCCGCTGCGCCGGGGCGCCCTTATCCTGGTCAAGATCTGCTACATCCCGGCCGCCGGGGATATCTTCGCCGCCGGCCCCCACGTCTCGGCCCTGCTGCCCTGCGGCCACCTCTCGCTGTACGAGGAAGACGGCCGCACCCAGCTGTCCATGCTGCACCCGCGCTTTATGAGCACACTGAGCCCGGGCCCGGAAATGGACCGCGCCGTGGAGAAGGCCACCCCGGCCTTCGAAGCGCTCCTGGACGCCGTGCTGGAATAGCGTAGCCAGCCCCTCGCCCGATTAGGTACGCGTAGCAAGCACCACTAGTGGCGGGCGCCACCAGAAAGACCCGGCGGCGCAAACATGCGCGCTATTGCGCGGCTTCGTCAGCGACCAACCCCCGCTTGCGCAGGCTGCGCCCCGTGGAATGAACCATTGCAGCAATGAACAGGGCGTAGACCAGCGCGACGACTGCGAGGATGCCCAGGAACAGCGCGTCTAGTTCCACCTCGCCTGCGAGGACAGCGATGAGGCCCAATGGGACGTCTGTGAGCCAGAACAACGCCACCATGCCTGTGATCACCCGCCATTTCTCGCCGCGCGACAGGTAGCGCCCGTTCTTGCGACCAAAGGCCTCGCAGGGCCATATGACGGAGACGCCCAGTATCGCCATGCCGATGGCGGTGCCAATTCCTTCCAACTCGAAATAGGCGATCGCGACGCTCGCGGCGATCATCAGCGAGATATAGAGCAGTGCAAAGCGAAGTAGCAGACCCTTGATGGACATCGTTTCCCCTCCTTGGGATGTATCGGGAGGCGCTGATTGAGTCGCGCGTCTCCCAGAAGGCCGCACCATCCTGTGCGGCGCAGATGAGCGCCGGATCGTTCCGGCCCTCAACGCTATAGCCGATAGGTCATTCCTGTTCGGTGAACTTGGCGCCCTCGATGAGTACCGGGTAGGTGTAGCCCGAGCCGAAGTCACGATCCAGGGTCAGGGTGCCGGTCACGACCACCCGATCACCCACCTCGGGCATCTCCGTCGAGGTGATGGTGATGTAATCACCCTGCTCCCCGGTCCCGTCCACGAAATGGATGAAGTTGCGGCCCATGATGTCGTCGTTCACCCGGCCCACGATGCCTTTCAAGCGAACCTCTTCGCCATCCAGCTCGGCCGGCGCCTGATTCAGCTGCTCCACGGTATGAACCTCGTCGGCCGCGGCGGTGGCCATCGAAAAAGCTGCAGCCAGAAGCGAGACCAGGATTCCCGTTCGCATGTTCATTCAGTTAACTCCCGTTGCGTGCAATAGCATGGCCGCGCGGCGGCCCGAAGACACGATTCTGGCACACCGGCGAGCCCGATTGGCCGCGAACTGTGCCAACATTCCACCCGGCCGGGGTGCTCGGCCCCTGTCACGACAACCACTCAAGGGAGAATCACATGCACCAGAAAACCCGTATCGGCGTGGCCGTAGCCGGCGCCTTCACCCTGCTGGCCTCCGCCAGCGCCGCCCATGCTAGCCCGTTCCACGGCGCCTACGTTGGAGGGCAGCTCGGCTGGGCCAGCTACGACACCGACTACGACGAGGGCGATGGTGACGGCATCTCGGGCATCAGCGCATCCGGCTTCACCGGCGGCGCCATGGCCGGATTCGGGACCGTGCTGGACAACGGGTTGTACCTGGGCGGCGAAGTGGATTTCCAGTCCGAGGATGCCGACCTGACCGTACGTCTCGAGGATGCCGAACTGGGACAGGACATCAAGTACAGCTACGGACTGACCGGCCGCATTGGCCACGTGGTAAACGACCAGGTGTTGTTTTACGGGCTGGCTGGCTACCAATATGCCCGTACCGATACGCGGCTGAGCGAAGACGGCGACCAGTTGGCCCGCTTCAAGGACAACATCAACGGTGGTCGCCTCGGCCTCGGGGTCGAATACCAGATGGACAACCGCATGTTCCTGCGCGCGGAGTATTCCTACACCTTCTTCGGGCGCGAGACCATCCGTCCGGAACCGGGTACAACCCTGCGCTTCGACACCGACGCCTCCCGCTTCATGCTGGGCGTGGGCTACCGGTTCTAGTACCGCCGGCGAACGGATCGAACGACGGCCCCGCTACCCTCGGAGCGCGGGGCCGTCCGATTCTGCCTCGACACCGCGCACACCACCGGTCAGACGGTGCTTAACCCCTTCGGCGGCGCGATTCACGACGAGGTACAGGCACGGCACGACCAGTAACGTCAGGACCATCCCCGCGATCAGCCCACCGACCACGGTCAGCGCCAGCGGGCGCATAATCTCGGCGCCTTCACCGAGGCCGATCGCCAATGGCAGCATGCCAAGCACGGTCGTGATGGTCGTCATCAGGATCGGCCGCAGGCGCAACGCCCCGGCCTCGACCACCGCCCGCGCCGGGCTCAGGCCACGTAATCGGCGGCCCTGCTCGATGTACTCCACCAGCAGGATCGCGTTGTTCACCACCACCCCGATCAGCAGGATCGCGCCGATCATCACCGGGGCGGAGACCGGTGTGCCCGTCGCCCACAGTATCGCGACCACCCCGATCAGCGACAGCGGAGCCGCCGCCACGATGATCAGCGGATTGGCCAGCCGCTCGTACTGCACGGCTAGCACCACCAGCACCAGGAAGATCGCCAGGGCCACCACCGTCGCCATCTCGCGCTGGGTCTCCTGAATGGTCTCCCACTCGCCACCGATTAGCAGGCTGTAATGCTCCGGGATGTCGACCCCGGCCAGACGGGTTTCGACCTCGGCCATCACCGAGCCGACATCGTTCACCTCGGTGTTGATGTCGCCGTTCACGCGCACCACCCGGCTCTGGTTCTCGCGCTCGATATGCGCGGGGCCCTCGCCGATCTCGAACTCGGCCACATCCGCCAGGCGCACGGGATCCCCGTTGTCGCGGAAAAGAATCATCCGCCCCAGGGTGGCCGTATCCTGCACATCCTCGCGCGGCAGGCGCACGCGCAGGTCGTAGTCGCGATCGTCACGGACGTACTGCGTCGGCACCGACCCTTCCACCGCGTCGCGGATCGCCTGCCCCACCTGGCCCACCTGCAGGCCCAGCGCAGCCGCCCGCTCGCGATCCACATGGACGCGCAGAATCGGACTCTGGTCCTCGCGCCCGACCTCGACGCCCTCCAAGCCCCGGATGCCCTCCAGGCGCCCGGCGATCACGCGGGCAATGCGGCGCATCTCGGTCAGATCCGCCCCCACCACCGCAATCGAGAGATCATCCCCGGTGATACTGAACTGCAGACCCTGGATACTCGGCGGGCGCACGGTGATCCGTGCCCCGGGGAGTTCCAGCGCATCCATCGCCTCCTGCGCCTCGGCCACCCATTGTCCCGCGCTCATGTCGCGCTGTCCGGCCGGGGTCAGTTGCACGGTGATATTGGAGGTACCCGGGCGTTCGTTGACCACGCCGCCACCGAGGTGCCCACCGACCATCGCGAACACGCTCTCCACATGCGGCAGCTCTTCCAGCGCGGTCTCGATATCGCGTGCGGCGGCATCCGTCTCGTGCGGGGGCGTGCCCGGCGGCAGGACCATACGCACGCTGACCTGGCCATCGTCGACCTGCGGCAGGAACTCGGTGCCCAGTTCACTGCCCACCTGCACCGCGCCGATCAGCAACACACTGGCCGCCCCCAGCACCGCCCAGCGCAGGCGCAGCACCTTCGGCAACAGGCGCCGGTAACGTCGGCGTAGCCCCTGCATCCCGCGATCAAACCCGCGCAGCAGCCAGGTCCGGTCCAGCCCACTCTCCCAGCGGATGCGCGTCAGCAGGGCCGCGAGCATCGGCACCAGCGTGATGGCCGCGGCGAGGGTCGCGATGATCGCGAACGACAGGGTCAGGATCAGCTCGCGGAAGATCAGCGCCCCGATCCCGGTAATCAGCAGGAACGGGAGCACCGCGGCCAGATTGGTCAGGGTGCCAGCGGTCACCGCCGAGACCACCTCGCCGGCCCCATCATGGGCCGCCTGCTCCGGTGACTTTCCGAGCTTGTCGCGATGACGGTAGATGTTCTCCAGCATCACAATGGCGTTGTCGAGCAACAGCCCCACCCCCAGCGCGAGACCGCCCAAGCTGATGATGTTCAGGGTGAGCCCGCCCAGGCCCATCATGGCGAAGGTCGCCATCAACGCAATCGGGATCGACAACCCGATGATGAAGCTCTTGCGCAGGCTGCCGAGGAACAGGAAGACCGCCAGCATCGCCAGCACGCCGCCCAGGATCGCGGCGGTACCCACCGAGCTGACCGCACCACGGATGAACGGGGCGGAGTCGCTGACCACCTCCCACTGGATGTCCTCGGGGATAAACCCCGAGCGCTCGAGCCGTTCGAGCGTGGCGCGTACCGAGTCCACCGATTCGACGGTGTTGGCATCCGGCAGCTTGAACACGGACACGCGCGCGGCCGACGTCCCGTCCAGGCGGATGAACAGGCGCTGCTCGCGGTGGCCATCGCGCACCTCGGCCAGCTCGCCGAGGCGCACATGCGCGGACTGCGGCCCCGGCAGCGGGATCAGCACATTGCGCACGTCCGCCTCGGAGGTAAACAACCCCTCGGTCTTGGCCATCACGTCAAACGTATCGGAGGTCACCCAGCCCCCGGCCACCTCGCGGTTCTCGTCCTCCAGCGTCGTGCTGATCGCCGCCAGCGAAAGGCCATAGCCGCGCACCCGCTCCTGGTCGAGGATCACCTCCAGCTCGCGCTCCTGCCCACCGGAGGCCTCCACCGAGGAGATGCCGTGGATCGCGATCAGCTGCGGCGCCAGCTGGTGTTCCACCCAGTCGCGCACCGCGGTCTCCGAGCGCACGGTGGAGGAAAACCCCGCCTCCCAGATCGGGTCCTGCGAGGGGTCGTACTTGTACAGGCGCAGGGATTCGAAATCGTCCGGCAGCTGCGTGCGCGCGAGCTCCAGGTGGCGCGCCGCGTCCTGCAACGCCAAATCCAGGTTGGTCCCGTACTCGAATAGCAGATTGACGTTGGTACGGCCCTCGGAGGCGCGGCTGTAGATGCGGGTCAGGTTCTCGGTGGCCGCGAGGTTGCGTTCCAGCACGCGGGTCACCTGTTCCTCCATCACCTCGGGCGAGGTGCCGGGATGGTTCACGGTCACACGGATGTGCGGATACTCGACGTGCGGCAGCAGATCCACCGGCAGACGATCGACAAAGAACATGCCGAGCACGATCACTACCGAGGCCAGTGCCATGATCGCCACCGGCCGGCGGATGGAGAAGCTGGTCACCCGCCCGCGCGGGCGGTCCTCCGGCCCAACCGCCATCTTCTAGCCCCGCCAGCCGACGATGCGCACGCGCTGACCCTCGCGCATGTCGATCGGGTTGGTGGCCAGCACGATCTCGCCTTCTTCCAGGCCGTCGGTGATCTCGGTCCACGGGCCGCGGGTCACGCCGGTCTCGACGCTGCGCCGCTCCAGCTGCTCGTCCACCACGACGTAGACATAGCGTTCGTCTCCGTCCTCGCCGATGGCGGCGGCCGGGACCGCCAGTGCATCCGGGCGTTCGTCGACGGTCATGCGGATGCGCGCGAGATTGCCCGGGCGCACCCCGTTGTCGGCCGCCTCGGCCGGCAGGGCAATCTCCACCGTCACCTGCTGCGAGTCCGGCGAGGCGGCCGGAAAGATGCGCCGGATCTTCGCGACATAATCGGTATCCGGAAACGCATCCAGCCGAATGGGCACATCCTGGCCCACCACCAGATCGCGTACGTCCAGCTCGGACACCCCGGGACGCAGGACCAGCGTGGTGGTATCGACCAGTTCCAGCAATGTATCGCGCGCGGCGACCGCCTCGCCGGGCTCGACCATGCGCTCGGTGATCACGCCGTCACGGCTGGCGGCGAGGGTCCCGTAATCGACCCGAGCCTGCCACAACGACTGCTCGCTCTCGGCCGAGCGCAACGCGGCACGTGCCCGTTCGTAGCTGGCTCGGCTGGCAATCCCCTCGTCACGTAACTCGGCACTGCGCGCGTATTCCAGCCGGGCCTCCTCGACATGCGCCTCGGCCCGCGCCAGCTCCGCGCGCTCCTCGGCCACGTCCAGCTCGACCAGGGTCTCGCCCTGCTCGACGCGATCGCCTTCCTCGACATGCACCGCCTCGACCACACCATCGGTGCGCGCCGCCAGCCGCACCCACGCCCGCGGCTCGACCCGCGCAGACACCATCAGCTCGCGCGACAGGTCCCGCGGCTGAAGCTCCACCGCCGCGATCGGCGTCGCGGCCTCGGCGGCCGGCTCGTCACCCGCCTGCGAAGGCTCGCCCCCGCAGCCTCCCAGCCCCAGGGCAAGGACCAGCAACAGACCACCCATCCTGCGCGGCAATGGCACGGCTCGCGGGGAGCGCGGCAGAAAAGGCCGGGTCGACCGCCGCCGAAGGAACAGGGTATCGAGTCGCATGCGCCGGATCGCTCGCGTGGAGTGGACGAAAGTTACAGGGTAGCCGTTATGTACCCCTCGACGCAGGAATGGCCCTGCGGGTTCCGTCAGGCGCTCAGGTCGATCTGCTGCACACTGCCGCTGCGGCCATCCTCGCCCACCCAGACGCCGGTCGACTGCACCTGCCCCAGAAGGCTGTTGTCGCCGCCGCGACAGAGATCAAAAGGCGTGCTGACATGCCCGAGGTAGATCGCCCCGACGCCCACCTCGCCCAGCGCCAGCAACTGATCGCGGCCCTGGGCGTCGCGGGTCCACACGCGCAAGCGGTCGTAAACCGGATCCGCCGCATCAATCCAGCCGTTGCCGTCATGATCGAACCGTCGCAGTTCGGCGAAGCCATCACCGGTCAGTGGGCCAAAGAGCTCGGAGCCGTCATCGACCTGCCCGCTGCCAGACCGGTCGATCGCGAGAAAACCACTGCCGGGTTGCAGAAAGGCCACCTGTTGCGGCGAACCGTCAGCGTCCAGATCGAATTCGAAGCGGGTGTCCGTAAGAGCGGCCGCCGGGGCGTCGAAATTGATCACCAGCGGATCGTGCAGCTCCGCATCCATGCCACCCTGCAGACGGCTATGCTCGATGAACTCGCGGCTCATGGTCAGGGCAATATCCAGGTCGATGGTCTTGCCGTCGGCCGTGTGCACGCGCCCCTGAGCCTGGAACGATGTCCTCTCGACCTCGATCCGGGTCTGCTCCACGGACCAGGCGACACTGAGCCCTGCCGCTGGACGAGGGGGGCGCGCAACGGGCCGCTCGAGGGGTTCCGGCGGGGTGTCGGCCGGCTTGAGGTCGGCGGGATCGATCACCCGGATCTCGCGCCCGGTAAAGCGCTCCAGGATCAGTCGCAGGAGCTCGGTACGCAGCTGGTCCACCGAGGTCAACTCGCTGTCCGCCGCGGCGACCCCCACGAAGGGGGCGCGTGCGGCCACGCCGGGGGCGGAATTCTGCAAGGCACGCGCTGCCGGGGCCGGATTCGCGGGCGGCTCCGGCACCTGACGGGGGCGCACCACACTTCCCTCGACCACGGTCATGCGAGCCTCGCGCCGCGTCGCCTCCAACGCAAAACGCTGGCTCGATAACTGCATGGAATAATCGGCAATCTGCACGGTTGCTCCCGTCAATTTTTCCGGTTGCAGGGCATAACGGCCGCAGGGCGGCAATCATTAGCCGCCCTGCGGAAATCGCCGGCCGCAGGCGGACGCATGCCAGCCAAACGTGCGACGATTGACGGATGGATTCGACGCCGAATTTTCCTTTGCGCGGCCTGTTCCGGCGCATCCTCGGGCCCTTTTCCGGCCTGGAGCCCGAGGCCGTGCAACTGGACAACGACGAGTGGGAGGCCCTGCGTCGACGGGCCCCGTTCATCGCCAGCCTCACACCGGAAGAGCGCTCCCGGCTGCGCGAACTGGTCGGCCAGATCCTGGCGCAAAAGGAATTCATCGGCATCGCCGCGGAACCGGAACCCTGGCAGTGCCAGGTGATCGCCGCCTACGCCGCGCTGCCGGTGCTGGAACTGGGCCTCGAACCGTACCGCGACTGGCGCACGCTGATCCTGTATCCCGACACCTTCGTGCCCGAACACGAGTGGGTGGACGAGGCTGGCATCGTCCACCAGGGGGCAATACCCCAGTCCGGCGAGGCCTGGGAACGCGGCCCAGTCATCCTGTCGTGGAACGATGTCGAGCGCGACGGCGCTGTGGTCGTGCACGAGATGACCCACGTACTGGATGCCGGCAACGGCGAGGTGAACGGGTTCCCGCCACTACGCCGCGGGCAGTCGGCCAGCGCCTGGACGGAGGATTTCTCGCAGGCCTTCGAGGCTTTCGTGGGAGCAGTGGATTCCGGAGAGATCGACGAGGCCGAGCTGCCGCTGGACCCCTATGCGGCCACCGCCCCGGAGGAGTTCCTGGCCGTCGCAACAGAGTCCTTTTTCTTCGAGCCGGCGCGCCTGCGCGAGGCCATGCCCGAAATCTATGAGCATCTGGTGGCATACTTTGATCAGGAGCCCCATCGACGCGGCGACCTGATCGCCTCCAGCACGCAACCCGCCCCGGAGCACACACCATGATCCGCAGCCCCTTTCGTTCCCTGCACCTTGCTCTTCTGGGGGTTGTCCTGATGCTGGCCGCCCCCCTCGCGCTCGCCGTGGACGACCTGGACAGCCATTACGTGACCCTGGAACCGGTGGTGGTGAACATGGCGTCCTCCGACCGCGGACGCTACCTGCAGGCCTCCATCCAGCTGGAAGGCAACGATCTGGAAGACGCCCGCGCGATCCGCGAGCACATTCCCGCAGTGCGCGACCGACTGATCCGCATCCTTGGCGGGCGCAGTCCCGACAGCCTGACGGGCGGTGGCGCGCGCGAGGATCTGCGCAACGAGGCCACGGAGGAGCTGAACGAGTTGCTCGAGGAGATTACCGGGTCGCCGCGGATCGCAGCCCTCTACTTCTCGGATTTCATCCGCCAGTAATCCTCACTCACCGGCAAGGAAAAGCCCCCGGCAGCACAAGCTACCGGGGGCCGATGCTCCCGCCAGTACATGACGGGATCGAGCCCCGCTGGGGGCTCACTCCATCATCGATCATCGCTCCTTGATGGAACGATCAGTGCGGCCGATGCAGCAGCGGCATCTCGCCCCGCTCCATCATGTGCCGGATCAATGCAGCCCGACCGGGCTCTTCCTGCTCCAGCTCGTCGGCGCACTGCGAAGGCTCGTGCGCGGCCTCCGATAGCATGACCTCCAGCTCGCGCAGGTCGACCTTGGGCTCCTGCAGGTCTTCCGGCTTCGGGTTCTCCAGCATGTTGGTTTTCCAGAACATGCGCGGGTGCCAGCAATGCAGTTTCGCATCCGGGTTGTGAAAGAGCTCGACACAGCGACGATTCAGTTCCTGTGCATTCATGGGGATCACTCCTCGCTCCAATGCATTCACCCTGATGTATAGACCCCGCAATACCCGAGTTCAAGGGTTGGTCTTTGAAGAAGGTCTCACTCCGCAGTCTCACCCCGGGCGGATTCCAGCGCCTCCAGCGCCTCCATCCACTCGGCCTCCGCCGTCTCCAGCCGACTGCGCAAATCGCCCTGTTCGCGGGTCAACTGGGCCAGACGATCCGCCGCCTCATCGGCGTACAGCGCCGGGTCGGCCAGCTCGGTCTCCAGCGCATCCAGTCGCTCCTGAACACGGACACATTCCTGCTCGGCTCGGTCCGCACTCTTTTTCAGTGGCTTGAGTGCGGCACGCGCCTGCGCCGCCTGCTGCCGCCGTTCCTTCTGTGACAGTGCCGGACCACTCTGGGACGTCGTAGCGGGCGTTCCGGGGTCTTTCGCGGCGACACTTTCCCGCTCGCGGGCCTTCAGCTCGCGGGCGTAGTCGTCCAGGTCCCCCTCGAAGTCGCTCAGGTGGCCGCCTTCCACCTTCCAGAAACGGTCGCAGACGCGAGCCAGCAGTTCACGGTCATGCGCCACCACCACCAGGCCACCGGCATAGTTCTCCAGCGCCTCGGCCAGCGCCTCGCGCATGTCCAGATCCAGGTGGTTGGTGGGTTCATCCAGCAACAGTAACGAGGGCGCCTGCCAGATCAGCAGCGCCAGTACCAGGCGCACCCGCTCCCCGCCGGAACACTGACCCACCGGAGCGTCCGCTTTCTCGCCGGGAAAACCCATGCCACCGAGGAAGTTGCGCAGGCGCTGCTCCTCGGCACGCGGGTCCTGACGTTGCAGGTGCACCAGGGGCGAGGCCTTCAGGTCCAACTGCTCGCTCTGGTGCTGGGCAAAATAGCCGACCTTCAGGTTGGGCTCCACGCGGCGCTCGCCCGCGGTCGGGGCCAACTCGCCGGCCAGCAGCGTCAAGAGTGTCGATTTCCCGGCACCGTTCGGGCCCAGCACGCCGATCCGGTCCTCGGGGCGCAGACGTAAAGTCGTCGGATGCAGGCGGACGCGATCCCCGGAGCGCACCTCGGCATGATCCAGCGCCAGCAAGGGGTCGGGCAGACGCTCCGGGGTCGGGATCTCCAGGTGAATCGGCCGGGCCGCGCGGATCACCGCAACCTCGTCGAGCTTTTCCAGACGCTTCAGTCGGCTCTGGGCCTGGCGTGCCTTGCTCGCCTTGGCACGGAAGCGACGGACAAAGTCCTCCAGGTGGGCGCGCTCGGCCGCCACCTTTGCGGCCGACGCCTCGCTCTGGGCCATGGCCTCGGCGCGCTTGGCCTCGGCGTGGGTGTAGCTGCCGGCGTACAACGCGATACCACCGCGCTCGATGTGCGCGATATGGGTGCAGACCGAATCGAGAAACCGCCGGTCATGCGCAATCACGATCACCGTCCCCGGATAACGCGCCAGCCAGTCCTCCAGCCACAGGATGGTCTCGACATCCAGGTGGTTGGTGGGCTCGTCCAGCAACAAGAGATCCGAGCGCGTCATCAGCGTGCGCGCCAGGCCCAGGCGCATGCGCCAGCCGCCGGAGAAATCGCTCATGGGCCGATCCGCATCCGCCGCAGCGAATCCGAGGCCTGCCAGCAGTCGGCGCGCACGGGCATCGGCCGTCCAGCCGTCAATCGCCTCCAGCGCACCAAACAGGCGGGCCTGCTCGGCGCCATCGGACACCTGCTCCAGACGCTGCTGCAGGTCGCGCAGTTCGGTATCCCCATCCAGCACGTAGTCCACGGCCGAGCGCTCGCTCCCGGGAACCTCCTGTGGAAGATGCGCCACCACCCATTCCGCGGGCTGGTCGATTTCGCCGGCATCCAGACTCAATTCGCCCTGCAACGCCGCCAGCAGGCTGGATTTTCCGGACCCGTTGGCGCCGGTCAGGCCGACGCGCCAGCCCGCATGCACGGTGAGGCTGGCGTGCTGCAGCAGGATCTGGCGACCGCGACGCAGCTCAATATCTTGTATTCGAATCATGCGGCGCAGTGTAGGGCAAGCGCGCGCCCGGCTCATGTAGGCCGGCCGTTCCTCGGGAAACGCCGCCCCGGCGCAGGGTGTCAGAATCCTGCCACCCCTTGCCGCCTGCGGCGGTGAGGACCTGCCGGGGCGGCGAAAAATCGCCGATTTTCCGTCAAGGCCTCCGTTATCCGTGACACAAGTCTCTGTTTTCACTAAACATCCGATAAGTGGCATGGATCTGGCTTTACTCTCGATCCAACGATCGATGCAAGCGAGACGGCCATGAACCGCGATGGGAACGCCCACAACCTGCGACTGGTATCCGCCAAGGGCAAGACGACTGGCGATGCCGGGACGCCCTTTGATGCCCTTGCCTTCGTGCAGGCCCTGTCCTCCAGCCTCGAGCTCGGGACCGTCCTCGCCCGCCTACAGGAACACCTGCACGCCCAGGTCCACCACAGCGGCTGGTTCTTCATCCTGCAGGAGAGTGACGAGACCTGGTCCGGCGGCGACGAGGATCGCCATCGCATCGAGTACGGCATGAGCTTCAACAACGAGACCATGGGCTCGCTGATCCTGATGCGCGGACGCCGCTTCAGCGACGACGAACAGCAGTTGATCGAGGCTTTGCTAGGGCTGGCCGCCCCGGCACTGGCCAACGCCCTGCGTTTCCAGCGCCTGAACGAAAGCCTGGAGACCGATGAACTGACCGGTCTCGGCAACCGCCGCGCCTTCGAGAAACAGGGCGCCCAGTGGCTGGCCGACTGCCGCCGCCAGGATCGCCCGATGTCGGTACTGGCCATCGATCTCGATCACTTCAAGCAGATCAACGATGAATACGGCCACAGCGTGGGCGACGACATCCTGCGCCTGGTGGCGCAGACCCTGCGCAGCACCACCCGCGAATCCGACCTGTGTGTGCGCATGGGCGGCGAGGAGTTCCTGGCGGTGCTGCCCGGCGCGGATCTCAGCCGTGCCATGGAATGCGGCGAGCGCATCCGCCTGGCTATTGCCGCCCTGCGCGCCTGCGCCAAGGCCACCGACCAGTCCGCACTGGAGAGCGACGGCGCGGTCAAGGTGACCGCGAGCGTTGGTGTGGCCGGCGTCGGGCGCGGCGCCACCCTGCAGTCCGCCTACCAGGCGGCGGACGAGGCCCTGTATGCGGCCAAGCAGGCCGGGCGCAACCGCGTCCTTGCCGGCAACTGAGCCGCGGCAGCCCATCCCGCGCTAATCCGCATTGCCTTGAAGCCGCCTACCCCGCGCCGGGCTGGATAAAATCGACACAGGTCAGCGGGGTCGAGAGCACCGCGCGCCGCAGCGCCTCGATGGCCTCCGGACGCGGGAAGCTGGTACGCCATGCCAGGGCCACACGGCGACTGGGCGCCGGATCCTGAAACCGCCGCACGGCCAGCAGTCGCTGGGCATAACGATCCGCCCCCACCGCCGTGCACGGGAGGATCGTTACCCCCATCCCCGAGGCCACCATGTGGCGGATTGTCTCCAGCGACGACCCCTCCAGATTGCGCGGCGTACTGCCATCCGCAGTTACCGTGCGCTGGCAGTCCGGGCAGCGCTCCAGCACCTGATCGCGGAAACAGTGACCGGCGCCCAGCATCAGCAGGGTCGCATCGGCCATATCCTCCAGCCGCAGGGGTTCCTTGTCCTTCAGCGGGTGCGCCGCCGGCAGCACGGCCATGAACGGTTCGTCGTACAAGGGAAGCGTGACCACGCCCGGCTCCTCGAACGGCAACGAAATGAGGATCGCGTCGAGCTCACCCTGCTTGAGCCGCTCGCGCAGCCGCCCGGTGTAGTTCTCATCGATCACCAGCGGCATGTTCGGCGCGCGCTCGTGCAGCGCGGGGATCAGCTCCGGAAGCAGGTACGGACCGATGGTGTAGATCGCACCCAGGCGTAGCGGGCCGGAGAGTTGATCCTGACTCTGTACGGCAACCGAGCGCAGCTGTTCGACCTCGGCCAGCACGCGCCGCGCCTGCGCGATAATCTGCTCACCTGCCGGCGTCACGTTGACCTCGCCGCGGCCGCGCTCGAACAGGGTCACGCCCAACTCTTCCTCGAACTTGCGCACCGCCACCGACAGCGATGGCTGACTGACATGGCTGGCCGCGGCCGCCCGCCCAAAGTGGCGGGCATCGGCGACGGCGACCACATACCGCAGCTCGCTCAGAGTCACCGGGGCGGCCCTCCGCTGTCATCATTGCTGTCCAGCCCCTGAAACTCGCGGCCGCCGTCCGGCCAGTCCAGGGTCACGCGCTTCAACTGGCGGCCTTCCAGCGAGATCTCGCCGGGATGTCGCCCCGCCCCATCGGCGGAAAACTCGAAGCGGTAGCGGCGTTGCAGGGCCAGGCCACGGTCGCCCCAGACCAGGCGCTGACCGGTACGCACGACGGTGGCATCGAGCAACTGCACCCCTGCCCGCTCGCAGGCCTGCCGCCCCACCCGACGGGCACGTTCGTTGGCACGCCAGGTGTCATTAACGTAAAACCCTATCAAGGAAATGGAGATGATTATGATCAAGCCTGTCATGGACCGGTATGATAAGCGCAATCGAACCCGAGTTTTTCCGGGCATGCCCGGCCGTCTCCGGTTCGTTTACCTTGCCACCAGCGTTTCCGGGTCTGCATGACTACCACTGCCATCCCCTTCTCCGATCTCGCGCAGGGCCTGCGCGAGATCGGGCAGCAAGAACTGCTGCCCCGCTTCGAGGCCGATATCGCCGTTGATTACAAGGCAGACGGCAGCGTAATCACCGAGGCCGACCACGCGGTGGATGCGCGTGTACGCACGCTGCTGGGCGCATACGGACAGGACACGCCGGTACTGAGCGAGGAGCAGGCACGCGGCGAACAGGCACGCGTACTGGAGACCGCCCCCGCCTTCTGGCTGGTGGACCCGCTGGACGGCACCTCCAATTTCGCCGGTGGCATGCCCTTCTTCGCCATCTCCATCGCCCGCATCGAGGGTGACCGGGTCACCCATGGCGCGACCTACGATCCGGTACGCGAAGAACTCTTTACCGCCACCGAAGACACCGCGCTGGAACTCAACGGGGTTACCCCGCCGGCGACCACTCGCCCTCCCGTCACGGAGCTGGGCCGCGCCATCGCCCTGGTGGACTACAAGCGCCTGGATACCCCCCTCGCGGGTGAACTGGCCTGCAACGCGCCGTTTCGCTCGCAACGCAACCTCGGCGCCTGCGCCCTGGAGTGGGCCTGGCTGGCCGCCGGCCGCGCCGATCTGTACCTGCACGGTGGCCAGGCCCCATGGGACAGCGCGGCCGGTGGGCTGATGCTCGCCCGCGCCGGCGGTGCCATGTGCAACCTCGCGGGCGAGCCCGTATTCGGACGATCGCTGACCAAGCGCTCCGCGGTGGCGGCGCGCTCCGACACCCTGCTCGCCGACTGGCGGGCGTGGCTGGCCCCTTGGCTTGCCGCCCCGGAGTCCCCCTCGTGATCCGCCGCCGCAAATCCGGCGGCGGCGCACGCCTGGGCGTCGGCAGCGCCGACTTCACCCCACGCTACCTGCCGATCGCATGGAAGATCGTCGCGGCGATCGCCGGGCTCACATTGGCCGGGATCGTGACCCTGTCGGCCGTGGTGCTGAACCAGGTCAGCACCGTGCTGGACAACCAGATTCGCGCCCAGGCCGAGAGCACCGTGGCGCCGGTCGCGCGGACCTCGGCGGAGCTGATGCTGGCCGAGGACTACCTGACCCTGGAGACCCTGCTGAACTCACTGGTGGAGGAGGGGCGCGTCGAGTCCATCGCCGCCTACGCGATCGACCGCGGTCAGGTTGCCCGCGCCGGGACACCCCCGGAGCAATCCCTCACCGACGGGGTGTGGCCGCTGGCACCGACGGTGGAACCCTACCGACGCAACGTGCGCTTTCAGGACGTACAGGTGGGCTACATCGAGGCCTACATCGACACCTCGCCAATGCAGGAGCTAATCCGCAACACCCTGAACGCCGGGATCGCCACGGCCGTCGGGGTGTTTCTGCTGAGCCTGATCCTGGCAATCGATATCAGCAAGCGCCTGGTGCGCCCACTGGAACGCCTGGCCGAGAGCATGCGTTCGCGCGCCCGCCCCATGGATGACCAGGGCAATACGCTGCCGATGGTGCGCCAGGACGAGATCGCCCAGCTGACCGACGCCTTCAACGATATGGCGCGCGATCTGCTGCGCAAGGACCAGGTCGAGGCCGCCCTGCGCCGCTACGTGTCGGACGCCATCGCCCAGGACATCCTGGAGAATCTGGACCGGGTGGAGCTGGGCGGACGCGCGCTGGAGGGATCGGTACTGTTTGCCGACATCCAGGGCTACACCGCGCTTTCGGAGCTCTGCAGCCCGGAGGCCCTGGGCCGCATGCTCAACGAATTCTTCGGTCCGATGTCGGAATGCATTGCCCGTCACGGCGGCACAGTGGACAAGTACATGGGCGACTGTACCATGGCCGTCTTCGGCCTCGGGGCGGATGCCGGAAACCATCGCCTGACCGCTGTGCAGACCGGCCTGGCCCTGCTGGACACCGTCGCCTCGATCAACGCCGAGCGTGAACGCCGCGGCGATACCCGGGTGGAGTTCCGTATCGGCCTGAATGCCGGCGAGATGCTGGCCGGCAACATGGGGGCCGAAGACCGCATGCAGTTCACCGTGGTCGGCGACACCGTCAACCTCGCGGCCCGCCTGGTCACGGTCGCGCCCGCCGGCGGGCTGGTCACGACTGCCGCATTCATGGAGCACGAGCAGGTGAAGGGACAGTTCCACACCGAAGACTGGGGCACCCACGAGCTGCACGGGGTCAGCGAAGCGGTGCCCACCACCCGGGTACTGAACGCCACGGATCGCACATGACTGCAGCCCGCGGCCTGTTCCCGCTCGCGAGTATCCTGCTGGCCCTTCTGCTGGTCCAGGGCTGCGCCGCTCTGGACCCCTTCGCCCCGCCCGAGCAGCGCATCGAACGCGCACTGGAGACGGGTAACTACCAGCATGCCCTCGAGCTGATCGACGAGCACGACCCGGAACCGCGAGCCCGATGGGCCGAGCGCCGGGCAGCCATCGAGGACGAGGCCGCAACCGCCGCGGCCGAGGCGATGCACGAGGCGCGCGCCGCCTCGGCCGAAGGCGCGGTCGCTCAGGCCCTGGAAATCCTCGAGACGGCCGAGGCACAACTGCCGCCGGACAGCGAACGTCGGGAATTCATCAGCCAACTGGAGCGCCAGCGACAGGTTGGTTTGCAGACCCTGCAGCAGCGCCACGACATCCTCGAGGCGCGCGCCCTGGTCCAGCGGCTGCGCCTGCTCGAGGTGATGCGTCCGTTGGTGCGCCACAGCGAACGACTGCCGGACGATCCCGACCGCCTTGCCAATCGTCGCGAGCCCCTGGCGCGGGCGCTGGATGGCTACGCCGCCGGCACCGATGGCGAGGAACGCCTGGAGCTACTGCACCTGGCCCAGGACCTGGCCTCCGACTCCGAACGCGCAGAACGCATCGCGCGCCTGGAGCGGGAACTGCGCCAGGCCGAAGCCCCCGAGATCGAGGAAGAGGTCCCGCGTTCCACCATCAATGCACGCCTGCGTCAGGCCCTGGAGGCGGGCGAATTGTCCACGGCGGCGCGCTGGTGCCGCAACGAGATCACCCCCGATACCGACGCCTCCGGCCCGGACCAGGCCGCCCAGCGAGCCCATCGCGCGCTGTGCGAGGAATGGCGCGAGCGCCGAGACGCGCGCGCCGAGACGCTGCTGGAGGAGGGCCGCAGCCATTACTCCGCCGGTGACATCGAAGAGGCCCTGAGACACTGGGAAGAGGGGCTCGAACTGGCGCCCGACCATGCCGGACTCCTCTCGGCCCACGAGCGTGCGCTGCGCGTAGTCGAACGCCTGGAGAGCCTTCGCGTGCCGGAACCGCTCCCCGAAGCGGAGGCAGACAGCCCGCCCGACGACGTCCCACAGGCCGAGCCCGATGCCCCGTAGCGCGCGATCCGGCGGCCGGCGCTGCGGGCCGCGCGCATTCACCGTAGAATACGGCCCGCCCACCGGAGCAAGAGCCCGCCACGCATGAATCCCGCCGTCCAGGAACTGATCGCCGACGAACCCCACCGCGTCCTGCAACTGGGCGACACCGAAGTCGTGGTGCTGGGCACCGCGCACGTGTCGCGCGCCAGCGCCGACAAGGTCCGCGCCCTGATCGACACGGGGGCCTTTGACAGCGTGGCGGTCGAACTGTGCGAAAGCCGTCAGCGCGCGATGCTGGACCCCGACGCGGTCGGGCGCATGGACCTGTTCAGCGTGATGCGCAAGGGCCAGGCCCCGATGATCGCCGCCAGTCTGGCGCTCGGGGCCTACCAGCAACGCCTGGCCGACCAGTACGGCATCGAACCCGGCGCCGAGATGCGCGCGGCCATGGACGGCGCCCTGGACAATGGCCTCCCCCTGGCCCTGATCGACCGGGATATCGGCCTGACCCTGCGCCGCACCTACCGCGCAGTGCGCTGGTGGGAACGCATGGGGCTGATCGGCGGACTGTTCAGCTCCGTACTCTCGCGCGAGAAGATCGACGAATCCGAGATCGAGCGCCTGAAGGAAGGCGACATGCTGGAGTCCACCTTCAGCGAGTTCGCCGAGCAGTCCGAGGACCTCTACCGCACCCTGATCGAAGAGCGCGACCACTACATGGCCGCCCACCTGCGCCGCCTCGCGGCCAACCCGGAGACTCGCTGCATCCTGGCGGTGGTTGGGGCTGGCCACCTGCCCGGGATTGCCGAACAGGCCGAGGATCACCTGACCCCGCCGGACGCGATCCTCGACGCCCTGGACCAGGCCCCGCCCAAGGCGCGCTGGCCCAAGGTCGTCCCGTGGGTGGTGATCGGGATCATCCTCGCCGGCTTTGCCATCGGGTTCTCGCGCAACCCGGATATCGGCCTACAGATGGTGATCGACTGGGTACTGATCAACGGAGGGCTGGCGGCCCTCGGCGCGATCATCGCCCTGGCCCATCCACTGACCGTGCTAACCGCTGCCCTGGCGGCCCCGCTGACCTCGCTGAATCCCACCATCGGGGTCGGCTTTGTGGCGGCCGCGGCCGAGCTGTTCCTGCGCAAGCCGCGGGTCTCCGACTTTGCCAGTCTGCGTCAGGACACCACCACGCCACGCGGCTGGTGGCGCAACCGCGTCTCGCGCGTGTTGCTGGTGTTCCTGCTGACCACCCTGGGCTCGGCCGCCGGCACCTACATCGGCGGCGCCCGCATCTTCAGCCACCTCTTCGGCAGCTAGGGAAACACTGATCAATGAACGCGTTCGCGTTGGTACCCCAGGTTTTCCGAGACAAGGCGCGTCGTGCAACAGGTAGTGGTTCTACCTGTAAGCGGCGCAACGCAGGATCGGGGAACCTGGGGTGCCAACCCCGCAAGTTATTGAAAGGAGGGGCTCGGCAGCTTTTGCGCGCGCACAGCGTTGCGGCTCCCTTGTGCAGAATGACTGCACGGCAGTCACCGCGCCTTGTTCGCACGCAAAAGCGACTCGAGCGCGAACGCGTTCATTGATCAGTGTTTCCCTAGCAAGGTCTATTTGATCTCACCACGAAGCGCACGAAGCCACGAAGAAGACCCAACGAAGAAGGGTAGGATGTGATGAGCGCAGCGAATCGCATCGTGTCGTGCCCCGGGCCTCCCGGTTTCCGGATTGATGCGTTTCGCTGCGCTCAACCGCATCCTACTCACTGTGATTATTGCATCCGGCGAGCGGCGGTCTCACTGTGATTATTGCATCCGGCGAGCGGCGGTCCCTGTGAGCGTTCTCGGCCCAAATGGCGCCTTTCTCTGTGCCCTCTGTGGTAAATCCGCCCTTTGATTTTCTTCGTGCCTTCGTGTGCTTCGTGGTGAATCCAGGGTTACTCGGGGATGCGCAGCACGAGCTTGCCGCGGCGGCCGCCGGCTTCGATGCGCCGGTGGGCCGCGGCGGCCTCGGCTAGCGGGAGGGTATCCTCGACGTTGACCTGCAAACGACCGCTGGCCAGCCGGGCCAGACCCTCGGCCACCAGGGTGGCCTGGTGCTTCAAACGGCGGCGATCATTCTCCAGCATCGGGGTCAGCATCAGCTCCAGGCTGATGCTCGGGTTGCGCAGCCGCGCCGGGTTCCAGTCGGTATCCGCCGGGGGAGCCAGCAGGGTCACCAGGTCCCCGCCATAGGCCACCTGGGTCAGACCCTCGCGGAAGACCTCGCCACCAACGGTGTCCAGCACGATGTCGAAGCCACGCCCATCGGTGTACTGCATGATCGCGTCCGCGGCATCCGGCTTGCGCAGGTCGACGACATCGCCCCCAAGTGCGGTGACAATCGTGCCCGCCTCCTCGCGCCGCACCAGCCCCAGTACCCGGCCGCCGGCGGCGCGTGCGATCTGTACGGCCATCTGCCCGACCCCGCCGGCCGCCGCGTGGACCAGCACGCTCTGGCCGCGCTGCAGGTCGGCCCGCTCGAACAGGGCCTCCCAGGCGGTCAGCCAGGTAAGTGGCAGGGCGGCGGCCTGGGCATCGGATACCGCCGCCGGCACCGGGACCACCGCGGCCTCGGGCACCACGACCTGCTCGGCGTAGGTGCCGGGGTCGATTCCAACCCCGCCAAAACAGAAGGCGACGCGCTGTCCGGGCCGGGCGTGGTGAACGCCACTGCCGCATTCCTCGACGATTCCGACGCCGTCACAGCCGGGCGTGTTGCGCGGGGCACCAGGGACAATCATGCCGCCAGCCCGCACCTTGGTATCCACGGGATTGACGCCGGCCGCCAGCATCCGGATACGGACCTGGTCGGGTGCGGTCAGGGCTGGCTGGGGGACGTCGTCTACACGCAGGACCTCGGCGGCACCGGGTTCCTCAAAAACGACTGCTCGCATGGGGTCTCCTTCGGGATGGAATGGTGTCGAATCGCGTTCGCGCGGCCCGGGGCGCAGGTTACAGGCCGATGCCAATCCCGATGCCAAAGCGCACACCACTGGAGGAGCGCGGCGGTTCCGGCTCCGGCCACAGGTGCACCGAGTGCGCGTCCAGCACCGGGAAGACGTAGTCCAGCTCGCCGATCCGGCCGTCCTCGACCCCGGTCACCGTCCCGACACCGGTAATCCGGCGCCCGGCACGATAGTCCACCGGATCGGCGAAGCCCTCCACACGCAGGCGGAAACGCCCGGTGGTGGACTGCCGCGTCTGTGGCTCCTGACGACTGAGCGGGTAACCGACCACCTCGATGAAGGTCGCCTCGGCGCGATTGTCCACGCGCGCGATCACCCCGCCCCATACCTGCTCGTCGGGCGGCAGGCTATCGCCGGTGACTGCACGCGGCTCGACCTGCACGGCCGGGTCATCCGGGGCCTCCAGCGGGCCGGACGCGCAGGCGGCTAGGAACACGGGCAGCAGCAATGCCAGAAAAGGACGCAGGAATCGGATCATGCTCACCAGTACCAGGGATGCGGGTGATAGCGCCCATAGAGGCCGTAACGCGGGCCCCAGGGGCTATAGAACGGATCATAAAACGGGTCGTAGAACGGATCGCGATAGCCGCGCTCCGTCGGTGGCGGGCGCCGCGACCACAGGTAGACCGCATCCGCCTGCAGCGTAACGAAGGTATAGGCGTAGTCGCCGATGCGGCCCTCCTCGATCCCGTGGATGACACCCCGCACGGTCACCTCGCGGCCTTCCTTGTAAATCTGCGGGTCGAGGAAACCGCTGCTGACCACGCGGAAGCGCCCGGGTGAGCGATCCGCCTCCTGCGGTCGCCCCTGGCGATCAAGTTCGCGGGCCACCACCTCCAGCCGGGTACCGCCCGAGGTGTTCTCGATGTCCGCAATCACTCCGCCCCAGACCACGGTCTCGCCCTTCACGGCCTCGGGATCCGCCAGCACCTGATCACGATCGGGGGCGGCAGCAGGCAACGGGGAAAGGGCCGCCGGAACCCCGGCACACCCTGTCAGCAGGAGCAGCAGCCCCGCCAGGACCAGCGCGCGCAATCGTACCAGTGGCAATGCCCGACTCTGCATAGTCGATGGGACTCGCACCGCATCCCCAAGTTCACGGCGAGCGGTCATGGCCGCGGCTCCCCCTCGTGCGCAGGATCGCAAAGGTCCTGCACCGCCAGCACCTCGTGCTGGGCCTCCTCCACCGCGGAGAGCAAGACCTCGGGGGCCAGGTGCAGGGCGTCCCACACCGCCGGATCTACCGGGGGTGCATCCGCCCAGTCGCGCGAATCGATCTCGGCGAGATGAGCACCGGTGTTGGCCAGATGCACCAGCATCACGGCGGTACGATTGCGCTCCGGCGCCTGCAGCGGCTGATGGTGACCGGCGAGGCAGTCGACCAGGAGTTCCGGCAGACCCCAGTGCGCGGCCAGGGCCCCACCCAGCTCCGCATGATCGAAGCCCAGTTGCGCGCGCTCCGCGCCCTGCGGGCTCAGGCCGTCGCCAACATCCAGACTGGAGAGGAAGGCCCGGTGGGCCGATTCCGGCGACTGCGAGAACAACAACAGCTTGCCAAGATCATGCAGCAGGCCAGCCAGGAAGATCCCGCTGGCCTGGCGCGGCGACACGCGCATCGCCAGTTGCCGCGCGATCACCGCACAGTAGGCCGAATGGCGCCAGAATACCTCCAGCGGCAGACGTTCCTGATCGGGGATGCTGGCCGTGGCGCGGGTGATCGCGCTCGCCACGACCAGACGCTGCAGGGCATCGCGACCCAGCATGGCAATCGCGCGGTCCAGCGAATCAACCGGACGCGCCGGGGCATAGGCAGGGCTGTTGGCGATGCGCAGGACCAGGGCCACCAGGCCGGGATCGCGCCCCAGGCTGCTGGCGATCCTGGCAGCCGTGGCGTCGTCGTCCTCCAGCAGGCGCGCAACCTCGAACACCACCTGTGGCATGGCCAGAAGCTTGTCAGCCGACTGGACGCGGGCCTCAAGGGAATCGTTGGCGGATCGGTCGGACATGGATGGATCCTCTTGCCGAGGCGGAACGGGGATCGCTGCGCCTCACTCGTCCTGTTTCGAGGCCACCTCGCGCATGTGGCCCCGACCTCTCTACTGTAGCCGCTGTCCCCTTCGTTGTAACCCGGCCGGGCCCGAACCATACTCGCAGGCCCGGGTCGAAAATACGACGCTTCGTCCACCAAGGAGGTGCCCATATGTTTAGCAAGTCCGCATTTGCGCCGCTGGCCGTTTTGCTCGCCGGCCTGCTCCCCGGCATGGCCCTGGCCGGCATCCAGACCGAAGAGATCGCCTACGACCATGACGGCGACGAGATGACCGGCTATCTGGCCCATCCCGAAGGCGACGGGCCACACCCGGCGGTCCTGGTCATTCACGAATGGTGGGGCCACAACGACTACGCCCGCGACCGTGCCGAGCAGCTGGCCCGCGAGGGCTACACCGCCTTCGCCCTGGATATGTACGGCAGCGGCAAGCTGGCCGATCACCCGTCTACCGCCGGCGAGTTCGCCGGGGAAATCCGCGAGAATCGCGACCTGATGCTGGGCCGCTTCCAGGCCGCCTACGACTGGCTGCGCGCGCATGATGCCAGCGCGGATGCGGCGCCCTCCGCAGTCGGCTACTGCTTCGGCGGCACCGTGGCCCTCGAGGCCGCGCGCGCAGGGATGGACCTGAACGTGGCGGCGAGCTTCCACGGCGGCCTGGCAACCGAGCACCCGGCCGAGGTCGGCAAGGTGTCGGCCGAACTGCTGTCCTTCACCGGTACCGCAGACCCGATGATCCCGCCGGAGCAGGTCGCCGGTTTCCAGAAGGAGATGCAGGAGGCCGAAGTACGCTACACCGTGGTGGAATTCTCCGGTGTGAAGCACAGCTTCACCAATCCGGGGGCCGATGCCATTGCCGAGGAGTTCGGCATGCCGGTCGGCTATGACGCGCGCGCCGACCACGATTCCTGGAACCACCTGCTGGGTGTCCTCCGCGATCGGCACTAAACCCGATGTACGGCGGGCACTGCCAGGTGCCCGCCCCTTTCACGCGGAGCCTCAGGTCCCGCGCAAGTAGATCGCCACCCCCAGGACCACGATCACCGCCAGCACCCCGACAAACGCCAGCCGGAACCAGCGACGCCCCGCCAGACGTGCGGGTCGCGCATGTTTCGCATCGGACAGGGGCGCCCGCAGACTGTCCTCCGGCTCCGCCTTGACCGGTTCGCCCCGACTCGGCTCGCTCGCCGGCTCCGCCGCAGCAGTGGTGCTGTGGCCGGTCAGGGCATGTTCCAGATCACGGATCCGGCCACGCAGGTCCTGGTTGCGTTGCTGGGCCTCCGCCAGTTCCCGCTCGCGGGCCACCAGGCGGTCACCCAGATCCGAAGCCGAATCCTGGCTATCCGAACAGCGCTGCTCGGCCTCGGCCTGGGCCTTCTCGGCCGCCGCGGCGCGCTCGCACTGCTGGTTGCGCTCGCGACGCAGGCGCTCGGCCTCGCCCCGCGCCACCTTCAGCTCCGCCTGCTCCTCCTCGCGCTGACGCTCCAGGTCGACGAGCTCGTGGTCCAGGCGGACATTCTCGCTCTCGAGCTCACGCACCCGGCTACGCAGTTGTTCGGTGTCGCGGTCGGGCTCGGTCGACTCCGGGGGACCCTCCGCCTCGAGTTCTTCCACGCGCACACGCAAGGCCGCAAGCTCCTCCTCGCGGGCCGCGGCCTGTTCCGCTGCTGCCACGACCTCGTCGTCCCGCGCCCGCGCCTCGGCCAGCGCCGTCTCGGCCTCCTCCAGACGCCCCTGCAGAGTCTCGATCTCGCGATCCCGCTCTTCCGCGCGCTGGAATGCCGCCGTGGACTCGTCGCGTGCCTCGCCCAGGGCGTTGCGCAGACGTTCCAGCTCTTTCTGCGCCTCGCGCTCATTGGAGGATTGCTGCCGCAGCATCAACTCGCGGCGCAGGCGCTCGACCTCGTCGCGCAGCGCCTGGTTCTCGGCGGAGTCGGGGGCCCCTCCGGAGGCCGCCGGCTCGGGGACCGGCGGCGGTGGCAGGAGTTCGGCCACGACCTCGCGCACGCGGGTGGGAACAAACGGCTTCATCAGGACAGCATTGGCCCCCAGTGAACGCCATTCGTCGCTGGCCGCCTCGTCACTCTCCTGACCGGTCACGATCACCACCGGGAGGTCCGTGGGGAGGTCATCGACGCCATCACGAATACGCAGCAGGAGATCCTGGCCGTCGATGCCCGGCATCGAGAGATCGGTCAGCACCAGCCCGATATCGGGATACTGCTGAAGCAGTTCCAGTGCCTGTTCGCCGTCGGCCGCCTCGTAGACGGTGTTCTGACCCTGCAGAATACGTTGCAACGCAACCCGGATGACCTTGGAGTCATCCACCACGAGGATCGCGGCGCGTTTTGGGTCCGGTATCTGATCGCTCATGCTTCCCCCTGACTGACATCCGCCCGCCTGACAGCGACACGGCCGTCGACCATGCTGTACCCCCAGTGGCCGAGCATCCCTAGACTCGCAAGACTACGGGCCCCCGCGTCCGGATGCCAGTGGGGTCGCCGGGGCAACCGGACGCGGTTCACACTTTCTCGCTCCGGGCGATCGGCCCGCGGAGCATCATGCGCGACCACCGCTCCGTGTTTGCTACACGGGCTTCGACTTCCACTTGACCGAATAGAGGTCGCGCCGACGATCACGCAGGTTTCGCACCGAGCCGTGATTGCGCAGCTCCTTCAGGTTGTCGAGGTCGAGATCCACGATCAGGGTCATCTCGGTGTTGGGGGTCGCCTCCGCGGCCACCGCGTCGTGCGGGAAGGCAAAGTCGGACGGGGTGAACACCGCAGCCTGGGAGTACTGCATGTCCATGTTCTCGACCTTGGGCAGGTTGCCCACCGAGCCGGACATCACCACATAGCACTCGTTCTCGATCGCGCGGGCCTGGGCGCAGCGCCGTACCCGGAGATAGGCATTCTTGGTATCGGTCCAGTAGGGCACGAACAGGATCTGCAGGCCGTGATCGGCCATCACCCGCGGCAGTTCGGGGAACTCCACGTCGTAGCAGATCAGGATCCCGATCTTGCCGAAGTCGGTGTCGAAGACATGCACCTCGTCGCCGCCCTGCAGTCCCCAGTAGGACACCTCGTCCGGGGTCACGTGGATCTTGTACTGGCGGTCCCAGGTGCCATCGCGGCGGCACAGATAGGAGACATTGCGCAGGACATCATCCGTGTACTCGGGCATCGAGCCGGCCACGATGTTGATGTTGTAGGCGAGCGCCAGGCGCACCATCTCCTCGCGGACCGCCTCGGTGTACTCAGCCAGGCGGCGCACGGCCTCGGCCGGGTAGTCCTGGTTGAAGGCCCCCATCAACGGGCCGTTGAAGAATTCCGGGAACAGCACGCAGTCCGAGCGATAGCCGGAAACCGCATCGACGAAATACTCCACCTGCTGGAACAGGGAGTCCAGGTCCACCGTCGGGCGCATCTGCCACTGGACGACGCCGATGCGCACGTCCGAGCGGCTGCCGCCGATCAGCTTTTCCTTCTCCTCGTAATAGATGTTCAGCCACTCGATCAGCGTCGCGTAGGCCCCGGATTTCTCGTCGTCCGGCAGATAGTTGGTGATGATCTTGCGGACGTGAAAGTCGTTCGCCAGCTGGAATGTCAGGATCGGGTCGATGATCTCGTGGTTCTTCACCCGGCGCACGTACTGCTGCGGCGTGAGCTCGTCGCGGTACTGGTCAAAGCCGGGAATGCGCCCACCGGCGACGATGGCCCGCAGGTTCAGCTTCTCGCACAACTCCTTGCGCGCGTCGTACAGGCGCCGGCCCAGACGCAGCCCGCGATAGTCCGGATGCACGAAGATGTCCACGCCATAGAGCGTGTCGCCGTCCGGGTCGTGGGTAGTCAGGAAGCCATTCCCGGTGATCTGCCAGTAATTGTGCTGATCGCCGAAGCGCTTGTATTCGACGATCAGGCTGATCGCCGCGGCGACCACCTTGCCGTTGTCCTCAATGCAGATCTGGCCCTCGGGGAAACGCTTCACCTGGGAACGGAACTGCGCCTCGCTCCAGGCGCCGTCGAGGTCGTGATAGACCCGCTCCATGATCTCGCGGATGTCCTCGTAGTCCTCGACCCGCGTCGGACGCAGGGTCAGATGGTGCTGGGGGTTCGACTCGTTGTCCGCGTCAGTGGTCACGCTTGGGGGCTCCGGGGTTGAGACAGAGTGGCAGGATGCACGTGGAGCGGGCGTGGATCAAAAGATCCAGGCCAGCATCAACCAGAAAAACACAAAGAACAGAAAAAAACCGGGGATCATGAACTGCAGTTCCCCGATCAGGCCCTCACCGGCGGCCAGGGCAAACACGATCGACACGAGCACCGAGACGATGGCCGCCACCAGGGCCGCGTTCTTCAGGCCCATACCATCATCAAAGGTGAGCGCGACCCAGTCCGACAGCCCCGGCAGGGACACCGCTGCCGCCAGCACCAGCAAAGCCACGAGCAACGCGACCAGCGCCGAGGTGCCGAGCAGGATGCGCAGCGCCAGACGGCTGTCCCGCCGGTCCGCACGGCTCATGCCACGCCCTCCCGACGGCCTCGCACGTATTCGCGCACCCGGTTGGGGTCCGGGATGCCGTTAACCCGGAATTCCGGGTTGTCCCCGGTGGTGTACACCGCGATGCGACCCACGCGGAAGATGCGGTCGAAAAAACTCTGATCGACCTTCACCGTGCGGATCTGACCAATGTCGAGGTCCACATGCGACTTCGACAGCAGGCCCCGCTCCAGATGCACCTGATCGGCGTCGATGCGCAGGCGTACCGAACGCGTCTGGAGGTACCACCACAACAGGATCAGCAAGCCGAGGCCGAAGGCCGGGATCAGTAACACGCTGAGGATGAAGCCGAACGGATGATTGCGGAACATCGCCGGTCGAGCGTCGATCGCGGATTCACGAGCGGACATGCGCGGACTCCAGTTGGGGACAAGCCCGTCCAGTTTGGCGCGGTACCCCAAACAAAGCGAGCCCCGCACGGGGCGGGGCTCGCAGTTTGCCGGGCAAGGGCCGGTCCGTCGGCCCGTCCGGAGGCAGGATCGCGGAGTTAGGCGGTCCGGGCCTCGCGCTCGGCCTTGGCGTCTGCCTTGGCCTCGTCGCTGTCGTCATAGCCGATATTCGGCGCAAGCCAGCGCTCGGCATCCTCGAACGACATGCCCTTGCGCTTGGCGTAGTCCTCGACCTGGTCGCGGTTGACCTTGCCGAGACCGAAGTAGCGCGATTCCGGATGCGCGAAGTACCAGCCGGAGACGGCCGAGACCGGAAGCATGGCGAAGCTCTCGGTGAGCGTCATGTCAGCATGCTCTTCCGGCTGCAGCATCTCCCACAAGGTCGCCTTCTCGGTGTGCTCCGGGCAGGCCGGGTAGCCAGGCGCCGGACGAATACCCTGGTACTTCTCCTCGATCAGGTCCTCGTTCTCCAGCGACTCGTCGGGGACATAGCCCCAGTATTCGCGGCGCACATGGTAGTGCATGCACTCGGCAAAGGCCTCGGCCAGACGGTCCGCCAGGCTCTTCACGAGGATGGCGTGATAGTCGTCGTTGGCCTTTTCGTATTCCTTGGCCTTGGCGTCGACATCACCACCGGCGCTGACCGCGAAGGCCCCGATGTAGTCGGGACCACCGGCTTCCTTGGGCATCACGAAATCGGCCAGCGAATGGCTCGGCTGCCCGCGACGCTTCTCGGTCTGCTGACGCAGGTGGTGCAGCTTCTTCAGGACCTTGGAGCGGCTGTCGTCGGTGTACACCTCGATGTCGTCGTCATCAACGGTGTTCGCCGGGAAGAAGCCGACCACGCCACGGCAGGTGACCCACTTTTCGTCGATCATCCGCTTCAGCATGTCCTTGCCATCCTTGAACAGCTTGCGCGCCTCTTCGCCGACCTTTTCGTCATCCAGGATGCGCGGGTAGGCGGCGTGCAGCTGCCAGGAGTGGAAGAACGGCGTCCAGTCGATGTACTTGGCGACCTCGTTGAGGTCGTAGTCGTCGAAACGCAGCAGCACGGAGCCGTCGCCATGCGGGTGCAGGACCTTCGGCTGACCGGGCAGGTCGTCGGTCTCCAGCGCCTTCGGCTTCGGCGGCGTGTAGTCGGACCAGTCGATCGCCGGCTTGTTGGCGCGCGCCTTCTCGAGCGTGACCCACTGGGTCTTCTTCTTGCGCCCGGCGTTCTGCACGCGCAGCTTCTCGTACTCCTCGCGGACGTCGGCGGCGTACTTCTCGCGCAGCTCGGGGCTGATCAGGCTCTGGGCCACGCCCACTGCGCGCGAGGCGTCCTTCACCCAGACCACCGGACCGGAGTAGTTCGGCTCGATCTTCACCGCGGTGTGGGCGCGCGAGGTGGTCGCACCGCCGATCATCAGCGGCGTGGTCATGCCTTCACGCTCGAGATCGGCCGCGAAGTTGGCCATTTCCTCCAGCGAGGGGGTGATCAGACCGGACAAGCCGATCACGTCGACGTCGTGCTCCTTCGCGGCCTTCAGAATGTCCGCGCCCGGGACCATCACACCGATGTCGATGACCTCGAAGTTGTTGCACTGCAGGACCACGCCGACGATGTTCTTGCCGATGTCGTGCACGTCGCCCTTCACCGTGGCCATCAGGATCCGGCCGTTGTTCTCGGTGCCGGTCTTCTCGGCCTCGATATACGGGATCAGGTGGGCCACGGCCTTCTTCATTACACGGGCGGACTTCACCACCTGCGGGAGGAACATCTTGCCCTCGCCGAACAGGTCACCGACCACGTTCATGCCGTCCATCAACGGACCCTCGATCACCTGGATCGGGCGGTCATAGGCCTGGCGGGCCTCTTCGGTATCGTCCACCACGTAGGTGTCGATACCCTTGACCAGGGAGTGCTCGAGGCGCTTGGAGACTTCCCATTCGCGCCACTCGAGGTTCTCTTCCCGCTTGCCGCCGCCCTGGCCCTTGTATTCCTCGGACAGTTCGAGCAGCCGGTCGGTCGCGTCGTCGCGGCGGTTCAGGACCACATCCTCGACCGCTTCCTTCAGCTTCGGATCGATGTCGTCGTAGACCGCCAGCTGGCCGGCGTTGACGATCCCCATGTCCATGCCCGCCTTGATGGCGTGATACAGGAACACCGCGTGGATCGCCTCGCGCACCGGCTCGTTGCCGCGGAAGGAGAACGACACGTTGGACACGCCGCCGGAGATCAGCGCGTGCGGCAGGTCGTTCTTGATACGACGAGTGGCCTCGATGAAGTCCACGCCATAGTTGTTGTGCTCCTCGATGCCGGTCGCGACCGCGAAGATGTTCGGGTCGAAGATGATGTCCTCGGCCGGGAAGCCAACCTTCTCGGTCAGCAGCTTGTAGGCGCGGGTGCAGATCTCGACGCGACGCTGTTCGTTATCGGCCTGGCCGTCCTCGTCGAAGGCCATGACCACAATCGCAGCACCATAACGGCGGCACAGCTGGGCCTGTCGGATGAAGTTTTCCTCGCCCTCCTTCATGGAGATCGAGTTGACCACCGGCTTGCCCTGCACGCATTTCAGACCGGCCTCGATGATCTCGAACTTGGAGGAGTCGATCATCACCGGCACACGCGCAATGTCGGGCTCGCCGGCCAGCAGGTTGAGGAAGCGGACCATCGCTTCCTGCGACTCCAGCATCCCTTCGTCCATGTTGATGTCGATGATCTGGGCGCCGCCCTCGACCTGGTTCAGCGCGACTTCCAGCGCGACGTCGAACTCCTCGTTCTGGATCAGGCGCAGGAACTTGCGCGAACCGGTCACGTTGGTGCGCTCGCCGACGTTCACGAACAGCGAATCGTCGGTGATGTTGCACGGCTCGAGACCCGACAGGCGGCAGGCCGGGGCGATCTCCGGCACCTTGCGCGGCGGGTGCTTCTCGACCGCCTCGCGCATGGCACGGATGTGCTCCGGCAGGGTGCCGCAGCAACCGCCGATGATGTTCAGCATGCCCTGCTCGGCCCACGGACCGACGTCCGCGGCCATCTGCTCCGGGGACTCGTCATATTCACCGAACTCGTTCGGCAGGCCGGCGTTCGGGTGCGCGGAGACGTGCGTGTCGGCGATGCGCGACAGCTCTTCCACGTACTGGCGCATTTCCTTCGCACCCAGGGCACAGTTCAAGCCGATGGAGACCGGGTTCGCGTGGCGCACCGAGTTCCAGAAGGCCTCGGTAGTCTGACCGGACAGGGTGCGACCGGAGGCATCGGTGATGGTGCCAGAGATCATGATCGGGAGTTCTTTCCCGAGCTCGTCTTCCAGGGTCTTCACCGCGAAGATCGCGGCCTTGGCGTTCAGCGTGTCGAACACCGTCTCGATCAGGAGCAAATCGGCACCGCCCTCGATCAGGGCCTCGGCCGCTTCCTTGTAGGTCTCGACCAGGGTGTCGAAATCGACGTTACGCGCACCCGGGTCGTTCACATCCGGGGAGATGGTGGCGGTACGGTTGGTCGGGCCGAGGATCCCGGCCACGAAACGCGGCTTGTCCGGGGTCTTCTCGGTCCAGGCGTCAGCGGCCTTGCGCGCGAGCTTCGCGGATTCGCGGTTCAGCTCGGGGACCAGGTCCTCCATGTGGTAGTCCGCCATCGCGATGCGGGTGCCGTTGAAGGTGTTGGCCTCGATGATGTCGGCACCGGCCTCGAGGTAATCATTGTGGATCTGCTCGATGATGTCCGGGCGCGTCAGCGACAGCAGGTCGTTGTTGCCCTTCAGGTCCGATTCCCAGTCCTTGAAGCGCTCGCCGCGGTAATCCGCCTCGTCCAGCTTGTACAGCTGGATGGTGGTTCCCATACCGCCGTCCAGGATCAGGATGCGCTCTTTCAGCGCTTTCTCGATATCGTTTCGTGTTGCCGTCATGTGCCGTACACCATTAGTTTCGAATGGGATAAGTGTACACGCCGAGAGTCCATCCCCGCCGTGGAGCCCACCCTGTTGGCAGGCCCTTTGATCTCGCGTGGCGGCCCCGGATGCGGCCTGGTTGCGCCCGTGAAAAGAACTGTCACGATAGCGCTATGCAGGAACATCCGGTCCGCTGGTTCATTACTGCCCCGCAGGCCTGTCCCTATCTGGACGACCGCGAAATGCAGAGTTTGCTGGTCGACCCCGCGGTCGGCCTGGGCGGCGCGCGCTTCGGCCAATTATTGGCCGAGGGCTTTCGCCGCAGTGGTCAGTTTGTTTATCGGCATCACTGCCCCAAGTGCACGGCCTGCGTGCCCGTCCGCATCCCGGTTGCGGCCTTTCGCCCGAACCGGAGCCAGCGCCGCTGCCTGGAGCGCAACCACGATCTCGCGGTTGCCATCCGGCGGCCGCCGGAGCAGCCCGGAACGACACCTGCTGCCGATCTCGACGAGCACATGCCACTGTTCTCGCGCTACCAGACCGCCCGTCACACCGGCGGCGGCATGGAGCAGATGGGACACGAGGAATACGCGGGGATGCTCGCCCACCGCAACGGGCCAGTGGATCTGATCGAATTCCGCCAGGCCGACACGCTGGTCGCGGTGGCCGTCACCGACCGCACCCCGCAGGCGCTGTCGGCGATGTACAGCTTCTTCGATCCGGACCAGCCACGTCGCAGCCTGGGCACCCTCGCGATCCTGACCCAGGTGGCACATGCGCACCGCCTGGGCCTACCTCATGTCTATCTCGGCTACTGGATCGACCAGGCGCCGAAGATGGAATACAAGACCCGTTTCCAGCCGCTCGAAGGCCGCGTGAACGGGGTCTGGAAGCGGCTGCCCGCCTGACGGCGGACCGCCCTCCCGGTCGCTTCCGTAACCGGCCTAGCGGGCCGGCTTGCGGAAGCGGAAGATGCCCCAGGTCAAGTAACCCGAGTTGCCGCCATCGACCCAGTGCTGCAGGCCCTGCTTCATGCGGTCGATGTAGTCCTGCGAGATGTAGTTCTTCAGTTCGTCCTCGCGGGACTCGAGCTCCTGCTTCACGCGACCGTAGTGGGTCGAGATCTGGCTGGAGTGTTCCTCGAAGCTGACCTCTTCCAAGCCGGCCGCCTTGGCCGCCTCGCGGTACAGCGCCGGGCTCGCCAGCGAATCCAGGTGGATGCGGGCCAGAATCGGGTCCAGCACACCATCCGGACAATCGTCGGTCTGCATCGGATCGGTGAAGATCAGCCAGCCACCCGGCTTCAGGACGCGCGCGGCCTCCTGGATCACCTTTTTCTTTGCCTCGTTCTGACTGTGCAGGAAGGAATCCTCGGACCAGACAACGTCATAGGACGCGTCCGGCTCGTCGACCTTCTCGAAGGAGCCATCGACCACGGTGATCTTGTCGTCGAGATGACGCGCCTTGTTGATCTCGCGATCGCGCTCGTTTTCCTTCTCGGACAGGTTCAGCGCGGTGACGTCGCAACCGTAGTTCTCGACCAGGTAGCGGGCCACGCCGCCGTAACCGGCGCCCATGTCGAGCACGCGCCATTCCGGCTGCGGTTCACCCAACAGGTCGGACATATGGGCGACCGTGCGACGACTGGCGTCGCCGATCGGCTCGTCCTTGTACTCGTACAGCCCGATATGGAGGTCTTCACCGCCCCACACCATCTTGTAGAAGGTGTCGGCGTCCTCGCTGTTGTAGTAGTCGCGAGCGGTTTCGACTACGTCGGAGTAGTTCTCGCTCATCGTTCCTCGCCCTCGATATAACGCTTGTCGGCCACGTGGATAAAGAAGTCCGGATCACTCTCGCGATAGGTCTCCTGGAAGTCGCCGTAGGTCTCGATCTTCTGGAAACCGACCTCGCGCATCAGGCGGCGGACATAGGCCTTGCGTAGCGGGAACATGTTCAGGAAGTACTCGGAGCCATCCGGGAACTTGTACTGGAAGCGCGCCAGGCCTTCGTCAACGTGGGCCGGCTGCACCTGAACGTTGTCGCCGCAGTAGTAGTAGGTGTGCTTGGACGAGTAACCGTGGTCCATGATGGTGTCGTAGTTGCGCTGGTCGAGGATCAGCACGCCATCGTGGTTCAGGGCGGAGTAGAACTCGGCCAGGGCCTTGCGGCGGTCGTGTTCATTGAACAAGTGGGTAAACGAGTTGCCCAGGCAGACGACGGCGTCGTAGCGACCGTAGATATCACGGTTCAGCATGCGCCAATCGGCCTGCACGGTGCGCAGGATGTGTCCGCGCTTGCGACCGTTCTCGAAGGCCTTGACGAGCATCTCGGGGGCGCCGTCGGCGGTCACCACATCAAAGCCCGCTTCACGCAGCTGCACGGAATGGAAGCCGGTGCCGGCGGCGACGTCGAGCACGCGCTTGGCGCCGCGCTTCTTCAGTTCTTCGATGAAGAAGGTGCCTTCGCTCTTGGCGCGGTTGTCCCAGTCGATCAGGTCATCCCACTTGTCGACGAAGCCGGTGGTGTACTCGTTGAGATAGTTCTCGGTATCGCGACGTTCGGTCGGCTTCTCGCCGAAGTCCTGATCATTCTTGATATTCGCTGCCATGCTGGTTCCTCTTGGCTTTGCTGCTGTTTATAGCGTGTCCGAACCGACCCAGGGCCGATCCGCCGGCACAACACCCCGCAAACGCAGTAAACCGCGACCTCCGCATCACACGGCGGTCTCGCCAGCAGCCCGATCGAGCCAGGCGGGTGCCGCCCGGTGTTCGGGTATCAATGCGCCGGGTGCGTTGTTCGCAGCACCCGACACCGGCCTGGCCGGTTCTTCCTGCACATCCGGAGGGCAATCGGTACCCGGATGCCGAGCCGTGGTCTGGCGGGCCCATCCCGCCTGGCTCGGGGATCGTTTACGGCGCCGCGCGATGCGTCTGAACGCGGGCGTTGTGTCCGAAATCGTTTTTATACCCTGAAGGTTTTGCGCAAAAATTACAAGCTGAGGGCCCGTCTGGCGACCTCGGCTTCGCGACTCCGAATGCCGATCCATCCGGGCCGCGCGTTCGATATAATGGTCGTTTTGCAGCGATCCCGAGGCCCCGCATGACCCCCAGCCGCCCTATCCAGCGCGCCCTTTTGTCGGTCTCCGAGAAGACCGGCGTCGTGGAGCTCGCTCGCGCCCTGCATGAACGCGGCGTCGAGCTTCTGTCCACCGGCGGGACTGCCCGCCTGCTGGCCGAAAACAACCTTCCGGTAATCGAGGTTTCCGCGCACACGGGCTTCCCCGAGATCATGGATGGCCGAGTCAAGACCTTGCACCCGCGCATCCACGGCGGGCTGCTCGGCCGGCGCGACATCGACTCCGCGGTGATGGCCGAGCAGGACATCCCGCCGATCGACCTGCTGGTGGTGAACCTATATCCCTTCGAGGCGACGGTGGCCCGTCCCGGCTGCAGTCTGGAAGACGCCATCGAGAACATCGACATTGGCGGCCCGGCGATGCTGCGCGCCGCGGCCAAGAACTACCGCGACGTGGCCGTGGCCACCAGCCCGGACCAGTACAGCGAGATCGCCGCGGCCATCGGCGACCATGGCGAGGTGCCGCAGTCGCTGCGCTTCCGCCTGGCGGTCGCGGCCTTCGATCACGTAGCGCGCTACGATGCCGCCATCAGCAACTACCTCTCGGCCCTCGACGAGGATGGCGAAGCGGCTCCCTTCCCGGGACAGCTGAACGCCACCTTCGAACGCATCGAGACCCTGCGCTACGGCGAGAATCCGCACCAGCGCGCCGCGTTCTATCGTGATCCTCAGCCTGCACCCGGCACCCTGGCCAGCTACCGCCAGCACCAGGGCAAGGCACTCTCTTACAACAACCTGGCCGACGCCGATGCCGCCTGGGAATGCGTGCGCCAGTTCGAGGCTGGGGCCTGCGTGATCGTCAAGCACGCCAACCCCTGCGGCGTGGCGGTCGCCCCGACCCAGCTGATGGCCTACGAGCGCGCCTTCCAGACCGACCCGACCTCGGCCTTCGGCGGCATCATCGCCTTCAACCGCCCGCTGGACGGCGACACCGCGCACGCGATCGTCAGCCGCCAGTTCGTCGAGGTAGTCATCGCCCCCGAGATCACCCCGGGCGCGCTGCGCGCCCTGGCCACCAAGAAGAATGTTCGCGTACTCGAGATCCCGCCGGCGGGTGTCGGTCCCGGCCTCGACTACAAGCGCATCGGCGGCGGGCTCCTGGTGCAGGATGCCGATCGCGGCAGCCTGGCCGATGTGGAGCTGAAGACCGTGACCGCGCGCGCGCCCTCCGAACAGGAGATGAAGGACCTCTGCTTCGCCTGGCAGGTGGGCAAGTACGTAAAGTCCAACGCGATCGTCTACGCCCGCGACGAACAGACCATCGGGGTCGGTGCCGGGCAGATGAGCCGGGTGTACTCCGCGCGCATCGCCGGCATCAAGGCCGCCGACGAGGGCCTGCAGGTGGCCGGCTCGGTGATGGCTTCGGACGCCTTCTTCCCGTTCCGCGATGGCATCGATGCCGCCGCCGAGGCCGGCATCACCGCGGTGATTCAGCCCGGCGGCTCGATGCGCGACCAGGAGGTGATCGACGCGGCCAACGAGCACGACATCGCCATGCTGTTCACCGGCATGCGCCACTTCCGCCACTGACCCGGGACCTCCCATGAACGTACTGGTAATCGGCAACGGCGGCCGCGAACACGCCCTGGCGTGGAAGCTGGCGCAGTCCGCGCGAATCGAGCGTGTCCTGGTGGCCCCCGGCAACGCCGGGACCGCGCGCGAGGCAAAGTGCGAGAACGTCGAGATCGGCGTCACCGACATCGACGCGCTGCTGGCCCTGGCCGAGCGCGAGGCAGTGGCCTTTACGGTCGTCGGCCCGGAGGCCCCGCTAGTCGCCGGTGTAGTGGATGCGTTCCGCGCCGCCGGACGACGCTGCTTCGGTCCCACCGCGAAGGCGGCGCAGCTAGAGGGCTCGAAGAGCTTCGCCAAGGACTTCATGCAACGCCACGGCATCCCGACCGCCGCCTACGGCAGCTTCGAGGACGAACAAGCCGCGCTGGATTTCATCGCCGCCCACGGTGCGCCCATCGTGGTCAAGGCCGACGGCCTGGCCGCCGGCAAGGGCGTGATCCTGGCGCAGACCGAGGACGAGGCGCGCGCGGCCGTCCACGACATGCTGGGCGGCAATGCCTTTGGCGAGGCCGGGCACCGCGTGGTCATCGAGGAGTTCCTGACCGGCGAGGAGGCCAGCTTTATCTGCATGGTCGACGGGGAGCATGTGCTGCCGCTGGCCTCCTCACAGGATCACAAGGCCCGCGACAACGGGGATCAGGGCCCGAATACCGGAGGCATGGGTGCATATTCACCCGCACCGGTGGTGACAGATGCCCTGCATGAGCGCATCCTGCGCGAAGTAATCGAGCCGACCGTGCAGGGTATGGCCGCGGACGGCGAGCGCTACACCGGCTTTCTGTATGCCGGCGTAATGATCGACGCGGCCGGCAACCCGAAGGTGCTGGAGTTCAACTGCCGCTTCGGCGATCCCGAGACCCAGCCGATCCTGAGCCGACTGGAATCGGACCTGAGCGAACTGGTCGAGGCCGCGCTGGACGGTCGCCTGGACCAGGTGGAGGCACGCTGGGATCCGCGCGTGGCCCTGGGCGTGGTCCTGGCCGCCGGGGGTTACCCCGGCGACTACCGCAAGGGCGATCCGATCACCGGCCTGGATGCGGTGACGGACGACCCCGATGCCTGCGTGTTCCATGCCGGCACCGCGACGAAGCCGGACGGTCAGGTGGTCACCGCAGGCGGCCGCGTACTGTGCGTGGTCGGCCTCGGCGAGGACGTGAAGGCCGCGCAAGAAAAGGCCTACGCGGCCGTGCAACAGATTCATTTCGACGATATATACTGCCGAACAGATATCGGCTATCGCGCCGTCGCCCGGGAGGGATAAACCCGGGTCGCGGCGCGTCTACCCCTTTTTGGAGATCCGCCCGATGGCCGCCCCCGAAGTCACGCACCTGCCCAACCTCCCCAACGATGTGGAGGGCCTGCGGCAATCGATCCGCGATGCCGTGGTCCGCGTGGTCGGCGAAGACCCGCGCCAGGCCACCGAGCGCGACTGGATGGAGGCCCTGGCCTTCGCCATCCGCGAACGCATGGTGGAACGCCGCCTGCTGACCCGCCGCCAGTTCGCGGACGAGGACGTCAAGCGTGTCTACTACCTGTCGATGGAGTACCTGATCGGGCGCATGCTCGAGGCCAACCTGCGCAACATGGGCATCCTCGAACCGGCCCGCCAGGCGATGGCCGATCTCGGCGTGGACCTCGACACCATCCTCGACCTGGAAGATGACGCGGCCCTCGGCAACGGCGGCCTCGGGCGCCTGGCTGCCTGCATTCTCGAGTCGCTGGCCACCCAGGGCTACCCGGGCTATGGCTACGGCATCCGCTACGAATTCGGCATGTTCCGCCAGGAGTTCGAGCCCTATCAGCAGGTCGAGCACCCGGACAACTGGTTGCGCTACGGCAACCCGTGGGAGTTCCCGCGCTCGGACCGCAAGTATCCGGTGCACTTCTACGGCTACGTGGTCGAGCACCATCACCCCAATGGCGAGACCCGCTACACCTGGGAAGATGGCGAGGAAGTCCTGGCCATGGCCTACGACTATCCGACCGCGGGCTATGGCCGACGCAACGTGAACAACCTGCGCCTGTGGGCGGCCAAGGCCACTCGCGACTTCGACCTGCGCTATTTCAACGAGGGCGACTACATCCGAGCGGTGGCGGACAAGGCCGAGTCCGAGACCATCTCCATGGTCCTGTACCCCAACGACGCCACCGCGATCGGCAAGGAACTGCGGCTGAAGCAGGAGTACTTCTTCGTCTCCGCCTCGCTGCAGGACATCCTGGATCGCCATCTGGCGCTGGGCTATGACCTCGACGCCCTGCCCGACAAGGTCGCCATCCAGCTGAACGACACCCACCCGGCGATTGCTGTGGCGGAACTCATGCGCCTGCTGATGGACGCGCATGAGCTGTCCTGGGAGCGTGCCTGGGAACTGACCCGGAAGACCTTCGCCTACACCAACCACACCCTGATGCCCGAGGCCCTGGAGACCTGGCCGGTCGAGCTGATGGAGCGCGTGCTGCCGCGGCACATGGGGATCATCTACCAGATCAACCACGGCTTTCTGGAAGAGGTCCGCCACCGTTATCCCGGCGACACCGAACGCCTGGCGCGGCTCTCCATCATCGACGAGGGGAACGGTCGCCGTGTACGCATGGCGCACCTGGCCGTCGTCGGCTCGCACCGCGTGAACGGCGTGGCGGCGCTGCATACCCAGCTGTTGCAGGAGACCCTGTTCGAGGACTTCTACAACCTGTGGCCGGAGCGCTTCGTCAACGTGACCAACGGCGTGACCCCGCGGCTGTGGATGATCCAGTCCAATCCCGCGCTCACCGACCTGCTGGGCCAGCGCATCGGCAACGACTGGCAGTACAACCTGGACGGTCTGCGCGCGCTGGAGCCCTACGCCCAGGATCCGGAACTGCAAAAGGCGTTCATGGACGTGAAGCGCGCCAACAAGCAGCGCCTGACCGACCTGGTCCGCGAGCGCACCGGCGTGGAGTTGAACCCGGACGTGATGTTCGACGTGCAGATCAAGCGCATCCACGAATACAAGCGCCAGCTACTAAAGCTCCTGCACGTGGTGGATCTCTATCAGCGCATCCGCGCCGGCGAGGACGTCCCGCCGCGCGTGGTCCTGTTCGGGGGCAAGGCAGCACCCGGCTATGCCCGCGCCAAGGGCATCATCCAGGTGATCAACGAAGTCGCCGATATCGTGAACAACGACCCGGCGATCGGTGACCGCCTGAAGTGCGTGTTCTTCCCCAACTACGAGGTCAGCTCCGCCAGCATCATCATCCCGGCGGCGGATATCTCCGAACAGATATCGACGGCCGGCTTCGAGGCCTCCGGCACCGGCAACATGAAGCTGGCACTGAACGGCGCCCTGACCATCGGCACGCTGGACGGCGCCAACATCGAGATCCGCGACGCGGTGGGCGAGGAGTCCATCTTCATCTTCGGCATGACTGCCGACGAGGTGGTCGAGCATCGCCGCAGCGGCCCGAGCCCCGAGGCCATCCTGGCGCAGCAGCCCAACCTGGCCGCCGCGGTGGAGATGATCGAATCGGGGTTCTTTACCTGCGACGACCCGGAGACCCATGGCGACCTTGGGCGCTACCTGCGCCACGAGGACCCGTTCTTCGTCATCGCCGACTATCCGGCCTACGCCGCGGCCTGCGACCGCGCCGACACCCTGTACGCCGATCGCGCTGCCTGGGCCGAAGCGGCCATCCTGAATGTCGCGCGCATGGGCTTCTTCTCGATCGACCGCACGGTCCGCGACTACGCCAACCACATCTGGGACATCACGCCGGAGCCGGTGGCCCCGTCGCGGACCAACGGCGCCGCCTGACACGGAGCGCGGGACTCAGGCGTCGGGAAGCCCCAGGCGGCGCAACCAGCCGTCGGGGTTGCCCGCGCACACCAGGAACTCGGGGTTCAGCAAGCTTTCGCGCGTGTTGTAACGCAGCTCCTGCCCGTGGAGATCCGTCACCCGTCCGCCTGCGGCCCGGACTACGGCGTGCGCCGCGCCGGTATCCCACTCGCTGGTGGGCCCCAGACGCGGATAGATGTCGGCAGCTCCCTCGGCTACCAGGCACAGCTTCATCGAGCTGCCCATGCTGACCAGGTCGTGGGGCCCCAAACGGTCGAGGGCCACCTTGAGTCGTTCCGCCCCGTGCGAACGGCTGCCCGCCACCAATGGGTGGTCGGTGCCAATACGGTCGCGCGCCACTGCGATTTCCCGCGGGGGCTGATCCTCGTCACGGCGAATGGCCACGCCATCGCGATGACCGGCGTACAGGCGCTTGAGCACCGGACACCAGACGACGCCCAGCACCGGCTCGTGGTCGTGGATCAGGGCCACGTTCACGGTAAATTCGCCGCTGCGCTTGACGAACTCGCGGGTGCCGTCGAGGGGATCGATCAACCAGTAGGTCTGCCACTGGCGACGGCGCTCGAAGGGCACGTCCTGCCCCTCCTCCGACAACACGGGCCAATCGGGGTCGATGTCGGCCAGCCCATTGGCAAGGATTCGGTGGGCAGCCAGGTCGGCCTCGGTGAGCGGCGAATGATCGGCCTTTTCGGTGACCGCAAAGCGCGTCTCGTAGAGCTCGAGGATCGCATGGCCAGCCAGGTCGGCCAGCGCGGCCACCTCGTGCATCAGGGCAGTAAGAGCCGAATCCTTCGGCGGAGCATGCATGGGGAACTCCCGTTTTCCCGGAACGTTCCGCCTAGCTTGGCAGGGTTGCGCTCAAGCGTCGAGGTAATCGCGCACCATGTACAGCGCGGCGATGGAGCGCGCCTCGGTCAGATCTTCCCGGGCGACCAGCTCGGTCAGCCGGTCCAGCGACCAGGGGACCACCTCGAGCGCCTCCGGTTCGTCGCCTTCCGCGGCCTGCGGATACAGGTCCTCGGCCAGCACCAGATGGGTCTGGTGGGCCATATAGCCGGGTGCCACGGTCAGCGCGCCCAGGTGGGTCAGGCGATGCCCGGCGTGGCCGACCTCCTCCATGATCTCGCGGTTGGCGGCAGTCAGGATGTCCTCGCCCGCCTCCATCCGTCCCTTGGGCAGACCCAGCTCGTAGCGGTGGGTGCCGGCGGCGTATTCACGGATCAGCAGGACAGTCCGGTCGGCCTGCACCGGGGCAATAATCACCGCCCCATGGCCACGACTGACCAGACGCTCGAAGCAGGTGCGCGCACCATTGCTGAATTCGAGATCCAGCTCCTCCACCTCGAACAGGCGGCTGCTGGCGACCGTACGGCGGCCCTGGACATCCGGCTTGTCTCGGCTCATGCGCCCTCCGGGAGACATGTAGGAAAACGCTTAGGAAAACGCTGCTTAATGTACACGCTCGCGTTGGCACCCTACGGGCTCCGCCGCCTTTTCGCGCGCGCGGCGCTGCGGCTCACCTGCCGCATAGGGACTGCACGGCAGCGCCGCACCTTGGTTGCACGCAAACACGTCAAGCGCGAGCGGGTAAATGCGTCAGCGTTTCCCTAATGGCTGTTGCGTAGCCGCACCAGGGTGCGCAGTTCGCCCTCGAACAGGGTGTCGAACATGAACCCGTGATCGGAGGTGACCACCTCGAACCCCTCCTGGTCGGCCGGCTCGGTCTCCGCCAGACGCAGGTCAAGATCGCCCCAGCTCACGGCCATGGTGACGCGCATCGGGAAGTAGCCATCCAGGAAGCGGCGCACGAACGGGCCGTTCTCCAGGCGATAGACGCCATCCCCCTCATCCTCGACGATCTTCATGCGCGCGGTCACGCAGACCTCGGCGTCCCGCTGCACCCCGCGCAGGTCCACGCGATCGCCCTCGGCGCGCGCGGATTCGATGTTGCGGGTGGACTCGACCTGGAGCTCGTCGATTCTGGCTTCATTGTACACAATGACCATGCGCCGAATGGCCGCCACATCATTGTGGCACTGGCGCAGATCGGCCCAGCCATCCTCCAGCGAGGACTGCGTGATGCGGATCTGGTTCTGGTGGTGATGCGGAGTCCGGTCCGGCTCCTCCAGCAGGAAGGTCAGCTCCGGACTGGTGGTCTGGGTCTGGTCCGGGGAGACCGTCTCGCCCCACAGGCTGTCATCCTCCAGCGGGTCGTAGTCCGGGTCACCGGGGTCCATTCCCTGTACCGCCAGCGGCAGCGCCATCAGCGCAAGGAGCAGGGGCGCGGGAAGGAACCGCGATTGGGGTACCATGGGGGCCATCGTCGTCACCCTCTTTCGTGTAGCCGTTAGCTGTGGACCCGCAAAACCCCGAAAAAAATCCGCGACCGCCCGCCGCGATCGCCTGGGATCGCATCGACACGGTGCTGTTCGACATGGACGGGACGCTGCTGGATCTGCATTTCGACAATCGCTTCTGGCGTGAACTGATCCCGCAGGAATACATCCGCTGCCAACCGGATGACCCGGAATGCGCGCGCCGCCGCCTGGAGGACGAAATGCAGCGGGTGCGCGGCAAGCTGGAGTGGTACTGCGTGGATCACTGGACCCGCTTTACCGGTCTGGACATCCTCGGCCTGAAACGCGAACTGGCCCACCACATCGCCCTGAAACCGCATGCCGATCAAATCCTGGGTGCCCTGCAAAGGGCCGGGCGGCGGCGGGTGCTGGTCACCAACGCCCACCCGCAGGTCTACGCCTTCAAGCACCGGCTCACCCGCATTGGCGACCGCCTGGATACCATTGTCTCCGCCCACGACCTCGATTGCGCCAAGGAAGACGGCAGCTTCTGGGAACGCCTGCAGCGGGTCACACCGTACGCTCCGGAACGTACGCTGCTGGTGGACGACAACCTGCTGGCGCTGGCCAGCGCCGCCGGAGCGGGGATCGCCGAACTGCGGGGGATGCGCTACCCGGACGAGCGCGGCGAGCCCATGCACTCGGAGGACTTCGAACTGCTGGAATCGCTCGCGGACCTGTTGCCCGGCCTGAGCGACCCGGGAGGCGTGGAGGCTGCTACTTGACCGGTGTCGGCAGGTTGCGGATCAAGTCCAGCCGGATCTGTACCGTACGGCCCTCGCACTCCCCGTCGAGCCAGTGGCACCCGTCCGCCTCGCGCACCTCGCGCGGGGTCACCTTGCCCCACCAGGCCTGGCTGGAATTGGGCTCGACCCAGTTCAGTTGCAGGGTCTCGCCGGTAAGGATGGCGATCTCCAGACGCTCGGAGACATGACGGGGAATGGCGGGATCGGTCATCGGGGGGCTTCGCGGTAGTCGGTCGGGTCAGGGATGCCGGCCGCGGCGAACGCGGCACGCCGGGCCTGACACTGCGGGCAACGCCCGCACTGGCGCGATTGTGCCAGAAGGCAGCTCCAGGTGTGGCGCCAGTCGATCCCCAGCGGGTCGGTGGCGGCAATGATCTCGGCTTTGGTCCGCTCGATCAGCGGGGCCTCCACCTGTAGGCCGGGCACCAGACCTGCGGCCAGCTCCGAGACCTGCTGCACAAACCCCGGTTGCGACCCCGGACCATGCCCCTGATCCTCGCGGTTCAGCGCCAGCAGGATGCGTGCCGCGCCGTGATGCTCGGCCAGGTTGACCGCCAGGGCCAGCACCAACAGATTGCGCTGCGGCAGCGGCACATGCCCGACCCAGTCGTTGCGACGGGTAAACGCCGAGCGCAGGGACTGCAGATCCAGGGCAATGGGCATGCACGCGTACACGCCCGCCAAATGTTCCACGGCGGCCCATTCGCGCGCGGCATTACGCTGGCCGTAGTCGACCCACACGGCGCGCAACGAGCGGCCGGCGGCATGCTCCTGCGCCAACAAGGCGCTGCTCTCGATGCCGCCGGAGAGCAGGAGAAGATCGGGGGATTCGGGCCGGGCGGGTTCCATTCGGGCACCATACCGCACAGCGCAAGACCACGGAGACCCTGACTTGATCGAACAACTACGCAGCCACTGGCAGCGCCTGCTGGGCGCCGAACGCAGCGACCGCCCCGAGGGCGCCCCCGAGGAGCGCCTGCAACGCGCCGCGGCGGCGCTGATCATGGAGGTCTGCCGGGCCGACTTTGATCTGCACGCCGAGGAACTGGAGTCCGTGCGCGCCAGCCTGATCGAACTGTTCCGGCTCGATAGTGATACCGCCGATGCGATGCTGGAGATCGCCCAGGAGGACAGCGACGAACTGATCTCCATCCACCCCATGGTGCGCGAAGTGAACGCATCCTTTGATGCCGAGCAGAAGACCGACATCATGCGCGCCCTGTGGCGTGCCGCCTGGGCCAACCGCGACCTCAACAAGCGCCAGGAAGCGGTAATCCGGCACCTGGCAGACCTGCTCTACATCCCGCACGCGACCTTCATCCGCACCAAGCACGAGGTGCTCGGCGATGCGGCCGACCCTCGCTGACCGAGGCGCTTTCTGATGAGTGATCCGGGCACCCTGCTGGCGGCCCTGGCCGTAGGCATCCTCGGTGGCGTGCACTGCCTGGGGATGTGCGGCGGCATCGTCGGCGCGATCTCCATGGGCCACGGCCGCCGCGGACCCGGGCTCGACCTCCTGCTGGCCTATAACCTCGGACGCATGGCGAGTTACGTGGTCGCCGGCGCGCTGGCGGGATGGCTGGGGGCTAGCCTGCTCGGCGGCCTGCCCGCCGGGCAGGCGATCCTCCAGGGCATCGCCGCCGTCTTCCTGATCCTGCTCGGGCTCTATCTCGGGGGCTGGTGGCCGGTCCTGGCCCGTCTGGAACAGGCCGGTGGCGTGCTGTGGCGCCGCATCGAGCCGCTGGGCCGGCGTTTCCTGCCAGTGCGCCATGCCGGTCAGGCGCTGATGGTCGGCGGGCTGTGGGGCTGGCTGCCCTGCGGCCTGGTGTACAGCGTGCTGGCCTGGTCGCTCAGTGCCGGCGGGGCGCTGGAAGGGGCCGCCCTGATGGGCGCCTTCGCCCTGGGGACGCTGCCGAATCTGCTACTGATGGGGGTGTTCGCCGCGCGCCTGGCGGCCTTCGTGCGCCGCCCCTGGGTCCGCCGGATCGCCGGCGGCGGGGTCGCACTGTACGGCGCATGGATGCTGCTACGCCTGGTGCTGTGATGCCCCGCCCGGACGAGCGGGGCATCGTTCGCGGGCCCCGCGGCGGGGCTCAGTCGGCGTAAAAGTCGCGGGTGAACCGAACCGGCAGCGTGCGATCGCTGTCCGCCGGCGTAATGTCGATCTGGAACTCGAGCGTTTCCCCGCCGCGCACCGTCACCTCGGAGAGGTGATAGATGGCATCACCGTCCTGAATCTCGCGGAAGCGCAGACTGCGCATCTGGTCATTCATGTTGGTGGCCGAACCACTGACTTCCGCGGAGACCGCCTGCAAGCCGTTGTCACCCCGCTCCATCACGCTGATGTTGACCATGGCCCGGTTGGAACTGCGCCGCACGTCATAGGCCCGCGCGACCTCCGGGGACAGGAAGGTGGTGTTGATCACGTTGTAGTAGACGACGTAATTGTCGAATTCCGCCTCGTTGGCGGATGCGATCGAGCTTCCGAGAGCAACCGCCGCCAATGCGACGAGAAAGCCGGTGATGACCCGATGCACTCTTGCCATGACTGACTCCTGTTCCGTTTGAGAAACGGGGACCTGGCGGCGGCATTGCCGCAGGGGCCCCTCGTCCCGAGTCTAGCCCGTTTTGCACCCGAACTGGCAAGGCCGCCCCGCGCATTTTGCGCGGGCGCCGATCTACCTCAAAAAGAGCGCACGATAATCAGCAAGATATAAAGCCCGACCAAGGCGATCATTGGCGAAAAATCGATCGCGCCGGTATTCGGCAGGGCCCGGCGCAGAGGGCCGAGGATGGGGCGGTTCACCGCTCCCGCCAGCCGCATGATGGGGTTATTGGCGGAACCGCCCCCCGCCTGAAGCCAGCTCATCACCACCTCGGCAATAAGCGCGATGATGAAGACCCAGATCACCGTGGTCAGCAGTTCCCGGATTGCCACGGCCAGGATAATCCCGACCCCGGCATCCACACCCACAATCAGCACGCGCAACCAGATTTCGATGAACTTGAGCACGATCATCAGCACGATCGCGGCCAGATCCACCCGCCCGACCGAGGGGATCACGGGCCGCAACACCCGCAACGGCGGGTCGGTCAGCATCACGATGGTCTGCGAGATCGGGTTGTAGTAATCGGCCCGCACCAGGCCGAAGATCGTCCTCAAAATCAACAGGATGATATAAATCCCGAAGACAACGCCAACGAGGAAGATGGCGATCTCTTGTCCGGTTCCGGTGGCGGGCATGCAGACTCCTTGCGATGCAGCGAGTTAACCGCGCCCATTCTCCGGCAAGCCCGGCGGGATGCCAAGCGAGGGAGACGCGGATCCAGTCGCCCGTACGCGCTCGACTCGATTTTGTTCGGTGACAAGGCGCGGTAAGTGAGGTGTAGCCGAGCTACATAAACGAGCCGCAACGCGCTCCGTGGGCACCAACGCGGTCGTGCGAATGAAGCAGTGTCTCCCAGGGAGACACTGCTCAAACGCCGCGGCGGGTATCCATGCAGTCGCGTACGCGAGTCGCGATTTCCTCGATCGACAGCTCGGTCACGTCCAGATGCGGGATCTGCCAGCTATCGAGGAACTCCTGGATCGCCGCACACTCGGCCCGGCACTGGGCCAGGCTGGCATAGCGGCTGTCGGGCCGGCGGCCCTCGCGGATCTGGGCGAGCCGCTGCGGGGTGATTGTCAGCCCCACCAGGCGCCCACCCAGGCCGCGCAGCCCTTCCGGCATGTGCGGGATGTCGCCCTGGCGCAGGTCCTCCGGGACCAGCGGGTAGTTCGCCGCGAACAGCCCGTAGTTCATGGCCAGATAGAGGCTGGTCGGCGTCTTGCCGGAACGCGAGGCACCCAGCAACACCACGTCGGCCACCGACAGGTCCTGCACGGCCAACCCATCGTCGTGCGCCAGGGTGTAGTTGAGCGCTTCGATGCGCCGGTCATAGCGGCTGACGTCACCCATGCCGTGGGCGCGCCCGGAGACCGACTGCGCCGTCGCTCCCAGCAGATTCTCCAGCCGCTCGACCTGCTCGCCGAAGACGTCGATCACCGGCACCGGGCTCTGGCGAAGATCGGCCCGCAGATCGGCATTGGCCAGGGTGGCCACCACCAGGGCGGGCTGCGGCCCGGCCTCGACCCGGGCGAACACGGCGGCCAGGCGCCCGGGCGTCTGCACGAAGGGCAGCCGGTGCCAGGCGGGGTCGACATCCGGAAACTGGGTGAACAGTGAGCGCGCCAGGGTCTCTGCGGTGATCCCGGTGCCATCCGAGACCAGGTAGACCTGCGGGCACTGGGCGACGGACTCAGCCATTTCCCGGCCCCCCGCCCTTGGCCAGCTGCTCCCAGGTGGACAACAGCGAATCAGGGTTCAGCGACAGCGAATCGATACCCTCGTTCATCAGCCAGACCGCCAGCTCCGGATAGTCGGAAGGGGCCTGCCCGCAGATCCCGACGTACTTGTCGGCGCGGCGGGCGGCGCGGATCGCCATGCTCAAGAGCGCCTTCACCGCATCGTTGCGTTCGTCGAAGGAATCCGCCACCAGCCCGGAGTCGCGGTCGACCCCCAGGGTCAACTGGGTCAGATCGTTGGAGCCAATGGAGAAGCCGTCGAAATGCTCGAGGAAGCGCGCCGCCAGCAGGGCATTCGACGGGATCTCGCACATCATCACGATCTTCAGGCCCTGCTCGCCGCGGCGCAGGCCCTCCTCGCCCAGCACCCGGATCACGTCCTCGGCCTCGACAAGGGTGCGCACGAACGGGACCATGATCTGCACGTTGTCCAGGCCCATCTCGTCGCGGACCCGGCGCAACGCCTCGCACTCCATCGCGAACGCCGGACGAAAGACCTCCGAGCGGTAGCGCGAGGCCCCACGAAAGCCGAGCATGGGGTTCTCTTCCTGCGGCTCGTAGCCAGCGCCACCGATCAGATGGGCGTACTCGTTGGACTTGAAGTCGGACAGGCGCACGATCACCGGCTCCGGCGCGAAGGCGGCCGCCAGCGTCGCGATACCCTCGGACAGCTTGCGCACGAAGAATTCGCGCGGGCCATCATCAAAGCCATGCAGGCGCTCGGCGATACGCTCCTGCACCTCGGGCTCCAGGCGATTCGGGTCCTCGGCATAGTCCAGCAGCGCCAGCGGGTGCACGCCGATGGTGCCGTTGATGATGAACTCCAGCCGCGCCAGACCGATCCCCGCGTGTGGCAACTGCGAGAAGGCATAGGCCCGCCCGGGGTTGGCCACATTCAGCATCAGCTTGACCGGCAACTCCGGCAGTTCGCCGATCTCGGTCTTCTTGACCGCGTAGTCGAGCCTGCCGGGGTACACATGTCCGTCGTCGCCCTCGGCGCAGGAGACCGTCGCCTCCATCCCATCGGAGAGAACCTCGGTTGCGTTACCGCAACCGACCACCGCCGGGATGCCCATCTCGCGGGCGATGATCGCCGCGTGGCAGGTACGTCCGCCGCGGTTGGTCACGATCGCAGCGGAGCGCTTCATTACCGGCTCCCAGTCGGGGTCGGTCATGTCCGCGACCAGGATGTCGCCCTCTTCCATGGTGTGCATCGCATCCGGCGAATCCAGCACGCGCACGATACCGGCCCCCACCTTCGAGCCGATTGCACGCCCTGTCACCACCGGCTCGGCGTCGTGCGGCGCCAGTTCGTAACGCTCGCCCGCACCCAGCTCGACCCGGCTTTCCACCGTCTCCGGACGCGCCTGCACGATGAACAGCTCGCCGGTCTCGCCATCCTGCGCCCACTCGATGTCCATCGGCCGTCCGTAGTGCTGCTCGATGGCAACCGCATAGCGGCCCAGCTGCTCGGCATCGGCATCCGAGAGGCAGAAGCGGTGGCGCAGGTCCGTCGGGGTGTCCTCGGTGCGGGTACCGTCCTCCGTGAGCACCATGCGCACGGCCTTGGTGCCCAGGGCACGGCCGATGATGGCGCGTTTTCCGGCCGCCAGCGCCGGCTTGTAGACCTGATACTCGTCGGGGTTCACGGCGCCCTGCACGACCGTCTCACCCAAGCCCCAGGCCCCGGTGATGAACACCGCATCGCGGAAGCCACTCTCGGTATCGAGGGTAAAGATCACACCGCTGGCACCGACGTCGGAGCGCACCATACGCTGGATGCCGGCCGACAGCGCGACCTCGTCATGGGCGAAGCCGTTGTGCACGCGGTAGGCGATGGCGCGGTCGTTGTAGAGACTGGCGAAGCACTCGCGCAGCCGCTGCAGCAGAGCATCAATACCGCGCACGTTGAGGAAGGTCTCCTGCTGCCCGGCGAACGAGGCCTCGGGCAGGTCCTCGGCGGTGGCCGAGGAACGCACCGCCACCGGCACGTTATCGCCCAGTTGCGCGTAGTGCTCGCGCACCGCCTCCTCCAGCTCGCCCGGCAGTTCGGCCTGCTCGACCCAGCCGCGCACCTCGCGCCCGGCCGCGCGCAGGGCCTCGATGTCGTCGATATCGAGGTCCGCCAGGCGCGCCTTGATCTGCGCGTCCAGCCCGTCCTTCGCCAGCAAGGCGCGATAGGCATCCGCGGTCGTGGCAAATCCGCCCGGCACGCGCACCCCGGCGGCGCCAAGCTGACCCAGCAGTTCGCCCAGCGAGGCATTCTTGCCACCCACCCGGGCGACATCGTTCATGGTCAAATTGGCGAGATCGACTACCCAGCGCATGGCAACTCCTGGACTCCGGGGAAACAGTGATCGGCGTTTACCCGGCTTTGTGACCCCCTTAACAGAGGACGGGAACTGTGATCAGCTAAACTTCGCTATTTTGTAACCTTCAGGAGACTGCGTGACTGCCCCAGCCACCCGTCGTTCCAGCTTAACCGAATCCATCCTGCTGACCATGCTGCTTGGCCTGGCGGTCCAGACGCAATCCGCCGCGGCCCACGAGTCGGGGGCCTCCTTGGCCATCCTCGGTGTCGTGGAGAACGTCCTGATCGCCGAGGAAGGCGTTGCGCTGGAGGCGCGCATGGATACCGGCGCCACCTCCTCCTCGCTGAACGCGCTGAACAAGGAGCGCTTCGAGAGGGACGGCGAGGACTGGATCCGCTTCGAGATCATCGATCCGGAAGACGAGGACGCACGCATCACCCTAGAGCGACCCATCGAGCGCATCGTGCGCATTCGCAGGCACAGCGGAGACTCGCAGGAGCGTCCGGTGGTGCGCATGGAGTTCTGCATCGGGGACCAGCTCCTGACCGCCGACACCAGCCTGATCGACCGCACGGCCCTGACCTACCAGGCCCTGATCGGGCGCAGCCACATGGCCGGACACATCCTGGTGGACTCCGGGGAGGAACATCTGCGCGCACCCAATTGCGCGGCGGATGACCAGTGAGGCGCTTCCACCTGCCGATCCTGATCGTACTGCTGAGTGCGATCGGACTCGGGGTCTTCGCCTACAAGGTCAGCGCGCTGGGGATGCCCCTGCAGCCGGACGCCACCGCCGAGACCTGGCAGGTGGAGGCTCGCGTGCGCTTTCAGGCCACCGGCGAGGCCACCACGGTGCAGCTTCGAATCCCACACCGCCTGCCGAATTTCTCCATCCTGGACGAAGGCTTCGTATCCCGCGGCTACGGCCTGAACACCGTCCTCCAGGCGGAGGATCGCCTGGCCCAGTGGACTACCCGTCAGCCGCGCGGCGAACAGGTGCTGTACTACCGCGCCACGCTCTACCGTGACGGAGACGACCGCTCCGAGGCCGACTACCCGGGGCCAGTGGCCGTGCCCGACTGGACCGAACCCTTCCGTTCGGCCGCCGAGGCGCTGATCGATGACGTCCGCGGACGCTCCTCGGACATCCAGAGTTTTGCCTCGGTACTGGTCAATGACCTCGCCAATGCCGCACCGGCTTCCAATGCGGCCGTGTTTATCGAGAGCGACGACAATCGCGCCCGCCGGGCCGAGACCCTGATCGAGCTGCTGGCCACGGCCCGCATCCCGGCTCGGCAAGTGACCGCCCTGCGCCTGGTCGACGGGCGCCGCGACATCGAACCGCAGACCTGGCTGGAGGTTCACAACACGCGGCGCTGGGTGCCCATCGACCCGGAGAGCGGCGAAATCGAGTACCCCTCCGACGTGGCCGTTTGGTCGCACGGCGACGCCCCGCTCCTGGAGATATCCAACGGCGAGAACGCGGAGGTGCGCTTTGCGGTGGCCCGCGGGGTGCAGGATGCCCTGGCGACCATCCAGCGCTTCGGCGACACCCTGGACAGTCGCTTCCTCGACTTCTCCACCCTGAACCTGCCGCTGGGCACACAGAACACCTACCGGGTGCTGCTGATGGTACCGCTGGGTGCGATGATCATCGTGTTCCTGCGTAACGTGATCGGCGTGCAGACCTTCGGCACCTTCATGCCAGTGCTGATCGCACTGTCCTTCCGCGAGACCCAGCTGCTGGCCGGGATCATCCTGTTCACGCTGATCGTGTCGCTGGGTCTCGTGGTGCGCTTCTACCTCGAGCACCTCAGACTGCTACTGGTCCCGCGCCTGGCGGCAGTGGTCAGCGTGGTCATCATGCTCATGCTCGGCATCAGCATCTTGTCGCACCAGCTCGGCTTCGAGCGCGCCCTGGCGCTGTCACTGTTCCCGATGGTTATCCTCGCCATGACCATCGAGCGCATGTCGGTGGTCTGGGAGGAACACGGCCCCGCCGATGCCATCACCCAGGGGATTGGCAGCCTGGCCGTCGCGGCCGCGGCCTACGGGCTGATGGCCAACCGCCAGCTGGAACACCTGTTGTTCGTGTTCCCGGAATTGCTGCTGGTCCTGCTGGCCGTGACCCTGCTGCTGGGACGCTACACCGGCTACCGCCTGACCGAACTGTTCCGCTTCGGGAGGATCCAGGACGCAATGCGGAGGACCGACTAATGCCCGCCTGGCTGCCGCGCTTCGTCCGCCCGCGATTGCTGAAGGAGCAGGGCATCGTGGGCATGAACGCCCGCAATGCCCGCTATATCGCCGCCTGGAACGCACGGCGATTCTACCCACGGGTAGACGACAAGCTGCAGACCAAACAACTCGCCCTGGATGCCGGGCTCTCGGTGCCGGATCTGTACGGCGTCGTACGCACCCTGCGCCAGATTCGCGACGTGCGGAAGCAGCTGCGGAACTATGAAGACGGCTTCGTCATCAAGCCGGCCCACGGCGCGGCCGGCGACGGCATTCTGGTGATCGACGGCTGGCGCGGCGATCGGCCTCGTCGGGCCGGTGGCCGCGCCATGGAGCTGAGCGAACTGGACGATCACATCGCCAACGTCCTCTCGGGCATGTACAGCCTGGGTGGCCGACCGGATGCCGCCATGATCGAGCAGCGGGTGCGCTTCTCCTCGATCTTCGATGAGGTCTCGCACCAGGGCGTGCCGGATATCCGCACCGTGGTCTATCGCGGCTACCCGGTCATGGCGATGATGCGCTTGCCAACCCAGGACTCCGACGGCAAGGCCAATCTGCACCAGGGTGCCGTGGGAACCGGCATTGACCTCGGCTCCGGCCGCACCATCGGCGGCGTGCGCTACAACCGGCCCTGCCGCGAGCACCCCGACAGCGAAAAGAGCATTGTCGGTCTGCAAATCCCCGGTTGGGACCAGCTGATGGAACTGGCCTCCGGCTGCTTTGAGCTGAGCGAGCTCGGCTACCTGGGGGTGGACGTGGTGATCGATGCCGACCGCGGGCCGCTGATCCTGGAGCTCAACGCCCGGCCCGGGCTCGCCATCCAGATCGCCAACGGCGAAGGCCTGGACCACCGCATCCTCGCGGTGGATGCACACATGGTGGCCCGCGACATCGAGCCGGCCGCCGAACGCGCCCGGTGGTCCGCCGAGGTCTTCGCGCGCCCCGAGGCGACCCATCCAACCGAGCCCGACACCGAAACCACTCGCGCCGCCGAACCCGCCTGATCACCGAGGCGGTTACGGGCACCGTGGTCGTTTGGGCTATCCTAGGCGCATGACTGCCGCCGCCGAGACCAAGACGCCGGACATCGAACAGGCCCTGGCCGACGCCGAACGCGTCTGCGCGACCCGTGGTGCTCGCCTGACCGAGCAGCGCCGGCGCATCTTCGAGCAGATCCTGCGCACCGAGGGCGTCATCAAGGCGTACGACCTGATCCACGCGCTGTCCTCCGATGATCACAGCATCAAGCCGCCAACCGTGTACCGCACCCTGGCCTTTCTGCTGGAGCAGGGCCTGATCCACCGTATCGAGAGCCTCAACGGCTTCGTCGCCTGCTCGCACCCCGGCGAGCGCCACGAGTCGGCCCTGATGATCTGCGACGGCTGCGGCCAGATCACCGAGTTCCACACCCCGGAGCCGGCCAGCCAGGCGCTGGAGCACGAGGCCGAGGGCCAGGACTTCGCCATCGACTCGCGCATGGTGGAGCTGCATGGCCAGTGCGGAGACTGCCGCCGGCGTCAGCAGGACCGCGCCTGACGCCGCGCGTCTGCACAGCCCACCTGAACCCGGCCCTCCAATGACCGCCGCCGCGCCGACCCTCGAGGCGTTCCTGCCCATCCTGCGTGCGGACACCCGCCTGATCGTGCTGGGCAGCTTTCCCGGCGTCGCTTCGCTGGAGGCCCAGGCCTACTACGCCCACCCGCGCAACCAGTTCTGGCCGATTGTCGGACAGATCCTGGGCGAGCCCTTCCCGGAAATGGATTACCCCGAACGCATCGAGCGCCTGCTCGACCACGGCGTGGGCCTCTGGGATGTGTACGGCGCCTGCTCGCGCGAGGGGAGCCTGGACAGCGCCATCCGCGCCCCGGTCCCCAACGATCTCGCCCGCCTGACCCGCGAGGCCCCGGACCTGCGCGTGATCATCCACAACGGCGCCGAAAGCGCGCGGCGGATCCACGAGACTCGCGCCCTGGGCGTCGAGGCCCTGCGCCTGCCCTCCACCAGCCCGGCCAACGCCCGACTGAGCCTGGACGAGAAGCTGCAGTCCTGGCGCGATGCCTTCGCCCGCGCCGGCCTTCCAGGCGACTAACCGGCAGCACACCGGAGCGCCCGATCGGGGGTTGAAACCTGAATTGTTATTGTATAACGTTCTCCTTATCAGGAGTTACGCTATAACAGTCCAATTTCGTTGATCGGCACTGCCCGGACCGGCAGACTGCCACGCAACCAGGAGCCCGACATGCCCCTCACCCCGTTCTCACGCCCCGTCCTCGCCGCGCTGGCCAGCCTGACACTCGCCGCCCCCGGAACCGCCGCGGCGCAATGGACCGCCGGTGACGACGAGTCCGCCTGGGGCATGGACGTCTCCCTGATCCTCGAGGGCATCTACTACAACGAGCTCTCGCACGGTAATGATTCGCCCGCCGGCTTCGACGACGGCCACGATCACGGCCATGGTAATGGCGACGACCACGGCCTCGACGACGGCTTCAATCTGGGCCATTCGGAGCTGGGCTTCCAGGCCCGTCTCGGCGACCTCCTGGACGCCACCGTGATCATCGAATTCGACGACCAGGACATCGAGGTCGACGAGGCCTACCTGACCACCCGCGCCCTGCCCGGCGGCCTCCAGCTCAAGGCGGGCAAGTTCCTGTCTGACATCGGCTACATCAACAACCGCCACCCGCACGAGTGGGACTTCGTGAACCGCCCGCTGGTCAACGAGTACCTGTTCGGAGACCACGGCCTGCTGGAAAAGGGCGTACAGGCGACCTGGCTCGCCCCCACCGCGACCTACACCCAGCTGGGTGTGGAGCTGCTTCAGGGCGAGACCAGCGGGATCGCCAACTACGAAGGCGGCCAGTCGTCGCTGAACGATCAGGACCGCATCCTGCGCGACCGCTCCGGTCCACGCCTGGTCACCGCCTTTGCCAAGATCGGGCCGGATCTCGGGCCGGACCACGCTGCACAATTCGGTGTCTCCGGCGGCTACGCCCGCAGCTACCAGGTCACCGACGAGCACTCCACGCGCTTCGAGGACTGGGACGGCAGCGCCTGGTTCGCCGGCCTGGATGCCGTCTACAAATACAGTGCCGGCCGCGCCTACGGCCATGGCGACTGGCGCCTGCAGGGCGAGTACTTCTACCGCGAGATCGATGTCGACCGCCGTGACGTGAACTTCGAAGCCGACGGCAACGGGCCGGTGGGCTTCGTACGCAACGAACAGTCGTTCAAGAACCAGCAGGACGGCATCTACGTCCAGGGTGTCTACGGCTTTGCCCCGCGCTGGGAAGCCGGCCTGCGCGCCGAGGCCCTGGGCCTGAGCAACGACGTCGGCCGCGGTGACGGCGAGTCCTTCGGCACCTCCTATCGCCACACCGCCCAAGTCACCTTCCGCCCGGTGGAGCCGGTCTTCCTGCGCGCCCAACTGTCCCAGAACGACTTTGTCGATGACCACGGCGATCGCGATCGCGGCCTGGAGTTCATGCTGCAGCTGAACGTGGCCCTCGGCGCCCACGGCGCCCACCGCTTCTAACCATCGCTCGAGCTCGCGAGGCCGGCCGGGGCTGCTTCCGGCCCTGCCGGCCTCCACCCCTATCCCGATCTGAATGGAGTCCCGCATGTCCTATCGCAAGACTCGCACCCGCATGACCCGAACGCTCACCACCCTCGCCTCGGTGGTGCTGCTGACCCTGCTCCTGCTGCCGTCGCAGGCCGCCGCCGGGCTGAACATCGTCGCCACCACCTCTACCCTGGGCGTCCTGGCCCGCGAGATCGGCGGCGACGAGACCGAGGTCCGCGTCCTCGCACCGCCGGATCGCGACGCGCATTATCTGGACGCCCGCCCGAGCTTCATGGCCGCCCTGCGCCGCGCCGACATGCTGCTCGAGATCGGCGCCGGACTTGAGGAAGGCTGGCTGCCGGCCGCCCAGAGCGGCGCCCGCAACCGCGCCATCAACTCGGGCCAACCGGGCCACTTCCGTGCGGCGGACATGATCGAGCTACGCCGCTCGATCACCATGGACGGCCCGAACATGGGCCACGTCCACGAAGAGGGGAACCCGCACTTCAATGCCGATCCGCTGCGCATGGCGGAGATCGCGCTGGCCTTGGCCGAGCGCATGGGCGAGCTGCGCCCGGAGCATGCCACCACGTTTACGGAACGCGCCGAGCGCGCCGCCGAGCGCCTGCACGAACACGCAAAGGCCCTGGCCGAACAGGTCGAGCCGGGCCAGCGCATCGTGGTCTACCACGAGGACCTCGACTACCTCGAGGAGTGGCTGCCGGTCGAGATCGTGGGCTATCTGGAACCGGCCCCGGGCATCCCGCCCACCGCCCGTCATCTGCGCAGCCTGGTGAGCGACCTGGAAGGCACCGAGGGCACGGTCCTCTACGCGGCCTTCCAGCCCGCACGCGGCGCAGAGTTCCTGGAACGGCACCTGGGCTGGCCGAGCCATGCGGTAGCACTCGAGCCTCCAGCCGACACGGCGCTGGACGGCTACCTGAAGCTGATGACCACCTGGGCGGGAACCCTCCCTCAACGGTAATCACGCCGCGGCCACCCGCAGAGGCGCTGGCCCGCATCCCCTGACGACGGACCCGAATCGCTCCACCGGTCCGTTATCATTCGCGCACCCCGTCACCGGAACCCGGATGTCTCGCGACCCCGCTCAACCGATCCTTCGTTTCCAGTCGGCCCGGCTGGGGTTTGACCGGCCGGTGCTGGGGCCGCTGACCCTGGAAATGCCGATCGGCTCGCGCTGGGCCCTGACCGGGCCCAACGGCATTGGAAAATCGCTTCTGCTGAAGGCCCTGACGGGACAGGCGCGGGTGCATCACGGTCACCTGGAACTTGCCCCCCAAGCCCGGATCAGCCTGCTCGCGCAGGACCACCCGCGCCGCCAGCCCTGGCCGCTATCCGGACACGACTGGTTCCGGGCGATGGGGGCGCAACCACCCGAACAGGCACGCGTGCGCGCCCTGATGGACCGGCGGCTCGACCGCCTAAGCGGAGGGCAATGGCAACTGCTGCGCCTGGCCGCGGCACTTTCCAGCCATGCCACGCGCCCGCCGGCGGAGCGTCTGGTGCTACTGGACGAGCCGGCCAATCATCTGGATGCCGAGGTGCGCCACGATGCGATCGAGCTGATCACTGGCCTGCCAGGCGGCACCACACTGCTGATGACCAGCCATGACGACGATTTCCTGGAGGCCGCCGGGGTCGAGCGCCACCCCCTGACGGAATACATCCATGCTGGGTGACCTGCTACTCATGCCCTTCGTGGCAGGCCTGCTGATCACCGGCGTGCTGGCTCTCGCCGGCGCCGGACTGTTCCTGCGCGGCTCGGTCTGGCAGGCACTCGCGCTCGGCCAATGGGCCGCCGTCGGCGGGGTCGTGGCCTCGGTGCTGCACTGGCCGGCCTTGTTCGTGGCGCTCGTCCTGGGTTCCAGCGTGATGGCCCTGCTGCAGCGCAGCGCGGACCGCGAGCGCCTGCCGCTGGGGGTGTTTCTGGCCGGCCTTGCGGCCGTGACCCTACTGGCCGCCAACTTCTCCCAGGCCAGCCTGGCGGCAGCCTCCTGGGCCGAAGGCCAGCTGTACTTTGCCGGACCGAACGAACTGTGGGCGGTGGCGGTACTGGCGGTCGCCAGCATCCTGCTCGCGCCCGGACTGTACCGCGTATGGCGGCATGCGCAGCTCGCTCCCGATGTCCCCGCCACACGCCCCCCGCCCACGTGGCAACGACTCACCGAGATCGGCTGGCTGGTCGCCGCGGTCGTGCTGGGCAGCATGGTCCTGGGCCTGCCCGCCGCCCTCGCGACCCTGCTGCTGCCCGCCTGGGGTGCGGCCTATCTCGCGCGCGATCTGCGCGGGCTGTTCCTGTGGACCCAGGCCATCGCCCTGGCGGGTTTCCTGATCGCCTGGAGCCTCAGCCTGCCTCTGGATCAGCCCTTTGCCCCCGTATTGGTACTGGTGAACGTAGCGCTCGCCAGCGGCGCCCGCCTCGCCGCGTCGGTATATGGCGAACGCAACCGCTGAACAAGGCGGCCCCCGCTCAACCATGAACGCGGCGCCACCCATACGCGGCAGCTGCGCCGCAAGCGGGGCAGGTCAAAGGGCGGCCAGGGCACGCATATGCGCCACCACACTACGCCCCAGGGCACTCAGGGCGTAGCCACCCTCCAGCATGGCGACGACGCGCCCACCGGCGTGACGCTCGGCCAGGGCCACCAGCTCACGAGTGATCCAGGCGTAGTCATCCTCGGCCAGCAACAGGCGCGAGAGTTCGTCCTCGCGATGGGCATCGAATCCGGCGGAGATCAGCACGAGTTCCGGGGCAAAGGCGTCCAGCGCATCGAACCAGGCCCCAGCCACCGCGTCGCGCCACTGCTCCCCCGACGATCCGCCGGGTACCGGGACATTCAGGCAGTTGTCGGCCAGCGGCGGGATGCCCGACCCGGGATAAGCCGGATGCTCGAAGGCGGAAGCGAACAGGATGGCGGCATCACCCGCCACCAGGGACTCGGTGCCGTCGCCATGGTGCACGTCAAAGTCGACGATGGCGATGCGCCCCACGCCATGGCGCTCCTGTGCATGGCGGGCGGCAATCACCACGTTGTTGAACAGGCAGAACCCGGCCGCCCGGTCGGCACGAGCATGGTGACCCGGCGGCCGTACCGCGCAGAAGGCCCGCCGGTTCGCCGCCCCCATCACCCAGTCCACCGCGCCAATGCCCGCGCCGGCCGCCAGCAATGCGGCCTCGCGAGTCCCCGGCGACAGGGCCGTGTCGCCATCCAGCATCACCCGCCCCCCTTCCGGAACGTGCTGCTGGATGGTGTCGATAAAGTCGCGTGTGTGAACCCGGCGCAGGTCTGCCCGCGTCGCCGGGAATGCCTCGCGATGCAGGACCCACGGATCCAGCCCGCTGGCCACCAGCTGATCACGGATTGCGGTCAGCCGCTCCGGACATTCCGGGTGGCCGGGACCATTGTCGTGCTCAAGGCCGGCGTCCGGCGAGAAGAACGCTAGATTCATGTTATGAAGACACTTGGCACGTCATAACCGAGAGCATGCATGGGAACCCATATCCTGGACAAGCTGTTCAATCCGCGCGGCGTCGCCGTGTTCGGCGCCTCCGAACGCGAAGGCAGTGTCGGCCGCACGGTGCTGGCCAACCTCCTGGCGGCCGGCTTCAAGCGCACCCTGCTCCCGGTAAATCCCAAATACGCCAAGGTACAGGGCCTGCACTGCGTGCCCGAGCTGAAACCCGGCGAGCACATGGTGGACCTGGCGCTGATCGCCACCCCGGCTCGGGCCGTCCCCGGCATCCTGCGCAACTGTGGCGAGGCGGGCCTGCGCGGCGCCGTCATCCTCTCGGCCGGCTTCGCCGAAGCCGGCCGAGAGGGCGAACGCCTGCAGCAGGAATGCGTCGAGATCGCGCAGCGTTACCGCATGCGCCTGATCGGCCCCAACTGCCTGGGCATCATGCGCCCGGGCATCGGGCTCAACGCGACCTTCAGCCACAACCAGGCGCTGCCCGGCAAGCTCGGGCTGATCTCCAGCTCCGGGGCGCTGATCACCGCCGTCCTGGACTGGGCGGAGCCCACCGGCATCGGGTTTTCCAGCGTGGCCTCGACCGGCGACGCCGCAGACGTCGACTTCGGCGAGCTGCTGGACTACCTCGCGGTGGACCCCGAGACCCAGGGCATCCTGTTGTACGTCGAGGGCATCCGCCACACGCGGCGCTTTCTGTCGGGCTTGCGCGCCGCCGCGCGCATGAAGCCCGTGGTAGTCCTCAAGTCCGCTCGCCATGCGGCCACCGCCCAGGCGGCCGCCACCCATACCGGGGCGATGATGGGCTCGGATGCAGTGTTCGACGCGGCCCTGCAGCGCGCCGGCGTGGTCCGGGTGGAGCGCGTGTCGCAGTGGTTTTCCGCAGCCCAGACACTGGCCAGCGGCGTGCGCCTGCGCGGCGAGGATCTCGCCATCCTCACCAACGGCGGCGGACCCGGCGTGATGGCCGTGGACCGGGCCGCCGACCTCGGCCTGAACCTGGCCACGCTGGCCGACGGCACGCTGGAGGCGCTCAACGCCCTGCTGCCCGCCCACTGGTCGCATGGCAACCCGGTGGACATCCTCGGCGACGCCACCCCCGAACGCTATGGCGAAGCCCTGCGCATCGTGCTCGCGGACCCCGGGGTTCACATGGCGAGCGTCCTGCTCACCCCGCAGGCCATGACCGATCCCGACGCCTGTGCCGAGGCCGTGATCGAACAGGCCCGCAAAAGCCACAAGCCGGTGCTGGCCTGCTGGATGGGCGACCCGCTGGTGGCCCGCGCACGGAAACGCTTCGACGCGGAAGGGATCCCCCAGTTCCGCACGCCCGAGGGCGCGGTCGAGACCTTCGCCTGGCTGATCGAACACCGACGCAACCAGCGCATGCTGCTGCAGGTCCCCGGCCCCCGCAGCGATGACCAGCCCGCGGATATCGAGGGCGCGCAGCTGATCCTGCAGCACGCGCGCAGCCAGGGTCGCAAGGTCTTGAGTATGCGCGAGTCCCGGGCCGTGCTGGCCGCCTTCCACATCCCCTGCAGTCCCAGTATCCTCGCCCGCGACCCGGCCGACGCGATGCTCGCCGCCGAGACCCTGGGCTTCCCGGTCGCGCTCAAGATCAGTGCACCCGACCTCACCCACAAGAGCGACTTCGGCGGTGTACGACTCAACCTGCGCAGCGTGCAGGCCGTGCGCCAGCAGGCCCAGGAGATGCTCGACCAGATCCACGAGCAATTCCCGGAGGTCGAGGTCGAAGGCGTGAGCGTGGAACGCATGGCCGAGGTCGGGCATGTTCGCGAACTGCTGGTGGGGATCTCGCGCGACCCGGTGTTCGGCCCGGTAATCGCCTTCGGACTGGGCGGGACCGCGGTGGAGGTCATCGGCGACCAGGCCGTCGCCCTGCCGCCGCTGAACCCCTCGCTGGCCCGGCGCCTGATGGCGCAGACTCGCGCGGCGCGCACCCTCGGCAACTTTCGCGGCGCGCCCCCGGTGCGCGAGGGCGCGGTGGAACAGGTCCTGCTCCGGGTCTCGGAGATGGCCTGCGAGCTGCCCGAACTCGCCGCGCTGGATATCAACCCCCTGCAGGCCGGCGAGAACGGCGTGATGGCCGTGGACGCCCGCATCGAACTGGCCGATCCCGCGCACGACGGCCGTGACTACGCGCACATGGCCATCCACCCCTATCCCGGCCACATGGCCCGGAAGGTCACCACCCGCGACGGCCATGAACTCGAGCTCCGGCCGATCCGGCCCGAGGACGCTGCCATCGAGCAGGAATTCGTGCGCAGCCTGTCGGAGAAGTCCCGCTATCTCCGGTTCATGCGCTCGATGGACGAACTCACGCCCGAGATGCTCGTGCGCTTCACTCAGATCGACTACGACCGCGAGATGGCCTTCATCGCGGTCGACCACCACGCAGGCCGGGAGGTACAGGTCGGCGTCGCCCGCTACACCACCGAACCCGACGGCGAGAGCGCGGAGTTCGCCGTGGTCATCAGTGACTCCTGGCAAAGCCGCGGCGTGGGCAGCCTCCTGATGGAGGCCGTCATCGACTCGGCCCGCAACGCCGGCCTGCGCGAACTGTTTGGCGAGGTGCTGCGCCACAACGGCGGCATGCTCGCGCTCGCCCAACGCCACGGCTTCCAGCGCGAGATCCTCGCCTCCGACGAGGAGATCATCCGCGTCAGCCGGCGCCTCCACTGACCACCGGGACGGTCGCCCGCAACCGCCACACCCGACCCGGCGGGCATCCGGCGCCCCGGCGCGTCGCTTGCGGGGCCCCGGGCGAATGGGTAGCGTCCCCGGGCATGCATCGACCCCTTCCCCGCCCGTGAACCGCGCCGAGCGCATCTTTCACCTGCACCGATTGTTGCAGGGGCGGCGGCCGCCCTCACTGGCGGACCTGATGGAGCGCCTCGAGGTCTCGCGCGCGACCGTCAAGCGCGACCTCGAATACATGCGCGACTTCATGCAGGCGCCCATCGAATACGATGCCCAGGCCAACGGCTACCGCTACACACAGGATGCCCCGGCCTTCGAGCTGCCGGGTCTGTGGTTCAACGAATCCGAGCTGCTCGCGCTGCTGACCATGGAGCAACTCCTGGAGGACGTGCAGCCCGGGTTGCTGGCGCCCACGCTGGGGCCGCTGAAGGGCCGCATCCGCGAGCTGCTCGCCAGCGGCGGGCACCAGCCGGACACCGTGCGCCGCCGCATCCACATCCAGCCGCTGGCCCAGCGCGGCAGCCGCGGCGAAAGCTTTCAGGCCGTGGCCGCTGCGACCCTGGACGAACACCCCGTCGAGATCGAGTATCACGGCCGTGCCCGGGACGCCGCGAGTTGTCGCGTCGTGCACCCGCAGCGCCTGCTCTACTACCGCGACAACTGGTACCTGATCGCCTGGTGCGAGCAGGCCCGGGACCTGCGCACCTTCGCCCTGGAGCGCATCCGCTCGGTGCAGCCGGTGGAGTCTGCCTACCGCACCATCGACGAGGCGATCCTGGACGCTCATACCGGAGACGCCTTTGGCATCTTCACCGGTCCCGCACAGGAATGGGCCGTGCTGCGTTTCACCCCGGAACATGCCCGCTGGGTCGCCGACGAGATCTGGCACCCGGAGCAGATCGGCGAATACGAGGGCGACGCGTATCGCCTGCGTATTCCCTACGCCGACCCGACCGAGCTGGTCCAGGAGATCCTGCGCCACGGCCCAGGCGTCGAGGTGCTGGCGCCCGCCGACCTGCGCCAGCGCGTGGCCGACGACCTCGCGCGCGCCAGTCAGCAGTACACCCAATCCAACTGATCAAGAGAGATTTCCGGGGGTGGCTCATTCTGTGAGCCACCCCCAGTGCTACAACGGGCATCCAGGCCACACCAAGGAGCCCGACCATGTCGCAGACCCGTCAAGCACGCCCCATCCCCCCGCTGGCCGGCTACTACGCCAAGCGCGGCACCTACAACCACACCGCCACCACCGAAGAACTCCTGGACCGCATTCCCCTGGCCGGCTTCCGCCACCACGACGCACCAAAGCTGTGGGACATCCTCAAGCGCGGCCAGGCCCTGACCGTGGAACGCGAACGCACCAACGCCCACGATGGCCAGGCCGTCGCCGTGCGCTGGATGGATCACCACCTGGGCTACCTACCCCGCGACCGCAACAGCCTCGCCGCCCGGCTACTGGATCAGGACCAGCCCCTGATCGCCCGCATCCTCGAGAAACGCGACCACGCCGACCGCCACCACCGCCTGGAACTCGCCCTCTACCGCGCCCGCTCGTAGGTCTGGGAGCCAGACACCCTCCGATACTACGGACCTGGCTTGCACACAGCCATTGGGCCGGACCCAGCGATGCCCTCAGGCAAAGTGAAGGACCAGGGTCGCTGGGTCCACGTGTCACGGTTTATGGGACGTGTACGAGCGGCGAAGCCGGGATCGGGGGTCGGCCTCGCGGCGCGGCGAGGCCCCTGTGCTACGGTGATCCTCTTGGTGCTCTCGGTCTCATGACACAGAGAAGGTTGCGGATGTTCGAAGCTGCCGAATTGGGGCGTTCCGTCAGTAAGGCCGACTACAAGCAGGCCGAGCCCGATTTGCGTCTCGCCCTCCTGCAGGCCCAGCGTCAGGCCCGCCACCGGGGATTGCCGGTCATCCTGCTGCTGCATGGGGTGGCCGGTGCCGGCAAGGGCGAGATGCTCAACCAGCTGCTCGAGTGGCTGGATTCACGTGGGGTGCAGACCCATGTGTTCTGGGATGAAACCGACGAAGAACTTCAGCGCCCTCGCTGGTGGCGGTATTGGCGCAAGATGCCCGCGGCCGGCAACATCAGCGTGATGTTCGGCGCCTGGTACGCCCGGCTGATCGAGGACTTCCAGCAACAGCGCATCGACGACGATGGAGTGAGCGCGGAGCTCGAACGCATCCGCGAGGTCGAGCAGATGCTGATCGACGACGGGGCGCTGCTGGTGAAATTCTGGCTGCACCTGCCCCAGGACGAACAGGCCCGGCGGGTGGAGAAACGCCGCAAGGATCCGCAGAGCCACTGGCACATGGCGCCGGAGACAGCGAAGGCGGCGGAGCACTACGAGGCGTTCACCGACCTCGCCACCCGAGTCATCCGCGAGACGGATACCGGCCATTCGCCCTGGTATCTGATCGAGGCAACCGATCGGCGTTTTCGCGACCTGACGGCGGGGAGGACCCTGCTGCGCGCAATCGAGGCCCGTTTGTCCTCAGCCGACCCTGCGGAACCCATCCGCACCTCGCACGCCCCGGCGCTGCCCGAGAGCGCCTCGGCGCAGGTAACCATTCTCGATCAGGTGGACCAGAGCCATGCGATCGACCGACCGGAATACAAGAAGCGAAAGAAGGCCCTGGATCCAGCGATCAACCGGCTGGGCTGGCTGGGGTTCGAGGCGCGTCATTCGGTGGTTGTGGTGTTCGAGGGCGCGGATGCCGGCGGCAAGGGCGGCGCCATCCGTCGGCTCACCGAGGCGCTCGATGCCCGGCTCTACCAGGTGATCCCGATCGCCGCCCCGAATGACGAAGAAGCGCTGCATCACTACCTCTGGCGGTTCTGGCGGCAGGTGCCGCGCGACGGCTACTGGACCCTCTTCGACCGCTCCTGGTACGGCCGGGTGCTGGTCGAACGGGTCGAGGGGCTCGCCGCGGAAGGGGAATGGCGGCGCGCTTATCACGAGATCAACAACTTCGAGGCACAGCTGGCCGAACATGGCGTGACGGTGCTCAAGTTCTGGCTGAGTATCGATCCCGACGAGCAGCTACGGCGCTTCGAGGCGCGCAAGGAAACGCCGTACAAGAAACACAAGATCACCGACGAGGACTGGCGCAACCGCGAACGCTGGGACGACTACAAGGCGGCGGTCAACGAGATGGTCATCCGCACCAGCACCGAATACGCGCCTTGGCACATCATCCCGGCCAACAACAAGCGTTACGCCCGCATTGAAGTGATGCGCATTGCCAGCGAAGCAGTGGCGCAGGCGCTTGGTGACGACGACCATCAGCGCTCATAGCACGGCGATCCTTGCGTTCCCCAGGAATGTCATCCGGCCTGTGCGCGCCAGCCGTATGAGGAGATCGCGCAGGGGGGCCGGATACAGGACGCACGCGTCGTAGATAACGACGAAACGCACGCGTCAGTAACCCATACCCAGCTCCTGCGCCTGTGCGGCCAGAGCATCCATTGCTTCGCGGCTGTCACGATCCATGCGAGCCTTGTATTCGATCAGGTCTTCGTAGCGGATGCGCCGATGTGTCCCCGCCTTGCGATAAGGAATCTCGCCGTTCTCCAGAAGCTTGACCACGAAGGGCCGCGAGACATTGAGGATATTGGCGGCATCCTGAGTGCTCATTTCCGCATGGGTCGGAACGATCGTCACGGCGTTGCCGCGTGCCATCTGGCCAAGGATCTCCCTTAACAGCACAACGGCCTGCCGGGGCACGATCATCTCGGTACCGTCAAGGCGGATCTGCGCGCGCTCGGCTGCGGGTTTTTCGGCCAACAACCGCGCGAGTTGCGTCGCGCCCTCCCGCGCCAGCGTGGCGGCCTCGGGGTCCGGGAGCATGTTGTCCTGTTCAGCAGCGCTCATGGTTTCGTTTCCTCGCTGGTTCTCGTCAATATAGGCTTGGCCGAGACCCAAACGCAACAAACGAAACGGCTGGTGAGGTTGGTCACCTGAGACCCGAGCTGGATCCACTCAATCAACCGACCCAGATGGTCTTGGCGTTCTGGAACTCGCGGATGCCGAGTTCAGAAAGTTCGCGGCCGTAGCCGGAGTCCTTCACGCCACCGAAGGGCAGGCGCGGGTCGCTCTTGACGATGCCGTTGACGAAGGCGCAGCCGCATTCCAGACGCCGGGCCAGGGCCTCGCCACGTACCGGATCGGCGGTCCAGACGCTGCCGCCCAGGCCGAAGCGCGAGCGGTTGGCGAGTTCGATGGCATGATCCGCGTCGCGCGCCCGGGTGACCGCCGCGACCGGGCCGAAGGTCTCCTCGTCGAAGGCCGCCATGCCGGGTTCCACGGCATCCAGCAGCGTGGGCGGGTAGAAGTAACCGGCCCCGTCGCGGGGCTCGCCACCCGCCACCAGGCGGGCGCCGGCCGCCACGCTGCGGGTCACCTGGTCGTGCAACTCGCTACGCAGATCATCGCGCGCCAGCGGCCCAATGTTCGTTCCCTCGTCCATCGGATCACCGATGACCAGGGCCTCGATGGCCGCCTGGAAGCGTTCGACGAAGGCATCCGCGATGGCCTCCTCGACGATGAAGCGCTTGGCGGCGATGCAGGTCTCGCCGTTGTTCTGGAAGCGCCCGCGTACCGCCTGCTCCACGGTGTGGTCGAGATCGGCATCCGCCAGCACGACGAAGGCATCCGAGCCGCCCAGTTCCAGCACCGAGGACTTCAGGGCCTTGCCGGCCGCAGCCCCCACCGCGCGGCCGGCGCCTTCGGAGCCGGTCAGGCTGACGCCCTGCACGCGACGGTCAGAGATGATGCCCTCCACCGCATCGGAGCCAACCGGCAGGTTGCGGAACACGCCCTCGGGAAAACCGGCCGCCGTGAACACCTGCTCCAGGTGCGCGGCGCAACCGGGGACGTTGGAGGCGTGCTTCAGCAGCACGGTGTTGCCGGCCAGCGTGGCCGGGATCGCCTGGCGAAAGGCCTGCCAGTAAGGAAAGTTCCAGGGCATCACCAGCAACACGGTCCCCAGTGGCTGCCAGGCGATGAAGGAACGGCTCGCATCCGAGGCGATCATCGTGTCCTGCAGCAAGTCCGGGCCGTGCTCGGCGTAGTACTCGCAGGCGTTGGCACACTTGTCGACCTCGGCGCGCGCCTCGACCAGCCGCTTGCCCATCTCGCGGGTGGCCGTGGTCGCCAGGGTCTCGCGCGCGTCGCGCAGCACCCCGGCCAGGTCGTTCAGGCGGGCGGCGCGCTCCGCCACCGGGCGTTCCGCCCAGTCCGGTGCGGCACTGGCCGCGCGTGCCAGGGCGGCCTCCAGCCCGTCCCGATCCATGCGGGGGTAACGCGCGAGCGTCTCGCCGGTCGCAGGGTTGATCGCGGTCAGTTCGGTCATGTCGGCGCCTCGGATTGGTGACCCGGAAACAGGCCATGGGAAACACAGGTCAACTATTTGCTAGTTTGAACAATGCGGGTCACCCGAGTATAAGACGATCCGCATTCGCTTTCGGAAGGACCTTGCCCCATGTCGATCGATTCGATTCGCAATGTCTGCCTGCTCGGCGGCACGGGCTTTGTCGGCCACCACATCATCCGCCGACTGATTGACCGCGGCCTGAAGGTCCGCGTGCTGTCGCGCCGTCCGCACCGCCATCGCGACCTCCTGGTCAACCCCGAGGTCGACCTGGTCGAGGGCAGCGCCCATGATCCCGCCACCCTGGAACGCCTGTTCGCGGGCCAGGACGCGGTGATCAACCTGGTCGGCATCCTCAACGAGCGTGGCCACAGTGGCGCCGGCTTCCGCGCCGCCCACACCGAGCTGACCGAGAAGGCCCTGGCCGCCGCCGAGTCGCAGGGCGTGCGCCGCTTCCTGCAGATGAGCGCGCTGAAGGCGGACATGGACGACGCCCCCAGCCACTACCTGCGCAGCAAGGGTGCGGCCGAGCGGGCCGTGTTCGCCAGCGAATCCCTGGCGGTCACCGTCTTCCGTCCCTCCGTCATCTTCGGGCCGGAAGACTCGTTCCTGAACCGCTTCGTGACGCTGCTGAAATTCTCGCCCGTGATGCCGCTGGCCCGCGCCCGGGCGCGCTTCGCCCCGGTGTTCGTGGGCGATGTGGCCGAGCACTTCGTCGAGGCCCTGGAAGACCAGGATACCTTCGGCCAGGGCTTCGAGCTGTGCGGCCCGAAGACCTACACCCTGGGCGACCTGGTGCGGTATGTGGGCCGGGTCTCCGGCCACCGGCGCCCGGTAATCGGCCTGCCCGACTGGGCCGGCAAGCTGCAGGCCAGCGTGCTCGAGTTCGTGCCCGGCAAGCCGCTGTCGCGCGACAACTTCGCCTCGCTGACCATCGACTCGGTCTGCGACGGCGAACAGCAGCTGCCCTGCCCGACCCGCCTGGAATCCATCGCCCCCAGCTATCTGGGCGGTGGGGGCGCCGGGCGCGAGGCCCGCATGCAGCACCTGCGCACGCTCAATCGCGGGGCCAGCCGCGGCTGATCCGAAGGGTGAACCGGTAGCCGCCATGCAGACCTACCTCGTCGGCGGTGCGGTTCGCGACCGCCTGCTAGGGCGCCCGTTTACGGAGCGCGACTACGTCGTCGTCGGCAGCTCGCCGGAGGCGATGGAGTCCAATGGCTTTCGGCCGGTCGGGCGCGACTTCCCAGTCTTCCTGCATCCCGAAACTCACGAGGAATACGCGCTGGCGCGCACCGAGCGCAAGACCGCACGCGGCTATCACGGCTTCCAGTTCAACGCCTCGCCCGAGGTCACGCTGGAGGACGATCTCGAACGCCGCGATCTCACCATCAACGCGATGGCCGAGGATGCCGACGGCCGCTTGATCGACCCCTACAACGGCCAAGCCGACCTGGAGGCGCGCCGACTGCGGCATGTCTCCCCCGCCTTCGCCGAGGACCCGGTGCGCCTGCTGCGCGTGGCGCGGTTTGCCGCCCAGCTCGCGCCATGGGGCTTCGAGGTCGCGCCCGACACGCTGACGTTGATGCGCGAGCTCGTCACCTCCGGCGAGGTCGACGCCCTGGTACCCGAACGCGTCTGGGCGGAATGCGAGAAGGCCCTGAGAAGCCCCGCACCACGACGTTTTCTGGAGGTGCTGCGCGAGGCCCGGGCGCTCGCCGTCCTGTTCCCCGAGATCGAACGCCTGTTCGGCGTGCCCCAGCCGGAGCGCTACCACCCGGAGATCGACACCGGCGTGCATACCCTGATGGTGCTGGACCAGGCGACTCGGCTTTCCGACGCACCCGAGGTCCGTTTCGCCGCGCTGGTGCACGACCTCGGCAAGGGCACCACCGACCCGGAGATCCTGCCCAGCCATCACGGGCACGAGGAACGCGGGGTGGACCTGATCCGCGCCCTGACCGAGCGCCTGCGCATACCCAATCGCTACCGCGACCTGGCAGTGCGCGTGGCGCGCTACCACGGACTGGTGCATCGCGTGTTCGAGCTGCGCCCGAAGACCGTGATGAAGCTGGTCGACGGCCTGGACGTCCTGCGCCGCCCGGAGAACGTGGAGCCCTTCCTGCTGGCGGTGGAGGCGGACTTCCGCGGCCGCACCGGCTGGGAGGACAAGCCCTATCCGCAAGCCGACGCGGTGCGTCGCGCCGTGGCGGCCGCGCAAGGCGTTCAGCCAGCGGCCCTGATGGCCGAGGGACACAAGGGCAAGGCACTGGGCGAGGCCCTGCAGCGCGAGCGCATTCGCGCCATTGCCGACGCCCTCGACGAACACCCCGACGCATAGGCGCCTGCTCGCAGGCGAAGCCCCTGCCCGCGCCCGACAATGGCATGGGCACTCGCCTGCGAGCAGGTGCCTACTTGCCTGTTTCGCCCCGTGAACGTACTCTTTCGCGGCTGTCGAGCGTACTGAGGAAAACGCGATGGATTACGCCAAGGCCCGGATCAACATGGTCGAACAGCAGGTCCGCCCCTGGGACGTGCTGGACACCCGTGTACTGGACGTAATGGAAACGCTCCCGCGCGAGCGTTTCATGCCCGAGCCCTATCAGGCCCTGGCGTACGCCGATTCCGAAATCCCCCTGGGGCACGACGAGAACACCCTGCCGCCGGTCGTAATCGGCCGCCTGCTGCAGGCCGTGTCGCCACAGCCTACCGAAACCGTGCTGGAGATCGGCACCGGTTCCGGCTACGTCACGGCCTGCCTGTCCCATCTGGCGGCCCAGGTCGACAGCGTCGAGCGCATCGACGAGCTGCGCCTGGCCGCCCGCAACCGCCTGACCGATCTCGGCATCGAGAACGCGCAACTGCGCACCGCCTCGGTGACCCCCGACTGGACCCCGCCGCGCCCGCGCTACGATGCGATCATCCTGACCGGCGGCATGACCGAATATGACGACTTCCTCGAGCCCTACCTGACCCTGGGCGGGCGACTGTTCGTGATTACCGGTGACGGTCCGATCATGGAGGCCCAGCTGATCATCCGCACCACCGAGGACGGCTGCCGCCACGAGGAGCTGTTCGAGACCCGCGTGAAGCCGCTGGTGGGCTTCGAGCCGAAGCCCACCTTCGAATTCTGAGCGGCACCCAAGGGGCCCATTCCAGGCGCGGGCAACCTGGGATGAAGGTCCCATGCCCGAACCGGCTCTGATAGGATAGGATTTTCCTAATATCCTTCCGGAGTCGCGTCCATGAACCGTCTGCCGTCGCTTCTCGCCACCGCCGGGCTGGCCCTTGTGATCTCGGCCCCCGCCGCCGCCTCCAGCCTCCTGGAGGTCTACGAGCGCGCAGCCGCGGAGGACGCCGAGCTGCGCGTCGCCGAGGCGGAATACCGCAGCGTACTTGAGAACCGCTCGATCGCACGCTCTGCCCTGCTGCCGCAGATCTCCGGGCAGGCCGAGGCTGGCGCGTTCTACCGCGACGACCGCAATCAGCCGGGCAGCATTGATGGGCGCGAGACCAGCTTCGGCGTCAATCTCTCCCAGAGCATCTACGACCGCCGCAACTACATCGACCTTGCACAGGTGGATCTCGAGATCGCCCGCGCCGAGGCCGAGCTGGATGCCGCCCGCCAGGACCTGATCCTGCGTGTTTCCCAGGCCTACTTCGATGTACTGATCGCGCAGGAGACCCTGGCCTTCCGCGAGGCCGAGGTCGAGGCCATCGAACGCCAACTGGAACAGACCGAACGCCGCTTCGATGTCGGCCTGGTCGCGCGCACCGACGTCACCGAGGCCCAGGCGCAGCGCGACATCGCCGAGGCCGAGCGCATCGCCGCCGAGAACCAGCTGGACCTGACCCGCGAACAGCTCGCGGTGATCACCAACACCTACTGGGACCAGCTCGACATGCTGCGCGACGACGCCGAGCTGACTCCGCCGGACCCGGCCGACCCGCAGGCCTGGGTGGACATTGCCCTGGCGAACAACCTGGAACTGGCCGCCCAGCGCCTGGGCACCGAGACCGCGCGCGAGCAGATCCAGCGGCAGCGCGCCGAAGGTCAGCCACGGATCAACCTGAATGCCTCGGTCCGCGAAAACCGCTATCACGGCCTGGATGTACCGGGTGATGCCGGAGGCGTCTTCTTCGAAGGCACCGACGCCCAGGTCGGGCTGCAGCTGGAGATCCCCTTTTACACGGGCGGCCGCGTTAGCGGCCTGACCCGCCAGGCGCGCGAGGACTTCCAGGCCGCGCAGGAAGGCCAGTCGCTGGTTGAACGCCGTACGACCCAGGACACCCGCAGCGCTTATCTGTCGGTCATCTCCAACAACTCGCGCGTGCGCGCCCTGGAGCAGGCCCTGGCCTCCACCCAGTCCGCGTTCGAGGCGGCCGAGGCCGGCTTCGAGGTGGGCACCCGTACCCAGGTCGACGTCCTGCTCGCCCTGCGCGAGGTCTTCCGCGCCGAGCGCGACTACGCCGAGGCCCGCTACGGCTTCCTTAGCGAGTCGCTGCGCCTGCAGCGCGCCGCCGGCCGCCTGAGCGTGACCGATCTCGAGGCCATCAACCGCCTGCTGGAGTAATGGCCGCTGCCGCTTCCAATCCGCGAGCCCGCTGCGATCGTGCGCGCTCGCAGCTGGTCCTGATCGACTTGCAGGAACGCCTGCTGGCCGCCATGCCGGACGCGCGGGAAGAGGTCGAGCGCAATACCGCCCGCCTGATCGCGGCCGCACGCAAGCTGGATATCCCGATCGAGGTCTCGCGTCAGTATCCGCAGGGCCTGGGCGAAGTCACCGCCACTCTGCAGCAAGCGCTCGACGGGTACGGCACGGTCACCGACAAGACGGCCTTCTCCTGCTGTGCCGAGGATGACCTGCGCGCGCGCCTGACAGGCGGCGACCAGGTCATCCTGACCGGTTCGGAGACGCACATCTGCGTGACCCAGACGGCGCTGGAGTTGCTGGACGCGGGCGTAACCGTGTTCGTCGTCGAGGACGGGGTCTGCTCGCGCGACGCCGGGCGCAAGCGCAACGGGCTGGAACGCCTGCGCGCTGCCGGCGCCATCATTACCAACCACGAATCGGTGCTGTTCGAATGGCTGCGCGACGCGGCCGATCCGCAGTTCCGCGAACTGAGCCAACTGATCCGCTAACCGGAGGCTTCCGCAGGGATGCGCATACTCGGCAACATTCTATTGGGCGTCTGGCTGATCCTGTTCGGCCTGCGCGGCCTGCTGGGGCTGCAGTTCCAGTACGACCATTACGTCATCAGTGGCCTGGCGGTGATCGCCGGTATCCTGTTCATCCTGCGACGCTAATCGAGTCCCCATGCGCCTGACACCCGACGAATACCGCAACCAGGAGCACCGCCGCATCACCCTGCTGGGGATGTCCGGTGTCGGCAAGACGCGCCTGTCCAACATGCTCCGGCGCGAGGACTGGTTCCACTATTCGGGGGACTACCGCATCGGCACGCGCTACCTGAGCGAGCCGATCCTGGACAACATCAAGGCCCAGGCGATGGCGGTGCCGTTCCTGCGCGACCTGTTGCGCTCGGACTCGATCCAGATCATCAACAACATCACCGTGGACAACCTGCACCCGGTGGCGAGCTTCCTTGGCAAGCTCGGCAACCCGGAGCTGGGCGGCCTGCCGCTGACCGAATTCAAGCGGCGCCAGACCCTGCACCACCAGGCCGAGGTGCAGGCGATGCTCGACGTGCCGGACTTCATCCACAAGGCACAAACGCTGTTCGGCTACCCGCATTTCGTCAACGACGCCGGCGGATCGGTTTGCGAACTGGACAGCCCCGGCGTGCTCGAGACGCTGGCCGAGCACACCCTGATCCTGTACATCAAGGCGACGGACGAAGACGAGCGCCAGCTGATCGAGCGCGCCGAGCGCGACCCCAAGCCGCTGTACTACCGCGAGGCCTTCCTCGACCAGCAGCTGGCCGAATACATGCGCGACGAGGGGCTGGACTACGTCGCCCAGATCGACCCGGACGCCTTCGTGCGCTGGGTCTTCTCGCGCCTGTTCCGCGCACGCCTGCCGCGCTACGAGGCGATCGCCGAGACCCACGGCTACACGATCAGCACCACCGAACTGGCACGCGTACGCAACGCAGGCGAGTTCGATGACCTGGTCTGCATGGCCCTGGAACGGGAGGCACGCCTCTAATGCCACTTGTCGCCTATTCCGATCTGCCCACCTTTGCCCGTCTGCGGAGCGAGGGCGAGACCGTCCTGCCCAGCGACTTCGCGCAGCAGCAGGAGATCCGTGCGCTGCACATCGGGCTGCTGAACATGATGCCGGACGCCGCCCTGTCGGCTACCGAACGTCAGTTCTTTCGCCTGATCGGCGAGAGCAACCAGATCGCGCAGTTCTATATCCACCCGTTCACCCTGCCGCAGCTCAAGCGCGGGCCGAAGGGGCGCGATCACATCAAGCAGTACTACGAGGACTTCGAGGACCTGAAGAAGGAGGGTCTCGACGCGCTGATCATCACCGGGGCCAACGTCACCCAGCCGGATCTGGCACTGGAACCCTTCTGGGAGCCGCTGGCCGAGGTGGTGGACTGGGCCTGGGAAAATGTGACCTCGACGCTTTGTTCCTGCCTCGCCACCCACGCCGTGCTGCAGGCACGCTACGGCGAACGCCGCGTGCACATGGGCGAGAAGCTGTGGGGCGTGTTCCCGCACCGGGTGGTGGACCGCGGGCATCCGCTGGTCACCGGCGTCAACACCCGCTTCGATGTGCCGCACTCGCGCTACAACGATGTCTCGCGCGAGCAATTCGAACGCCACGGCCTGCGCGTGCTGGTGGACAGCGAGCAGTCCGGGATCCACCTGGGTGCCTCGCCGGACGGCTTCCGCATGGTCTTCTTCCAGGGCCACCCGGAGTACGACTCCATCAGCCTGCTCAAGGAATACAAGCGCGAGGTCGTGCGCTACATCCAGGGCGAACGCGACGCCTACCCGCCGCTACCGGAGAACTACCTGATGCCGCAGGCCGCCGCGATCCTCGGCGAGCATCGCGAGCAGGTCGAGGCCGCGCTGGAGCACTGCACCGAGATCCCGGCGCTGCCCGAGGCGCTGCTGCTGGACCGCCTGGACAACACCTGGCACGACACCGCGCTGGCGGTGATCAACAACTGGCTGGGCAACGTTTATCAGCTGACCAACCTGGACCGGCGCAAGCCGTTCCGCGACAGCGTCGATCCAAGCGATCCGTTGGCCGGACGGCGTTAGTCAGCCGCCGTCATTGCGAGGCGCGCAGCGACGCTGCAATCTCCCACCGGAGCCACCGGGACCTGGCGCGTTGCCAACTTCGGGAGGTTGCCACGTCGCCTTCGGCCCTTCGCACTGACGGGGGGCCACGCAACGGAAGGACTCCATGGCCGAACATGACCCGGACAAGCTGCCGCGCCCGCTGATCTCCCTGTACGAAACCATCGCCGGGGACGAGGATGCGCGCGTCTGCAAGGACATTCCGGAAAACGCCTGCAGCGCCCAGCCGACCAACTTTTTCGTCCACCTGGTCTCCAACACCCTGAGCAAGATCGGCGACGAGCTGGCCTCGGCCCGCCTGGTCCTCGCCTGGCTCTTGGGCGCCCTGGGGGCCCCGGCCGCCTTTGCCGGCTTCCTGGTCCCGATCCGCGAGTCCGGCTCGCTGCTGCCGCAGTTGTTCGTCGCCGCCGCCATCCGGCGGCGGGCCATCCGCAAGGGCTTCTGGATCCTCGGCAGCCTACTCTCCGGGCTCGCGGTGGCCGGCATGGCCGTGGTCGCGCTGACCCTGGAGGGTGCAGCCGCCGGCTGGGCGATCCTCGGGCTGCTGGCCGTGTTTGCCCTTTCCCGCGGGATCAACTCGGTCGCAGCCAAGGACGTGCTGGGCAAGACCATCGCCAAGCATCGGCGCGGGACGGTGATGGGCTATGCCGCCTCGCTGGCCGGGTTCTTCACCCTGGGGCTGGGCGTCTACCTCACCCTCGCGAACCTGGAAGAGGCCGGCATTGGCGTGTTCGTGGCCCTGCTGGTCGCCTCGGCCGGGGCCTGGTGGGTCGCCGCCGCGACCTTCACCCGGCTGCGCGAGGATCCGGGTGCCACCGAAGGCGGCGGCAACGCCGTCACTGAGGCCATCCAGTCGATGCGCCTGCTGTGGACCGATCGCGCCTTCGGTCACTTCGTCCTGACCCGCGCACTGCTGATGAGCACGGCCCTGGCACTGCCCTTCTACGTCCTGCTCGCGGAGGACGCGACCGCCGGTGATCTGGGCACCCTGGGCCTGCTAATCCTCGCCAGCGGTCTGGCCTCGGCCGTCAGTGCGCCGGTCTGGGGCCGGCTATCCGACCGCTCCGCCCGCTGGGTCCTGATCCTCTCGGGACTCCTTGCGGCCGGCCTCGGCATCGCGGTCGCCCTGAGCGTCTGGCTCGCGCCCGTCGGCACCGACCATGCGCTGGTCCCCGGCGGCTGGGTCTATGCGACCCTGTTCTTCCTGCTCGGGGTCAGCCATGCCGGCGTGCGTCTGGGCCGCAAGACATACCTGGTCGACATGGCAACCCAGGAAACGCGCGCCGCGTTCACCGCCGTCAGCAACACCGTCATCGGTGGCCTGCTGCTGATCGGCGGCCTGTTCGGCCTGCTGGCCCAACTGGCCGGCACCGAAGTCGCCATCTTCGTACTCGCGCTGATGAGCCTCGCCGGCGCCGTGAGCGCCTGGCTCATGGGCGAAGCCTGACGCCCGCTTTTTCCCGGCGACTCCGCCGGCTGGCCAGTGTTCGTCGTCGGTGTTTACGGTGCCCTTGGCCCGCCGCCTGCCTAGTTGTGGCTGGCCCCGGTTCTTCCTCTGGTGTTTACGTGCCTCCGGTCCGCCGCCTGCCGAGCGCTGACTCGCCAGCGCGCCCCGAGGTACTTTCTTGCTTGCCCAAGAAAGTACCTAAAGAAGGGCACCCGGATTTCGCCCGGGAACCTCGCTCCGGACGCGCTGGGCCGGCGGCGCTGAACTCGCTACGCTGCGCTTCGCTCAGACATCCAGCGCCTTCTTCCGGCCCATCACGCCCTCCGCGAGGGGCTCCATACGGGAGGAGAAGGTCAAAACAGACGGTATCCCGTAGGGTGCGGTTGAGCGCAGCGAAACGCACCGTTCCCCACGCCGTGCGAAACCCTGATGCGATTCGCTACGCTCATCCGCATCCTACCCCCTGGCGCCCGCTTCGCGGGCGCGG
>NZ_KB906557.1:197703-414854 GCF_000381505.1 Thioalkalivibrio sp. ALM2T
GTGTCTATTCTTAACTGGCCGGCCCGAGAACCCTTCCGCAAGGGGCTCCATACGGGAGAGGAAGATCAAAACAGGCGGCATCTTGTAGGGTGCGGTTGAGCGCAGCGAAACGCACCGTTCCCCACGTCGTGCGAACCCCTGATGCGATTCGCTGCGCTCATCACATCCTACGCCCCCCCCGGCACCCGCTCCGCGGGCGCGGCACGCCATGGTCGAAGGCCGAGCGTGCCCAGATGCCGGAACAGCCTGCCTCCATCCAATGGCACAGGCCTTCGGACCGCCGTTGTCTTGACCTACCTCCCCGTTGTCGTCGCGCCGAGTGGAGAGGCTTTCCGCGGGATCAGAGGCGCTGGATGTTTGAGCGGAGCCGAAGGCGCAGCGAGTTCAGCGCCGCCCGCGAAAAACCTCGGAGCGAGGGAAACCCCGGCCCGCGCAGCGGGCCAGGGTCGCGGCCGTCGGGCGTGTTTCTTGGGTACTTCTTTGCACGAGCAAAGAAGCCCGTTTTTGATCAACAACGGGCGCGGCGCGCTGGCGAGTCAGCGCCGGGCAGTATGCGGACCGAAGCCACCGTAAACACCCAACGACGAACCGGGACCAGCCTCTACTGGGCGAGAGGGCGGAAGACACCTCAAACGGCAGCCAGGGAGCCGCGCGGCTTGGTGCGCGTTAGCGCTTGACGGTGGCGCGGAGGGCCAGGCGTACCAGGGTCTCCACCGAATCCGCCTGATCGCGTACAGTGGCGACCATCTTCTCGGCGCTAGCGCGTTGATAGCCCAACGACTCCAGCGCGGCCAGGGCCTCGGCTTCCATCGCGGCGGCGGGCGTCGGTTCGCTGCCGCCCGCTCCCCCGGCGGGCGCGCCGACAAAGCCCATCTCGGCAAGGCGTTCGCCCAGTTCCAGCACGATGCGCTCGGCGGTACGCTTGCCGATACCCGGCACCTTGGCCAGGCCGGTGACATCGCCACCGCTGATCAGGCCCGCCAGCTCGTCGCCGGCGTAGGTAGAAAGCATGGCCAGAGCCAGCTTCGCGCCGATGCCGTTCACACGGATCAGACGCCGGAACAGGTCACGATCGCGCTTGTTCAGGAAACCGAACAGCTGATGGGCATCCTCGCGCACGACCAGATGGGTGGCCAGCACGACGGTCTCGCCCGGCTCCGGCAGGGCCGCCAGCGTGGACAAAGGGACGTCAACCTCGTAGCCAACCCCGCCGGCGTCGATCACGACGCCATTGACCTCCCGGCTGATCAGCCGACCTTCCAGCCGCGCGATCATGGGCGGCCGCCGATCGAGCCGGAGGTGGCGGCCGCCAGGCGCGCCTCGTGCTGCTGGGTGTGGGCGTGGCAAAGCGCGACGGCCAGGGCGTCGGCGGCGTCGCTGCTGGCCGGTTCGGCCAGGCGTAACAGTTGCTGCATCATGTGCTGGACCTGTTCCTTGTCCGCCCCGCCGATACCGACCACGGCCAGCTTGATCGCACGCGGGGCGTATTCGTGTACCGCAAGGCCAGCCTGGGTGGCGGCGCAGATGGCCGCGCCCCGGGCATGCCCCAGCTTGATCGCGGACTGGGCATTGCGCGCGACGAACACCGATTCGATGGCCAGCACGTCGGGCTTCAGTTCGTCGATCACCTCGACCACGCCGGCGAAGATCTCGCCCAGGCGCTCGGGGAACCCCTTGGCCTTGGGCCGGATCACACCGTGCCCGCAGGAGCGGCCGCGGCTGCGATCATACTCGACGACCGCGAAGCCGGTGATCCGGGAACCGGGGTCGATCCCGAGGATGCGCACGCCCGTCACGCGGCGGCCGGATCAGTCACCGCTGACCTCATCGGGAAAGTCGGCATTGGTAAAGACGTTCTGCACGTCATCCAGGTCGTCGAGCATGTCGAGCAGCTTGAGGATCGACTCGGCGGTCTCCGCATCCAGGGGCGCGAGCGTCTCCGGGCGCCAGGTGACCTCGGCATCTTCCGGTTGGAGTTCGCGTTCCGCCAGCGCCGCGCGGACGTCCTGATAGGTATCGGGTTCGGTGATGACCTCGATGGAACCGTCATCCTCGACCTGGACGTCTTCGGCCCCGCCTTCCAGCGCGGCCTCCATCACCACCTCTTCGTCCAGCCCGGGGGCGAAACGGATCACGCCCTTGTTCTGGAACAGGTAGGCCACCGAGCCGTCGGTCCCCAGATTCCCGCCCATCTTGGAGAAGGCGTGGCGCACCTCGGCGACGGTGCGGTTGCGGTTGTCGGTCATGCAGTCGACCAGGATCGCCGCGCCGCCCGGGCCGTAGCCCTCGTAGCGGATCTCCTCGACGTTGTCGCCGTCGCTCTCGCCCGCCCCGCGCTTGGCCGCGCGTTCGATGGTGTCGCGGGTCATGTTCGCGCCCAGCGCCTTGTCGATCGCCAGGCGCAGGCGAGGGTTGGTCTCCGGATCGGACCCGCCGTGGCGTGCGGCCACGGTGATCTCGCGGATCAGCTTGGTGAAGAGTTTGCCGCGCTTGGCGTCCTGAGCATTCTTGCGATGCTGGATGTTCGCCCACTTGCTGTGGCCTGCCATTCGGTCACGACTCCTTGGATTGGGTTCGGTTGCAGCGGCCCCGGGATTCCTCCGAGCCGCAGGACCCGCACAGTCTAATCGCTGGCGCGGCGGTAATCACGGATGCCTGCGCAGTACTCACCCACACCGCCTCTTCCCTCTCCCGTCATTGCGAGGAGCGCAGCGACGAAACACAAAAGCAGCGGAGCTGCGTTGAACGGCCGCAGGCCGGCCCGAAGAAGGACGCGCAGCGCGTCACCAACCGCACAAGCCCCGTCATTGCGAGGCCCCGAAGGGGCCGTGGCAATCTCCTCACGCTGGCAGAGCGCTGGAGTCACGATCCGGTGGTTCCGGACGGAGATTGCCGCGTCGCTGCGCTCCTCGCAATGACGGGGGCGGCGGTGGGGTCGGGCCGGCTGGGGTTATGGCAGGAACTCGCCCGTTTCCAGGAAATGGAGGGTCTCCTGGACCAGGAGACGGTTGACCAGCATGCCGAAGTGGGAGACCGGCATGGTGAGGTGGCGCGAGACCTCCGGACCGCGAGTCTCGTCCACCGCGACCGTGCCATCGTGCGGATCCGGTAGCGGCGCGACCCAGGGCCCCGGCCCGAACGGCTTGCTGCCGGCGATCATGCCGACGTCGCGACCGCGCAGGACGGGACTGCCGCCGAGCAGGCCACGGTCCAGGGCGGCGCCCAGCCACCAGCGGCCAATTCGGTTCTGCGCGAGGCACGCGGCCACACGACTGCCCTGCAGCGGCGAACCCAGCATCACGATACGCCCAGGGCGCTGCACGGGCGCGACCTCGAACAGGTGGCGCACGATCACGCCGCCCAGGCTATGGGCAACCAGGTGCACAAGGTCGCCAGGAACATCCTCGAGAAACGCAGCCAGGGCACGCGCGGCCTGCTCCGGCGTTTGCCGGCGCGAGGCATAGCGGAACCCGTGAACCTCGTAGCCGGCCGCGCGCAAACGGCGGCCCAGCAGGGCCATCTCCAGGCCCGGCATGTGCCAGCCATGGACCATGACCACACTGCTGCGCATGCCGGTCATGGCGTTCGGCCGGACACGCGGTTACTCGGCCTGTTGCGTGGCGCTGGGACGCAGACGGATACCGAGCTCGCGCAGCTGCTTCTCGCCCACCGGGGCCGGGGCGTCGGTCAGCAGGCAGGCGGCGGTCTGGGTCTTGGGGAAGGCCATCACGTCGCGGATCGAGTGGGCGCCGCTCATCAGCATCACCAGGCGGTCGAGACCAAAGGCCAGGCCGCCGTGCGGCGGGGCACCGAAGTTCAGGGCATCCAGAAGGAAGCCGAACTTCTCGCGCGCCTCTTCCTCACCGATACCCAGGGCCTCGAACGCGGCCTGCTGCATCTCGGGGTTGTGGATACGGATCGAGCCGCCGCCGACCTCGGTGCCGTTGAGCACCATGTCGTAGGCGCGGGACAGCGCCTCGCGGGGGTTGGCGCGCAGCGCCTCCGGATTGTCCACCGCCGGGGCGGTGAACGGGTGATGCAGGGCATACAGGCGCTTGTCCTGGTCGTCGTATTCGAACATCGGGAAGTCGACCACCCACAGCGGCTGCCAGCCTGGCTCAACCAGTTCCAGGTCGTGCCCGATCTTCACGCGCAGGGCGCCGATTGCCTCGTTGACCACCGAGGCCTTGTCCGCGCCAAAGAAGATCAGGTCGCCGGCAGCAGCCGCGGTCTTCTCCAGGATCTGCCGCGTCACGTCCTCCGGCAGGAACTTGAGGATGGGCGACTGCAACCCGCCCTCGATATCAGCCGGGTCGTTGACCTTGATGTAGGCCAGGCCCTTCGCGCCGTAGCGGCCGACATACTCGGTGTAGACGTCGATCTCCTTGCGCGTGAGCTTGGCGCCACCCGGCACACGCAGTGCGGCCACGCGGCCCTCGGGGTCATTGGCCGGGCCGTTGAAGACCTTGAACTCCACCGCCTGCATGACCTCGGTCAGCTCGGTGAATTCCAGCGGGATGCGCAGGTCCGGCTTGTCGGACCCGAAGCGGGCCATGGCCTCGGCATAGGCCATGCGCGGGAACGGGTCGGGCAGTTCCACCCCCTGCACCTCGCGGAACAGGTGACGGATCAGGCCCTCGGTCACCTCCATCACGTCCGCCTCGTCGACGAACGCCATCTCCATATCCAGCTGGGTGAACTCCGGCTGGCGATCGGCGCGCAGGTCCTCGTCGCGGAAGCAACGGGTGATCTGGTAGTAGCGATCCATGCCGGACATCATCAGCAACTGCTTGAACAGCTGCGGCGACTGCGGCAAGGCAAAGAAACTGCCCGGATGCGTGCGGCTGGGCACCAGGTAGTCGCGCGCACCTTCCGGCGTCGCCTTGGTCAGCATCGGGGTCTCGAGGTCGAGGAAGTCGCGCTCCTCGAGGAAGCGGCGCATCGCCGCGGAGACCTGCGCACGCAGGCGCAGGCGCTGCTGCATCAGCGGGCGACGCAGATCCATGTAGCGATAGCGCAGACGGGTGTCCTCGCCGACGTCTTCATCGTCCAGCGGGAACGGCGGGGTCTTGGCCGCGTTCAGGACCTCTAGCTCCAGGCCCAGGATCTCCACGGCGCCGGTGGGCAGGTCGGGATTCTCGGTGCCCTCGGGACGCCGGCGCACGCGTCCGGTCATGCGGATCACGTACTCGGTGCGCAGCTGTTCGGCGCGCGCGAAGACCTCTTCGCGATCCGGGTCGAACACGACCTGGACCAGGCCCGCGTGGTCACGCAGGTCGACGAAGATCACGCCACCGTGGTCACGCCGGCGGTTCACCCAGCCGCAAAGGGTCACCTCCGAGTCGAGTTCGTTCTCGGTGACACGTCCACACAGATGAGTTCGCATTGCGCTGTTCCAGCCGAAGGGCACGCCCGCCAGGGGCCTGCACGGTGAGTCGGGAAAACGGGACGAACATGGCGTTCGCACCCGTGAAAAGGCCGGAAATCTTACGATTTGCCCTGCCCCTGCGCAACCGGCGCCGGCGCTTCTTCAAGGCTTCTCATCGGTGTCACGACCCCCATGGACATCACGAACTTGAGACCATCCTCCACCGTCATGTCCAGTTCAATGGCTTCCTCGCGCGGGACCATGATCACGAAGCCGGAGGTAGGGTTGGGCGTGGTCGGGACGAAAACGGTGATGACGTCACGCTCGGTGCGGTCCTGCACCTCGCCAACGGCGACACCGGTCATGAACCCCACCGACCACAGCCCGCGGCGCGGATACTCGATCAACATCACCTTGCGAAACGCCTGCCCGCCATCGGACAGCACGGTCTCGGTGACCTGTTTGACTGCGCCGTAGATCGAACTGACCAGCGGGATTCGGCGGACGATCGATTCGCCCACCGACACCAGCTTGCGCCCAACGATATTGGCCACCACCACGCCGGTCACGAACACGACCACGACCGCCAGCACGATGCCGGCACCCGGGATGGAGAAACCAAGAATGGCCTCCGGCCGCCAGGGCGGCGGCAGAAGGAGGATGGTGAAATCCAGCAGGTCGACCAGCAGCTTGATAATGAAGCCGGTGACGATCAGCGGCAGCCAGACCAGCAGCCCTGCAATCAGATAGCGGCGCAGGGAGACCAGCATTGATCAGGTGCCGGTCGCGGCGGTACCGGTCTTGGCGCTACCGGAAGATGCGGACTTTCCGGAGGCGTCCGACTTCGTTGAGCTACTGCCGCTGGAGCTGGTGGCCGAGCTGCTGCCCTCTTTCAGGTTGCGCTTGCCGTCCTTCTTGAAGTCGGTCTCGTACCAGCCGCCGCCGGCCAGACGGAAGCCGGCCGCTGACACCTGCTTGGTCAGGGCCTCGGCACCACACTCCGGGCAAATGGTGGCCGGCGGATCGGAAATCTTCTGCAGGATCTCGGAGACCTCGCCGCAATCCTTGCACTGGTATTCGTAAATGGGCATGACTGGAATCCTCGGAATGCGTCCGCGAAAACACGGGTTGAGGCGTATTATGCGGCCGTTTTCGGGGAATGAAAGGCCTTCGCTTCCGGCAAACCGTTTTGCTGATCCCGAACGGTATTTCCCAGGCACACGCAAGCAGCCGGCTCGCCTTGCACGCCATCAATGGCATCCCGGCCGAAGGTCTGCGCAGAACCGGGATCTCCAGCGCCGCGGCAATCCCGACCGGAGCGATCCCGGATCACCGCTACGCGGCGTCCGGAAAGACGACAGCGGGGGGCGTCTCTTGCTGTCTACCGGCCAATCCGCACTGGGGTTTGCGCCCAACGGCCGCAGCGCGGATCATTCACCCCCAACTCGACGATACGACCGCGCAAGGACCTGTCATGGCCGAAAAGATCGTGATCATGCTGCTGAACCTGGACCTGGACCGCCCTGGCACGCTGGGGGCGCCCTTCTTCCAGGCCACCGTCGCCGCCGCGATGGATCTCGAGGTGGAGATCTACTTCGCCGCCGGCACCACACGCCTGCTGCGTCAGGGCGTAGCGGAGACCATCTACCCCGGCGAGGCCAGGGAAAAGTCCGTCTACAGCTTCATGCAGGACGCCCACGAGGCCGGCTGTGCCTTCTACGCCTGCGCCGGAGCGATGAGCGAGAACGGCCTGACGCTGGACAACGCAGTGCCGGAACTGGACGGGATGCGCGGCGGCGGCGCCTTCATCGGCGAGGTCGTCGAGGACGGCGTCGCCACCCTGACCTACTGAGCGCGCCGCGGTGAGCGAGACCTCTTCCCGCGCCGTCCTGATCACCGGCTGCTCCAGCGGCATCGGGGCCTGCACGGCGCGCGTGCTGCGTGAGCGCGGCTACCGCGTGTTCGCCACCGCCCGCCGCGGCGAGGATGTCGCCCGCCTGAAGAAGGACGGCTTCGAGGCCCTGCAACTGGATCTGAACGACTCCGCCAGCATCCACAGCGCGGTCACCGAGATCCTGCACCGCACCGACGGCCACCTGTACGCCCTGTTCAACAACGGCGCCTACGGCCAACCGGGCGCGGTGGAGGACCTGAACCGCGCCACACTGCGCGCCCAGCTGGAAACCAACGTGCTCGGCTGGCTGGAGCTGACCAACGCCGTACTGCCCGCCATGCGCCGCGCCGGCGAGGGCCGCATCATCCAGAACAGCTCGGTCCTGGGCCTGGTCGCCCTGCGCCTGCGCGGGGCCTACGTCACCTCCAAGTTCGCGATCGAGGGCATGAGCGACACCCTGCGTCAGGAACTGCACGGCACCGGCATCCATGTCGCCCTGATCGAGCCAGGACCGATCCGCAGCGCGTTCCGCGCCAACGCGCTGAAGGCCTTTCGCTACCACGTCCAGCGCGAGTCGAGCCCCTGGCAGGAGACTTACCGCGCCGCCGAGGCCCGCATGGCGAACGCCGAGGCCGATGCACCGTTCACTCTGGGCCCCGAGGCCGTCGCGCGCTGTGTCGTGCACGCGCTGGAGGCCCGCCGCCCGCGGGTGCGCTATCACGTGACCTTCCCCACGCGGCTGTTCGCCTTCCTCAAGTGGCTGCTGCCGGCCCGCGCGATGGATGCCGTGCTGCGCGGTGTATCACGCGGGGAGAACCGCTGACCGTGGCACACTGCACCGCATGAACCTGATCTTTCTCGCGCTGATCGTGATCGCCGTGGCCACGGCCGCGATCCGCGAGATCCGCTCCACCGACCCCAACGAACAACCGATGCAGGCTCTGTCCGAGGGCGCCATCGAGGCTGCCGGCTCCGCCGTGGAGCTGGCACTGGGGCTGGTCGGGGTGATGGCGCTGTTCCTGGGCCTGATGAAGGTCGCCGAGGCCGGCGGGTTGCTGACCGTGCTGGCCCGGCTGCTGCGCCCACTGATGGTGCGCCTGTTCCCGTCGGTCCCGCCCGAACACCCGGCGATGGGCGCGATGATCCTGAACTTCTCCGCGAACATCCTGGGCCTGGGCAATGCCGCCACGCCATTCGGCATCCGCGCCATGCAGGAGTTGGAAAAGCTGAACCCGCACCCGGGCACTGCAACCAACGCGATGGCCCTGTTCCTGGCAATCAACACCTCCAGCATTACGCTGCTGCCCACTGGCGTGATCGCCCTGCGCGCCTCGCTGGGTTCCGAGGCCCCGGCCGCGATCCTGCCGACCACGCTGTTCGCGACCCTGTTCGCGACCATCGCCGGCATCGCCAGCGCGCTGATCCTGCAGCGCTACTTCCTGCCACCACCGGCGACTCGCAGCATTGATCCGAGCCAGACGTCCGCGGACGCCGCGAGCGAACTGGACGATACGCTGCCCGAGGCGGGCCGGGAGGCGACGGCCGAGCCCACCCAAAACGCCGACAAGACAGCGGACAAGACCGATCAACAGCCGATGAACATCGAGGTCCCCACCGAGGGCTACCCCGCCTGGGTCTCAATACTGGTCCTGCTGAGCGTGCTCGCAATCATCCCGCTGACCATCCTCTACGGCCAAGCGATCGCGCCATGGATCATCCCCGGGCTGGTGGTGGGCTTCCTGTCCTACGGCGTCATTCGCGGCGTACCGGTCTACGAGGTGTTCGTGGAGGGGGCGAAGGAGGGCTTCAATGTCGCGCTGCGCATCATCCCCTACCTGGTCGCGATCCTGGTCGCGGTGGGCATGCTGCGCGAGAGCGGGGCACTGGGGATGTTTGTCGGGCTGGTCGGGCCGTTGACCACGCCGTTCGGCTTGCCGGCCGAGGCGCTGCCGATGGCGCTGCTGCGCCCGCTATCCGGCTCCGGCGCCTACGGCATCATGGCCGGCATCATGCAGGATCCGGCCACCGGGCCGGACACGCATGTCGGCATCCTGGTCTCGACCCTGCAGGGCTCGACCGAGACCACCTTCTACGTGCTCGCCGTGTACTTCGGCGCCATCGGCATCAAGCGCGTGCGGCACACCCTGGCCGCCGCGTTGACCGCAGACGCCGTCGCGGTGATTGCCGCGGTCGCGATCGTCGGCTTTCTCTTTCTGTAAGAAAATACTGACCAGGGACGGAGCCCCCCGCGCACCCCCTGCGCCGGGTCAGCCGGTCAGGCGGCTAGCGCGGCAGCCTTGTAACGCCCGCAGGAGCGCACTCGGACCGATCGGCTTGGTGAGCAGGTCGTTGAAGCCGGCCTGTTCGACCCGCTGGCGCGTGGCATCCGTGGCATCGGCGGTCACCGCAATCACCGGAATGGTGGCCAGCTCCGGCTCGGCCCGCAGCGCGCGCAGCACCTGAAAGCCATCCATGACCGGCAGGTGCAGGTCGAGCAGGATCAGGTCGGGCGGGTCCCGCAGGGCCATGTCGAGCCCCTCGGCGGCGGATTCCGCCATCCGGCAGTCAGCGGCGCCCTGCTGTTTCAGCGTCTCGCGCATCAGTCGCTGGTTGGCATCGTGGTCCTCGATACAGAGCACGCGGCAGTCGCCCGGCGCGCCGGAGCCGCCGGGCAGTGCCGCAGCGTCCCCGGTGCCGGACGGCATCCGGTCACGGGCCCGGGGCAGACGAAACCAGAAGGTACTGCCCTCTCCCTGCACGCTGTCGACCCCGATCTCGCCCCCCATCAGGTCCACCAGATTGCGGGTAATGGCGAGCCCGACACCGCTGCCCTCGATCCCCTGTTGGTCGGCCGCCAGTCGCTCGAACGGCTGGAACAGCCGCCGGCACTGCTCCGCGTTCAGCCCCGGCCCGCTGTCGTGGATCGCGATCCGAACCTCGGCCTCTGACGGCTCGCAGCTCACGCGTACGCTTCCGCCGGGCCGGTTGTACTTGATCGCGTTGGAGAGCAGGTTCAGGAGCACCTGCTTCAGGCGCCGCGGATCGGCCTCCAGCATGACTTCGGGCAACTGATCCGGCTCCAGCTCCACCCGATACTCGCGCGCCACGGGCGCAAGCAACGACAGGCAGTCCTCCAGCACCGGACCCGGCGCCACCGGCTCCGGATCAACCTGCATGCGGCCGGCCTCGATCCGGGCCAGGTCCAGGATCTCGTTGATCAGGTCCAGCAGATGCCGGCCGGCGCGCGTGATCTCGTCCAGGTAGCCACGCTGCTGGTCCTCCAGCGCCGGATCGCTCTCCAGCAGCTGGGCAAAGCCGAGCACCGCGTTCATGGGCGTACGCAGCTCGTGGCTCATGTTGGAGAGGAAATCCGACTTGGCGCGGTTGGCTGCCTCGGCCGCCTCGCGGGCGCGATGGAGCTCCGAGCGGCGACGCAACTCATCGGTGAAATCGCTGAAGATATTGAAACCGTACTGCGGCTCCCCACGGGCATCGCGCACTACACCAATGGTGCTGGCCGTAATGAACACGGCCCCGCTGGCGCAGCGCAGGGGCAGCTTGCCCGTCCAGGCCCCGCCCTCGGCCAGTACCTGGTCGATCTCCTGCGCCTCCTTCTTGTTCTCCTCCGGGATGACCCCCATCTCATGAAAATCCCGGCCCAGGAGATCCTCCAAGCGGTAGCCCAGCATCTCCCGAGCGGACACATTGACGTAGACGAAACGGCCCTCGCGATCCACCACTACGATCCCCTGTTCGGAAGATTCGAAGATGCGCTGGAACAACGCCAGGTGCTCCTGCGCCTGGTGCAGCTCGGTAATGTCCTGCAGGCTGCCGCCGACGTGGGCCAATCGGCCGTCGGCATCGAAGCGACCGCTCGCGATCATGTGGACATAGCGGATGCGATCCCCCGGCAATTGCACCCGGTGGTTGATCTCGTGATGCCCGCTCGCGCCGACGCCCCCCAGGAAGTTCTCGACCTGATTGCGATCCTCCGGGTGCACCAGGCTCAAATAGTCATCGCGCTCAAGGGGCGCGTCTCCGGCATCCATCTCGAAGATCTCGCGGATCACCCGGGACCAGGTGATCCAACCACTCTGCGCGTCCATCTCCCAGTTGCCGATACGCGCCAGACGTTGCGACTCCAGCAGGCGGGTGGACAGCTGGGACAGCGCCAGTTCGGAATTCTTGCGCTTGGTGATGTCCTGCATCACGCCCAGCATGTACAGGACCTCGCCGTCCCGGCTTCGAACCACGTCGCCACGCTCCAGCAGCCAGTGTTCGGACCCGTCCGGCCAGATCACCCGATGCTCCAGCTCGAGGTAGGAGCCGCGGCGCAGGCTGCTGGCGATGGCGGTGCGCACCCGTGCCTTATCATCAGGATGCACGGCGCTCAGGAAATTGGAGATGGTCGGCTCCAGCCCACCTTCGGGATAGCCCAGCAGCGGCGGGATGCGCTCCGACCAGCCCAGCGCCTCGCGCTCCGGCGCCCACTCCCAGGTCCCCATGTTGGCGAAGATCTGACTGGAGCGCAGGCGATGCTCCTGCCGCTTCACATGGGTAATCTCGGTGCGAATGGACACGTACTGATAAGGCCGGCCATTGCTCCCGAGATACGGGACGATGGTCGTCTCTACCCAGTACAACGAACCATCGCGCGCGCGGTTGCACACCTCGCCCCGCCAGATTCGGCCGGCGGCAATGGTCGCCCACAAGTCGGCATAGAACTCCGGCGGATGCTGCCCGGACTTGAGGATCCGGTGGTTGCGCCCCATCAGCTCGGACACGGCGTAGCCGCTCACCCGCGCGAACCGCTCGTTGGCGTAGATGATGTTGCCAGCGACATCGGCAATGCTCACCAGGGAGTGCTCGTTGACCGCCACGTGCTCGCGCTCGCGCTCGTACAACGCATCGCGATAGGACTGGCTGACCCCGTCGATCTGGCGCAGCTGGCGCGCCCGCGCCGTGATGGTTGCCGCGACTCGGGCCGGCTCCACCGGCTTCAGGAACACCCCGGCAACCCCGGGGTGCAGAGTCATCAGGTGATTGACCCGGCTGGGATCTTCAGTCAACAGCAGCAGTGGGATCGCGCCGCCGTTATCCCGGGTACGCAGCAGCGCGACAAACGACTCCACCGGTTCCGCCAGCCCCTGCAGGTCCAGGACGACCACGTCCGCGCCCGCCTCACGCAGGTGGCGCCGGACCCCCTCCGGATCGGATGCAATGGCCACACCCAGGCCTGCGCCAGTCAGGTAGGACTCGAGGCCGCCGTCTGCTGCATCATGGGTAACCAGCAGCACGCGATAGTCGGAGTCGACGATCACGCCGCCGATCTGCATCAGCTGCTCAATCAGGGTGTCCGTAGCGAGCGGGTGATCGAGACAGCGCGCCACCCCTTGGCGCACGCATTCGAGACGCGCCCCGGAACTCCAGCGGCGCGCAACCGCCAGCACCGGTAGGTCGCTAGCCAGCGCGGCCCCCAGACCGGGCAGCCCGCCGCCATCCGTGGCCACGGTATCGGCGCACAGTACGACTGCGGAAAACGGTGCATCGTCTGGGGCCACATCGGACCCAGGGGCATCCACCTCGCCCCGCGTCACGCGAAAGCCCTGCTCGTCGAGCATGCGGGCGATCTCGTCACCGGCCTCGCCCCCATCGTCGATCAGGCACACCCGCGTTTCGGCCGGGCGCCCGCCCAACGGCTGTATGCGGGCCTGGGCGACCGGCCGCGCGCGTTGTCGGTAGGCCTCGACACTCGTCGCGAGGCGTCGGACCCCGGCATGGATCAGGTCGCGATCCGGCCCGGCCGGGGCACGCCGAACGCCGGCGAGGGCAGCGCACAGGGATTCGGCGACCCCACGAATCAACCCGACATCGAAAACCTGGGCCGCTTGCGCCAGGGATTGGGCCTCGCGGTACAGTGTGGTGAGCCGATCGCGATCCTCCCCAGTACCGTCCAGGGCCTGAGCAAGCTTCTCCAGCTCCGCCGCGCGTTCCCCCAGGGACTCGAGAAACTCGCCCCGCAAACGCGCCAGCCCCGGCGATGCCGGGGCCGGGTTCACGGCCGTTGGCTGTAACGAATGCAACGGGTCAGTTCGGCGGACCGCCCGGATTGATGTCCTTGTCCTTCACGATGAAGTAGACCCCGATGGCGGCCAGACCCATCCACATGAGCAGCGCGAACACCCCGAGGATCTCCCAGAGCGTCACGAAGAAAAACAGCATGATGGCGGCAGCACCAAGGAAGATATTGCCGATCACGAAATTGGACGGCCGGCGGGATTCATTGTCGGGCATGGACGGCTCCGGTTCAGGCGCCTGGAGCGACGCCAGTGAACGCTACTGTTTCTTGTAGGGGGTAAAGTCGAACTCCCCGGCGGTCATGTCGTCCCACAGATCGCTCTGCAGTACGGCCAGCAGCTTGAACAGCTTGCGCAATTCGGGGTCATCCATGAAGCGCTGGTCCTCGCTGGCTTTCAGCACCTCGACCAGGGTGGCGCACTGCTCACGGCTGATCCCGAGGACATTCAGGCCGTTCTCTCCCATCTCGACATCCATCGAGCGACTCCCATTCGGTTAGATGGCGCCGATTGTAGCCGGTCGCGCACCGATGGCGAAAACGCCGGACTCCGGCCACGTTATTGCGAGGCCCCGCAGGGGCCGTGGCAACCTCGTGACGGACCCCCGACGTTCGACCGGGCCGGCGCCGGGGTCGGCCATGGAGATCGCCACGTCGCTACGCTCCTCGCGATGACGGTACCTACTACCCCCGTCATTGCGAGGCCCCGAAGGGGCCATGGCACAAAAGCGCGAAGCGCGTTGAACGGCCGCAGGCCGGCCCGAAGGGCGAGCGCAGCGAGTAACCTCCGGACGAAACCCCCGACGTTCGTCCCCGCCGGCGTCCGGGTCGCCCACGGAGATCGCCACGTCGCTACGCTCCTCGCGATGACGGTACCCGCTACCCCCGTCGTTGCGAGGCCCCGAAGGGGCCGTGGCACAAAAGCGCGAAGCGCGTTGAACGGCCGCAGGCCGGCCCGAAGGGCGAGCGCAGCGATAATCTCCCAACGAAACCCCCGACGTCCGACCGGGCTGACGCCGGGGCCGCCCACGGAGATCGCCACGTCGCTGCGCTCCTCGCGATGACCGGTATGGCTTACGCCGTCTGAGCGCGGATCAGGTCGACCCGGGTGCGCACGTACAGGTAGTACAGCACCGGGATGATCACCAGCGTCAGCAGCGTAGAGACAAACACGCCGAAGATCAGCGAGATCGCCAGGCCGGAGAAGATCGGGTCGTCGAGAATAAACCCGGCCCCAACCATCGCCGCCAGGCCGGTCAGCACGATCGGCTTGGCGCGCACCGCGCCGGCGTGCACCACCGCGTCGATCACGTCGACACCGCGACGGATCTCCTCGTTGATGAAGTCCACCAGCAGGATGGAGTTGCGCACGATGATCCCGGCCAGCGCGATCATTCCGATCATCGAGGTCGCGGTGAACTTGGCGTCCATGAAGAAGGCATCCATGAAGGCATGCCCCGGCATCACCCCGATCACGGTCAGCGGGATCGGCGCCATGATGATCAGCGGCACCATGTACGAGCGGAACTGCGCCACCACCAGCAGATAGATCAGGAGCAGCCCCACCGAGTAGGCGATCCCCATGTCGCGGAAGGTCTCGTAGGTCACCTGCCACTCGCCGTCCCACTTGAGCGAGAAGTTATAGGGGTTGTCCGGCTGGCTGATGAACAGCTGTTCCAGCGGCTCATCATAGGCCATGGGCTGGCCGCGCAGGCCGAAGAACATGTCGAACATGCCGTACAGCGGGCTATCCAGCCCGCCGGCCAGGTCGCCCATCACGTAGACCACCGGCAGCAGGTTCTTGTGATGAATCGAGTGCTCGAGGGTCGAGTCGACCACGTTGACGACCTCGGACAGTGGCACCAGCGTGCCGTCGCGCGAACGCACCTTGAGCCCCAGGACCGGGTCCAGGCTGCCCTTCTCGGCCTGATCGAACTCCAGGCGCACGGGCACCGCGTACTTCACGTTAGAGCCGTACAGGTAGGTCACGTCCTCGCCCGACAGGGCAGTCTCGATCGCCTGCACAACCGCCTGCTGCGATACACCCAGGCGCGCGGCGCGTTCGCGGTCGACCTGCAGGATCTTCTTCTGCCCCGGATACTCGACCGAGTCATCGATATCGGTAAGGCCATCGGTGTTCTCGAAACGCTCGCGCACCTGCCGGGCGATCTCGATCTGGCCGCCATAGTCCGGTCCGTAGATCTCGGCGACGATCGGCGACATCACCGGCGGCCCCGGCGGGACCTCGACCACCTTGACGGCCGCGCCATGTCGATCGGCGATCGCGTTGATCGCCTCACGCACGCCCAGAGCCACCGCGTGACTCTTGCGATCGCGCTCGTAGGAATCGACCAGGTTCACCTGAATGTCGCCGACATGCGAGCCCTCGCGCAGGTAGTACTGGCGCACCAGACCGTTGAAGTTGATCGGCGCCGCGGTGCCCGCGTAGGTCTGCACGTTGTGCACCTCGGGGACCGTCTTCAGGTAGTCGCCCATCTCCGCCAGCACGCGGGAGGTGCGCTCCAGACTGGTACCTTCCGGCATATCCAGCACCACCTGGAACTCCGACTTGTCGTCGAACGGCAGCATCTTCATGACCACCAGCTGGAAGTACGCCAGCGACACCGAGGCCAGGATCAACACCAGGGTGCCCAACCACAGCGCGAGGCGAGCGGTCTTCTTGCGGCCGCCAGTGCCAAGGAAGGGCAGCAGCAGGGTGTTGAAGATCTTCATCAGCCCGGCCGAGGCGCTCTCATTCTCAGCGCTGTGGCCGCCGCTGGCGGGCGCCGCGTGCTCGTGCTTCTCGGCCTGGCGCCGCAGGACCTTGTAGGTCAGCCACGGTGTGACCACGTAGGCCACCGCCAGCGAGATGATCATCCCCATCGAGGCGTTGATCGGGATCGGGCTCATGTACGGGCCCATCAGGCCGGTCACGAAGGCCATCGGCAACAACGCCGCAATCACGGCAAAGGTCGCGAGGATCGTGGGGCCGCCCACCTCGTCCACCGCCAGCGGAATCGCCTCGATGAACTTCTTGCCGCCCTTGGCCATGTGCCGGTGGATGTTCTCGACCACGACGATGGCATCATCCACCAGTATCCCGATGGAGAAGATCAGCGCGAACAGCGACACCCGGTTGAGCGTGAAGCCGTAGGCCCAGGAGGCAAACAGCGTGATCGCCAGGGTGATCACCACCGCCACGCCAACGATAAACGCCTCGCGCCAGCCAAGCGCGATCCACACCAGGATAACCACCGACGCGGTGGCCAGAATCAGCTTCTGGATCAGCGTGTTGGCCTTGTCGTCCGCGGTCTGGCCGTAATTGCGGGTAATGGTCGTCTCGATACCGTCCGGGATGTAGGTCCCGCGCAACTGCTCCAGCCGCTCGACCAGGGCATCGGCGATATCCGGGGCATTGGTCCCCGGCTGCTTGGCGATCGCCACCGTGACCGCCGGATGGCTATCACCCAGGCGCGCGCGATCCCCCGCGGCGGCGCCATGGGCAAAGCGCACATGCTCTGTGGCATAGGCCGGACCCTGCACCACCTCGGCAACATCCGACAGGTAGATCGGGCGATCCTCGTGCATCCCGACCACCAGGCTGGCGAAGGCCTCGGGCTCGGTGATGAAGTCGCCAGCCTGGACCAGGATTTCCTGGTCGTCCTGGTACAGCCGGCCTGCATCGCGCGAGAAGTTCGAGGCCTGAAGGCTGTCGCGCAGGTCATCCACCGACAGGTTGTGGGCGGCCAGGGTCTCCGGCTTGAAACGCACATGCACCACGTGATCAGGCCCACCGACGGTGTAGATGTCGCGGGTGCCCGGTACGCGCTTGAGCTCGGCCTCGATGCCATGTGCCACGCGCAGCAGGTCATGTCCGCCGCGCTCGGGGTCCTCGGTCCACAGGGTCACGTTGACGATCGGCACGTCGTCGATCCCCATCGGCTTGATGATCGGCTCGCCGACCCCCAGACCCTGGGGCAGCCAGTCCTGGTTGGAGAAGACCTGGTTGTACAGGCGCACCAGGGCCGCGGTGCGATCCTCGCCGACCTCGAACTGGATGGTGATCTGCGCCATGTTCGGGCGCGAGGTCGAATAGATGTCATCGATACCCTCGATCTCCGAGAGCACCTGTTCGGCCGGCGTGGCAACCAGCTGGGCCACCTCCTGCGCGCTCGCCCCCGGGAACGGGATGAACACGTCGGCCATGGTCACGTTGATCTGCGGCTCTTCCTCGCGCGGCGTGACCAGGATCGCGAACAACCCCAGCAGCAGACCGATCAGGGCCAGCAGCGGGGTGATCTGGGTAGTCAGGAAGGCCTTGGCAATGCGCCCGGAGATCCCCATGCGCTCGGACGCCCCCTCCGTGCCGGCATCGCTCATCGGTTCACCTGCTGATGTTCCTTCAGATAGATCTGCGCATGCACCGGATCCAGCGCCACGCGTTCATCGTCGTCCAGGCCGCCGAGGATCTCGATCATGCCGTCATGCTGGCGCCCGACCCGCACCTGGCGGAAGGCAACCCGATCATCCTCATCGACGACGTACACGGCGATGACCTCGCTGCGATAGACCACAGCCTCCACCGGCACCAGCAGGCGCTCAACGTCCTCCACCACGAAGGCCGTCTTCACGAACATGCCGGGGAACAGGCCGAGGTCCTGCTGCTCCGGCAGGTTCACGCGAATCCGGAAGGTGGAGCTGGCCGGATCGGCATAGGGGAAGATCGTCAGACTCTCGGCCGCCACGCGGTCCCCGTTCAGCAGGACCTCGGCACTGCGCCGCTCGCGCACGTTGTGGATCAAGCGCTGCGGCACATCCACGGCAACGCGCAACTGGTCCAGGCTGATCCCGGACAACAGCGGCGAGCCCGGGCTGACCGACTCACCGACCTCGACATGACGCTCGGTGACGATCCCGGAGTACGGCGCATACACCTCGGTGTAGCCGAGCTGCTCGCGGGCCTCCTCGACCCGGCCTTCGGCCGAGCGCAGGCGGGCACGCGCCGACCCCAACGCGGCCTCGGCGCGGTCGAACTCGGAGCGCGAGACCACCCCCCGCTCGAACACATCCTCAATCCGGTTGAACTCCGAACGCGCCTCGTTGAAGCGGGCGCGGGCGTCGGCCAGATCGCCCTCCGCCTGGCTCACACGAGCCTGCTGCTCGGTATCACTGACCCGAACCAGGAGCTCGTCGACCTCGACGAAGTCATCCACGTCCACGTAGATCTCGCGGATGCGCCCGGACGTCTGGGCGGAGATCGTGGACCGCTGCACCGCCTCGACGCGGCCATCCAGGATGCGTTCCTGGGCAATGATCTGGCGTTCCGCGGTGGCCGTGTCGAACGGCAGCTCCGCCTGGGCCGCAAACGGCAACAGCAGCAGGGCCCACAGGGTGTGGCGCATCCGGATTCGTGTCATGGGGTCTTTCCTTGCTTGGTGAGGTCGCCGGGGATGGGCCGTCTCGCACTCGTCCCGGCTCCATATATTAGCTTTTTCTAATTTATTATTTCCTGATGCTGAACGCAATCCGGATGCATCCTCCCGCGACCGGTCCGCTTCCTCGCAGCGAGTATAGCCACCCTGACAAGGGTTTCACCCACCCCGGCGACTCGCCGGGACGCTGCAGCGCACCCGCGCTCCCCGTATCATGGCGACCGATCCGGGAACCACACAAGATCTGGAGGACGCCATGCCGCTGCTGCGAGTCGAGACCAATACCGCCCTGCCGGACGATGCCGCCGGCCTCAGCCAGCGCCTGTCCGCGCAGGTCGCCGACTGGCTGGGCAAGCCCGAGGGCTACGTGATGGTGGCCTGCACGCATCACCCGGCCATGTGCTTTGGCGGCAGTACCGATGCGCTCGCCTACTGCGAGCTCAAGAGCATCGGCCTGCCCGAAGGCCTGACCCGCGAGCTGTCGCGCAAGCTGTGCGACGCCCTGCAGGCAGAGCTGGGTATCGAACCCGCTCGCGTGTACATCGAATTCGCCGACGCCCCGCGCCACTTCTGGGGCACCAACGGCACCACGTTCTGAACCCTTTCCAGCCATCAACCACGGACTGCACCCGATGCGCGTCTCGCAATTCCCGCTGAACACCCTGAAGGAAACCCCGGCCGACGCCGAGATCATCTCCCATCAGCTGATGCTGCGTGCCGGCTACATCCGCCGGCTGGCCTCCGGGCTGTACACCTGGCTGCCACTGGGGCTGCGCGTGCTGCGCCGGGTCGAGGGCATCGTGCGCGAGGAAATGAACCGCGCCGGCGCGCTGGAAGTGCTGATGCCGGCGGTGCAGCCCGCCGAGTTGTGGCAGGAATCCGGCCGCTGGGACTTCTACGGCGCCGAACTGCTGCGCCTGAAGGACCGCCACGACCGGGACTTCTGCTTCGGCCCGACCCACGAGGAGGTGATCACCGACCTGGTACGCCGCGAGGTCCGCAGCTACCGCCAGCTCCCGATCAACTACTACCAGATCCAGACCAAGTTCCGCGACGAGCGCCGCCCGCGCTTCGGGATCATGCGCGCGCGCGAGTTCCTGATGAAGGATGCCTATTCCTTCCATATCGACGGTGACTCGCTGGCCGATACCTATCGCCAGATGCACGCGGCCTACACCCGCATCTTCGAGCGCTGCGGGCTGGACTTCCGCGCCGTGGAGGCGGACACCGGCGCGATCGGCGGCAATGCCTCGCACGAATTCCACGTGCTGGCCAGCTCCGGCGAAGACGCCATCGCCTTCTCCCCGGCCGGCTTCGCTGCCAACGTCGAGCTGGCCCCCTGCCCGCAGCCGGGCCCGGCCCCGGCGCCCGGCGCGGCGATGACAAAGATCGCCACGCCCAACGTGCACACCATCGACGAACTGGCGAGCTTCCTGAACATCCCGACCGAGCAGACGGTAAAGACCCTGGTGGTCGCCGCCTCCGATGACATTGACGCCGACCTGGTGGCGATCGTGCTGCGCGGCGATCACGAGCTGAACGCGGTCAAGGCCGAGAAACACCCCTGGATCGCCGAACCGCTGCGTATGGCCGAGGCGGCCGAGATCCGCGCCGCGTTCGGCGCCGACCCCGGCTCGCTGGGCCCGGTGGGCAGCCCGATCCCGGTGCTGGCCGACCAGACCATGCTCGGCATGGCCGACTTCGTGGTCGGCGCCAACGCGGACGGCCATCACCTGACCGGCGTCAACTGGGGCCGCGACCTGCCACAGCCGGAGAGCGCGGACCTGCGCAACATCACCGAGGGCGAGCCGGCGCCGGACGGCTCCGGGGCGATCGAGATTCGCCGCGGCATCGAGGTCGGCCACATCTTCCAGCTCGGCGACAAGTACAGCCAGGCCCTGGGCGCCCGCGTGCTGGACGAGGACGGCCGCGAACAGGTCGTGACCATGGGCTGCTATGGCATCGGCGTCTCGCGCGTCGTCGCGGCGGCCATCGAGCAGAACTCCGACGAACGCGGCATCTGCTGGCCCACCGCCATCGCGCCCTTCGACATCGCGCTGTGCCCGATCGGCGCGAAGAAATCCCAGCGCGTGCGCGAGGCAGCGGAGAAACTCCACGACGACCTGCAGGCGGCCGGCTTCGAGGTCCTGCTGGACGACCGCGGACAGCGCCCCGGCGTGATGTTCGCCGACATGGAGCTGATCGGCATCCCGCACCGCATCGTCATCGGCGAACGCGGCCTGGACGCCGGCGAACTCGAGTACCAGGACCGCCGCGCCCCCGAGGCCGAACACCTGCCGCTCGACAACCTGCTCGACACCCTGCGCGAACGCCTGCGGGGCTAGGGTCGGCCAAAAATACGTGGGCCTTGCGGACTATTAACGCACCGCGTTAATGTCAATGCATGATCAGGAGCTACCCAGGGAGGCGCTGAGCAATGTACGCGCTCGCGTTGGTGCTCCATTTTTTCCGAGACCAGGCGCGGCGTGCAGCCCGGTAGTGGTTCTACCGGCAATCGGCGCAACGCAGGATCGGGAAAAATGGGGCACCAACCCCACTAGCTATTGAACGACGGGGCTCGGCCGATTTTGCCCGCTGACCGCGTTGCGGTTCCCTTGTGCAGAATGGCTGCACAGCAGTCACCGCGCCTTGTCAGCACGCAAAATCGACTCGAGCGCGAGCGCGTACATTGCTCAGCGTCTCCCTCGGCAAGGAAGCCGAACGCGTGGCGCAGGGCGAGTCATGTCGCCGAATATCGGCCGATATCGTACGCCGCGCGCGGATGCGGCTGGCCCGCATCCATGCCGCCACCCAACTGGACGACCTGAAGGTTCCGCCGTCGCACCACCTGGAACGGCTCAAGGGAAACCGGGCGGGCCAGTACAGCATCCGCATCAACGCGCAATGGCGGATCTGTTTTGAATGGCACGACGGCCATGCGTACAACGTCGAGATCGTGGACTATCACCGATAGGCGGGACGCCGGAGGCGACCATGAATCATGAAAATTCGCATAACCCGATCCATCCAGGGGACCACTTGGCCGAATTCCTGGAAGAGACAGGGATCAGCCAGTACCGCCTGGCGCTGGATATCAGCGTCCCACCCCGCCGGATCAACGAGATCGTTCGCGGCAAGCGCGCCATCACCGCCGACACAGCCCTTCGTCTGGGCCGATACTTCGGCACCTCGCCCGAGTTCTGGATGAATCTTCAGGACCACTACGAGCTGGCGTGCGCTCAACAGGCGCTGGGCAATCGGCTCGACCAGGAAGTTCGCCCGCACGTCGCCTGAGCGAAGGCAGCGGCCGCGCCATGCACTCCCATGAAACATTGAACAGGAACCGCGTCGTGCGCGGCGGTCGCTAACTGCAGTGGAAAACATAAGCTTCACGCTGGAGATGGGGATCGTGTTCGGCCTGCTGGGGCTGACGATCCTACTGTTCGTGACCGAGGTGATCCGGATCGACCTGGCGGCGCTGAGTGTGCTGTTCCTGCTGGGGATGGTCGCGCTGGTGCCGGGGGTCGCGCCGATCGTCGAGGGCGAGGCGCTCTTCTCCGGCTTTGCCTCGAACGCGGTGATCGCGATCATCGCGGTGATGATCATCGGTACGGGGCTGGACCGCTCCGGAGTAATGAACCGCCTGGCGGACCTGATCCTGCGGTTTGGCGGGAAGACGGAACGCCGGGTTATGGCAACCACCTCGGGCGCCGTGGGCATCGTGACCAGCTTCATGCAGAACATCGGCGCGGCCGCTCTGTTCATGCCGGTGATCAACCGCATTGGTGCCGCCGCCCGCATCCCGCGCTCGCGCCTCCTGATGCCGATGGGCTTCGCCGCGATCGTCGGGGGCACGCTCACGCTGGTCGCCTCCAGCCCGTTGATCCTGCTCAACGACCTGCTGCCCAGGGATGTCGAGGGCTTTGGCCTCTTCGACGTGACGCCCATCGGGCTGGCTCTGCTCGCCACCCTGATCCTGTACTTCGCGGTGCTCGGGAAATGGGTTCTGCCCGCCCGCGATCCGCAGACGGAAGACCCGGACGAGAGCCGGGTGCAAACCACCTCCGCCTGGTTCCGCGAGGTCTATGGCATGGACTTCGGCGTGCGCGAGGCACGCCTGGGCGAGGACAGCTCGCTGGCCGGACGCACGGTGGGCGATTTCGAGGCAGCCTTTGGCGTACACGTCGTCGGCGTGACCAGCGATGACGAGACCCGCATCGAGCCCAACCGCGACGTGGAACTGAAGCGCGGGGCACACCTGGCCATCCTCGGACCGGTCACCACCATCGAGAAGACCTGCGACAGTACCGGGACCGTCCTCAAGGACGAGCTGGATGTGTTTGCGCGCGTGCTGTCGGCCCGCCATGGCGGGATCGCCGAGGTCATCGTGCCGCCCGGCTCCGACCTGATCGGACAGACCGTGCGCGACAAGGGCATGCGCCGCACCTACGGCATCTCGGTCCTGCGCATCCAGCGCGGCGACGACCTGATCATCGAGGAGGTCCCGGACACCCCGCTGAAGGCCGGTGACACGCTGGTGGTGCATACGCCATGGGAGCACCTGCAGGCGCTGGAGGACAACCGTGACTTCGTGGTGGTGACCAGCCGCTATCCGCGGCGCAAGCAGGAGGCCTCGAAGACCCACCGGCCGCTGGCTGCGCTCGGGTCGCTCGCGCTGGGACTGGGGCTCGTGCTGTTCACCGACCTGCCGCTGGCGCTGGCCCTGCTGGGCGGCGCACTGGGGATGATTTTCAGCGGCGTCATCAGCATGGACGAGGCCTATCGCGGCATCAGCTGGAAGACGGTGTTTCTGCTGGCATCGCTGATCCCGCTGGGGCTTGCGGTGGAGAATTCCGGGGCTGGCGAGTGGATCGCCACCAACGGCATGCAGCAGCTGCACGGGATGCCGGTCTGGGTACTGCAGGTCGCGGTGTTCCTGCTGACCACCTTCTTCACCCTGGTCATGTCCAACGTCGGCGCAACCGTGCTGCTGGTCCCGCTGGCGGTCAGCTTCGCGAGCGTCGCCCAGGGCATGGGCATCGATGCCGATCCACGGGTCTTCGCACTGATTGTCGCGATCGCCGCCTCCAACTCGTTCATCCTGCCCACCCACCAGGTCAACGCCCTGATCATGGACCCCGGCGGCTACCGCGTAGCCGACTACCTGCGCGCCGGCTCGCTGATGACCGTGCTCTTCATGGTCGTCTCGCTGCTCGTAATCAACCTGATCTTCTAGACAGACCCGATCAGCGAGACGCCGGCGCTCGGAATCATTGTTGCGCGTTGCGCAAACCGCTACACTCGAACCATGATCAAGACGATCCGCCACAAGGGACTGAAGCGGTTCTATCAATCCGGCTCCACAGCCGGAATACAGGATCGGCATGCGAAGCGGCTACGAATGCTGTTGATCGCCCTGGAGACCGCTACCGTCATCGACGACATGGATGTTCCTGGCTTTCGGCTGCACAAGCTCCTAGGGAAACACTGATTAATGTACACGCTCGCGCTCGAGTCGCTTTGGCGTGCGAACAAGGCGCGGTGACTGCCGTGCAGTCATTCTGCACAAGGGAGCCGCAACGCCGTGCGCACGCCAAAGCGGCCGAGCCCCGTCGTTCAATAGCTTGTGGGGTTGGCACCCCAGGTTCCCCGATCCTGCGTTGCGCCGATTGCGGGTAGAACCACTACCCGCTGCACGACGCGCCTTGTCTCGGAAAACCTGGGGTGCCAACGCGAGCGTGTTCATTAATCAGTGTTTCCCTAGGACTCGATCCACCACGCTGGTCGATCAGTGTCAGCGGCAACTGGCGATTGACGTTCGAGTTTCGTGATGGCCAAGCGTATCTGCTGGATTACGAGGACTACCACTGATGGAAAGCACCGCCCACATGCACAATCCTCCGCATCCCGGCGAGTTCATCCGCGAGGTGTATCTGGAGCCTTTCAACCTCAGCGCCCGTCGGCTGGCCGAGCGGCTCGACGTGGCCCCGTCGACGCTGGGACGGATCCTGAAGGGATCGAGCGGCATCACCCCAGAAATGGCCCTGCGACTATCGAAGGCGTTGGGACGAACGGCTGAAAGCTGGCTCGCGATGCAGGATGCGCACGATCTCTGGTGCGCTCGCAAGCGGGTCGATCTTGACCCGGTCCAACCCATCCGCTTCGACGCCGCCTGACCTCGGGACCCTCGACATGCGTTCGGTTCAGGGAAAGTACAGCAGGCATCGCCGAGACTGACTGTCCGACCAACCGAGACCCCCGATCATGCGCAACCTGCCTTCCCTTGCAGTCATCTTGCTGCCGCTTCTCTTGCTCATCGCCTGCAGCCCGCGGATCTACGGGGTAAGCGAGGAACAGTGGGACACGATGGGCGAGGCCGAGCGTGTCGAGGCCATCCGCGCCTGGGAATCGGTGCAGAAGGCGCGCGAGGTCCGCCTGCAGGCGGAGGCCGAGCAGGAGGCGGCGCTGGCGGCCGAACGCACAGCGCAGATCGCCGCCATCCGCAGCGGCGAGGCCGGCCTGCCCGGGGATCTGATCCGTGTGAGCCTGCGCGGTGGAACCCTGCGGATCGGCGGCCGCGACCGGGCGTTGGAACCGACGTCCTTCACCCTCGCCAGTGGCGAGGTCCGCACCATCGAGGTCCACTCCGAACGCCATCGCAGCGAACTTGAGGTTGCCTTCGATGACGGCCTGCTGCTGATCGATCTGCCGCGCCATTCCCGCACCGGGGCCGCGCGTCTGCCCTGGGACGGCGCCTGGATGCAGGGGGCCGAGTCCCGCATTCGTTCGGACGGGCCACACCGGCTGCGCGACGTGCGTGCCTTCGTCCAGGTCATTCCGCCACCGGGCCGCCCGCTGCGGCGCTACTGACGCGCCATCGGGTCAACCGGTGGAGAAGTCTCCCGGCGCCGGGTCGGGCGGCGGCAACTCCTCGGCCTCCACCGCGTCGACCCGCGCCATACGCGGGCCGTCCGCCAGCCACTCCTCCAGCGCGTCCAGTGCCTTGCGCGGACCCACGGCCAGCACCTCCACGCTGCCGTCCGGTTCGTTGCGGGCATAACCGGTCAGGCGCAGGCGTTTCGCCTCGTCGCGGGTAGACGCGCGGAAGAACACGCCCTGTACCTGGCCGCTCACACGCCAGCGGCGGGCATGGTTATCATTGGTCTCCGTCATTTGTTGTCCTCCGGAGTGGATTCATGTCCGATGCCCCTACGCTGTACCACAACCCGCGCTGCAGCAAGTCGCGTGCGACCCTGGCGCTGCTGCGCGAACAGGGCGTGGAACCGCAGATCGTCGAATACCTGAAGACCCCGCCGGACGCGGCCACCCTGCGCGCGATCGTGGACAAGCTCGGCATCACGCCACGCGACCTTCTGCGCACCGGCGAGGCGGAATACCGCGAACTGGGCCTGAAGGATGCCGAGATGGACGACGAGGCGCTGATCCAGACCATGGTCCAGCATCCGAAACTGATCGAGCGCCCCATCCTCGTCCGCGGCGACGTCGCCCGTATCGGGCGCCCGCCGGAACAGGTCCTGGAGATCCTGTCGTGAGCGCCGCCCCCGAGATCCTCGTGCTGTACTACAGCCGTTATGGGGCGACGGCAGAACTGGCCCGCCACGTGGCCAGTGGCGTGGAGCGCGCCGGTGCGGTCGCCCGCGTGCGCACCGTACCGCCGGTGAGCACCAACATCGCCGGCGACGCCCCGGCGGTCCCCGCCGACGGTCCGCCCTACGCGGAGACCCGCGACCTCGAAGAATGCGCCGGGCTGGTGATGGGGTCGCCCACCCGTTTCGGCAACATGGCCGCGCCACTGAAACACTTCCTTGATGGCACCAGCGGTCTCTGGGCCAGCGGCGGGCTGGTGGATCGGCCGTTCGGGCTGTTCACCAGCACGGCTACCCAGCATGGCGGGCAGGAGACCACCCTGCTGACGATGGCCATGCCGCTGATCCACCAGGGGATGCTGTGGGTGGGCGTGCCCTACACCGTGCCGGAACTGAGCACCACCACGAGCGGCGGATCGCCCTATGGCGCCAGCCACGTCGCGGGGGGCCAGGGCGAACACCCGGTCACGCGCGACGAGCAGCGCATTGCCGGCGCGCTGGGCGAACGCGTCGGCCGCATTGCCCTGCGGCTCCAGGCCGGAGACGACGCATGATCCTCGCCGCCCGCGCGCTGGCGCTGATCGCCTACTTCGGCCTGCTGGGCGTGATCCTGATCTGGACGACCTGGATCGACCCGCCGGAGATCGTTCCGATCGCCGTGGCGCTGGTCGTGCTGGTCCTGCCGCTGATGTTCCCGCTGCGCGGCATGCTGCACGGACGCCGCTACACCCACGCTTGGTCCAGCCTGCTGGCGCTGGCTTACATCACCCTCGGTATCACGCTGGCCGCCGCGGCGGACGCCCGGCTCTACGGCGTGCTGATGACCACCACCAGCCTCGCCTGGTTCGCCGGCTGCCTGCTCTACGTCAAGCTGGACGCCCGCCGCGCCCGTCAGCTCAAGGACGATTGACAGGAAGATGGGAAGGTCGGAGGAGGACATGATTGTAGTGGCTCGGATGGGGCCTAAGCGCGTTGCTCCATCCGATGCGTTACTACCCTTCCCAACGCCTCAAAGCGGTGAGCCGGGGCCCTCCTGATGGGATACTTCTGGTGCCGGCGATCCCGGCTCTACGCTGCACTTCGGTCGGGATGACGGCGCAACGGCCGGTTGCCCCTCAAGGCCCCAACCATCCAATTCCTTCCCTACTTCCCATCTTCCTGTAAACCGCCCTTGACCTTGACCTTGACCTTGACCTGACCCTTCTTCGTGCGTTTCGTGGTGAGAATCAGCGAGTAGGATGCAGTTGAGCGCAGCGAAACGCATCAATCCGGGAACCGGGAAGCCCCGAGCCGCGACACGATGCGATTCGCGGAGCTCATCGCATCCTACCGTTCTGAAAGCCTTGTCCCTTTCTTCGTGGACTCTGTGCCCTCTGTGGTGCAAACGCCCTTGACCTGACCCTTCTTCGTGCCTGCGTGCGCTTCGGGGTGACGATCAGAAACGCGCGAGCTGGTCGCGGACGAAGGGGATGGTCAGGCGCCGCTGCTCGGCCAGGGCGGCCAGGTCCAGGCGGTCCAGCAGCTCCAGTAGCGCCACCAGGTCGCGGCGATAGTGGCGCAGCAGGTACTCGGCCACCGCCTCCGGCAGCTCCAGCCCGCGCAGAACCGCGCGCTGGGCGAGGATGCGTTTGAGATCCTCCTCCTCCGGCGCCTGCATGCGGAACACCGGCCCCCAGGCGAGGCGCGAGGTCAGATCCGGCAGGCGACTGCCCAGCCCGTCCGGCGCGTGCGCGGCCGCCAGCAGCACTCGGCAGCCGCCATCGCGAAGTCGATTCAGCAGCCCGAACAGGGCCTCGTCCCAGTCGCCCTGCCCGACCACCGCATCGAGATCGTCCAGCGCAACCAGGCGGGCGCGCTCCAGCCCATCCAGCACCGCCAGCGGCGGCGCGGTCACCAGTTCGGCCAGCGGCAGATAGGCCACGGGCTCGTCGCGTTCGTGGCCCTGATGGCAGGCAGCCTGCAGCAGATGGGTCTTGCCCAGGCCCGCCGGGCCGTGCAACAGGATCTGTGGCTCGGTCATCCCGGTCCCGATCGAGAGGGCCTCCACCGCGTCCCGCGCGAGGCGGTTGCCGCCCGGATAGAAGCTGGAAAAGCGCGAGGCGTCGCGCAGGCGTAAATCCAGCGGGAGCTGGCGCTGCGGCGCAACATTGCCTCCCTGCCCCGTCGTCATGAGCCTCCGCCCCCTGTATCCACGGGCGCATCCTCGGCATTCAGGCGCCGGTAGTGCGCCAGGGTATGGCGCACACCCACGGCCAGGACCGCCGCCACCGGCAACGCCAGCAGCACGCCGAAGAACCCGAACAGCTGGCCGCCCGCCAGCACGGCAAAGATCACCGCGACCGGGTGCAGCCCGGTACGGTCCCCCACCAGCCAGGGCGTCAGGACCATGGACTCCAGCACCTGGGCAATGGCGAAGATCACCAGCACGATCAGCAGCAGGCTCCAGCCGTCGCCCTGCACCAGCGCCGCGGCGGTCGCCAGCAGCACGCCAACAATCACGCCGACATAGGGAATGAAGCTCACCAGCCCCGCGATCAGGCCGATCGCCAGCCCCATCTCCACGCCCACCACGGTCAGGGTGACGGCATAGAACAGGCCGAGCGCCAGCATCACCAGCAACTGCCCGCGCAGGAAGGCCCCCAGGGTCTCGTCCGACTCCGCGGCGAAGGTCAGCACTGCCGGGCGCCAGGCCTGTGGCAACAAGTCGCGCAGCCCATCCAGCAGCCGCGGCCAGTCGCGCAGCAGGTAGAAGCTCACCACCGGGATCAGCACCACGTTGAGCACCCCCAGCACCAGCGCGCCGGTCGAGCTGCCGATCCATTGCAGCACGCCCCCGGCCAGCCCGCCGGCCTCGCGCCAGTGGTCGGCCACCAGCCCCTGCAGCGCGCTGGCATCCAGCGGCGGCAGGGAATCCCCGGCCAGATCCTCCAGCCGCGGGCGCACCTGATCGTCGAACCAGCCGAGGATTTGCGGCATCGCCAGCGTAAGCCGCTCGAATTGGGCGATCGCCAGCGGGATCAGGATCAGGATCAGCGCCGCCAACCCCAGCATCACCAGCAGGAAGATCACCACGGTCGCCAGGGTGCGCGAACGCCCCGTACGCGCAACCAGCCGGGTCACCAGCGGGTTGAACAGGTAGCCGATCAGCAGGGCTGCGACGAAGGGCGTGAGGATGGGCGCCAGCAGGTACAGCGCTCCGCCAAGGACCAGCAGCCCAACCAGGGCAGCCAGCGGGGCGGCTGACAGCGGCCAGACATGGTCGCGGGTATCCGGATTCATGGCGTCCTCCCCGAGGTCCCTGCCGGATTCGTGTGTCCGTGCAGGTGACGCCAGGCATAAAACCCCCATTGCACGGTATAGGCCAGCCCGCTGGCCACGGTGGTGAAGGCCACGACGATCACCAGCAGTTGCACCCAGATCGGATCCAGCGCCAGCAGACCGACCTTCACGATGGCTACCAGTACCAGTGTGATCTGCAAAAAGGTGTTCATCTTGCTGATCAGCAGCGGCCGGATGGCCAGCGGGCCCACGAACACCCGGTACAGCGCGGAGCCCACGGTCAGCCAGACATCCCGCCCGACCACCAGCACCAGCAGCCACAACGGCAGTAGCCCGGACATTGTCACCGCGACGTAGACCCCCAGCATCAGCAGCTTGTCCGCTGCCGGGTCCAGCCAGGCCCCGAGCCGCGTGTGCCAGCCGTAGCGCCGCACCAGCCAGCCATCCAGGGCATCACTCAGCCCGGCGATCGTCAGCAGCACCACCGCCACCACGTAGTGCTCCAGCGCCAGCAACCACACGATCGGCGGAATCAGCGCGATCCGGCCAATGGTGACGGCGTTGGGGATCTGGTGGCGAGGGAACATTCGATAAAAGTGGGCGCGAACCGAGGCCGGCGCGGATTAGCGCCGGTCCAGCCAGGCATCGGCCCCGGCGGCGTCCTCGGGCGCCTCGGCCCGCGCGAAGCCGGAGCCACGCAGCAGATCGATCAGATCGTCCTGCTCGAGTCCAGTACGGACCTGCAGCACCACGCTATCGCCGGCCAGGGAATCCAGGCGCGCGGCCTCCACCGCCTGCAACCGCGTCAGCTCGGCGCGCAGGCGCTCGAAGGCCCCATAGCCCTGAACCCCGGCAAAGCCCAGACGCAGCCATTCCGGCTCGGCCGCCACCCGCGCCAGGCGTTCGGCCACCTGATCCAGCCCTCGCGCCACCGCGTCGTGCGCTGCAGTACCGGGATTCTCCCCGCTCGCCGAGCTGCGATATTCGCGGCCATCGTGCACGGCAATCGCCCGCGCCTCCGCCCCGCTCGTGGTCTCGCGCACATGCAGCAGCACGACGCCATCGGCGTCGTAGCGACGCGCCGCCTCCACCAGCGGTTCGGTCACGCCGCCGACAATGTCGGACGGCTGGGCCGCGCGGCGGTCCTGAAGGTCGCCCAGGGGGAACAATAGCGGCATGTCACGCGCCGCGGCCAGATCGCCCAGCGCGGAGAGAATGCCCGGACCGTCCACGGCATCCCCGAGCAGGTCGCGCTGCCCGCCCCGCTCGTGGACGGCCCAGACCAGCAGCCCCGGACGCTCCCCGAGCACGGATGGCACCCCGGCATCGCGCAGCGCGCTGCGCAGACGGAAGCGGTCGAACTCCAGGCGGTAGGACTCGTCCTCGACCTGCTGCCGGCGCTCCAGGGCCGCGATCCAGCCCGCGTCGTCACGGGCGTCCAGCAACGCCTCGACCAGTTCCAGTACGGGCTCCGAGCGCAGCCCGGCCAGGCGCACCAGCGCCTGTTCCAGGCCCTGCTCCAGGGCCGCGGACTCGTCCTCGGCCGTGACCGTCACCACCACCGGACCATCGGCCGCGGCCGCGGCCGCCGGGGCCAGCACAAGGAGGAAAAGACCCAGCAGCATAGCCAGGCGCGAATGCGTTCGGGGATGCAGTGACATGGTTGCGTTCAATTGTTCGACAAGCGCCACAAAATACCACAGGCCACCGCGCCGAAGTCCCTGAGGAAAGCGGCCAAATGCGGCCCGGGCCAGACCGTCTTCTTTGCACGCCCGCACCCGGCTCGCTACCATGCCGGGTTCTGTAAGACCGCCACGGCGCGCGGTCGTCAAACATCGGGGAACCCATGTCCGAATCCCGTTCAGGCCTGACCTACCGCGAGGCCGGTGTCGACATCGAGGCCGGCGCCGAGCTGGTCGAACGCATCAAGCCGCACGCGGCGCGCACCCGGCGTCCCGGTGTCATGGCCGGACTGGGGGGCTTCGGCGCCCTGTTCGAGCTGCCGATGGATCGCTACAAGCAGCCGGTTCTGGTCTCCGGCACCGACGGCGTCGGCACCAAGCTGCGCCTGGCCCAGGAGACCGGTCGTCACGACAGCATCGGCATCGATCTGGTCGCGATGTGCGTGAACGACATCGTGGTCCAGGGCGCCGAGCCGCTGTTCTTCCTCGACTACTACGCCACCGGCCACCTGGACGTGGACATCGCCGCCGACGTGGTCACTGGCATCGCCGAGGGCTGCGAACAGGCCGGTTGTGCGCTGATCGGCGGCGAGACGGCCGAGATGCCCGGGATGTACCAGGGCGAGGACTACGACGTGGCCGGCTTCGCGGTCGGCATCGCCGAGAAGGCCGCCCTGATCGACGGCAGCCAGGTCACCGCGGGCGATGTGGTCCTGGGCCTCGAGGCCAGCGGGCCGCACTCCAACGGGTATTCCCTGATCCGCCGCGTGCTGGAACACTCCGGCGCCGGCCTGGACGCCCCGTTGCCGGGCGCCGACGGGGTCACCCTCGGCGAGGCGCTGATGGCCCCCACCCGGATCTACGTACGCCCGCTGCTGGAGCTGCTGCAGCAGTTCCCGGTGCACGCGATGGCGCACATCACCGGCGGGGGCCTGACCGAGAACATTCCGCGCGTCCTGCCGGATACCCTGGGGGCACGCATCGACCCGGACAGCTGGGCCCGGCCGCCGGTGTTCCAGTGGCTACAGCAGGCCGGCGACATCGCCGACGAGGAGATGCTGCGCACCTTCAATTGCGGCATCGGCATGACCGTGATCCTCCCCGAGGACCGGGTCGAGGCCGCCAGCTCGCAGCTGGCCCGGGCCGGCATCCGCAGCTGGCCGATCGGCGTGATCCAGGAACGCGACGACTACCAGCCAAGCGTCTCCTACGCCGCCGCATGAGCGTCCCCGCCGGGCAATCGGCCGAGACCCCGAAGCGCCTGGTGGTGCTGATCTCCGGGCGTGGCAGCAACCTCGGCGCACTGATCGAGGCCTGCGAGCAGGACCGCATCCCGGCGCAGATTGTCGGCGTCATCAGCAACCGCCCCGATGCCGCCGGCCTGGGCTTTGCCGAACAGCATCACATCCCGCACCGGGTACTGAACCACCGCGACTACCCCTCGCGCGAGGCCTTTGACGCCGACCTGGCCACCGCCATCGAGGACTATGCCCCCGACCTGGTCATCCTGGCCGGCTTCATGCGCATCCTGACCCCCGGTTTTGTGGACCGCTTCACCGGCCGGATGCTGAACATTCACCCGTCGCTGCTGCCGAAGTACCGTGGCCTGGATACCCATGCCCGCGCCCTGGCCGATGGCGAACCCGAACACGGCGCCAGCGTGCACTTTGTTACCCCGGAACTGGACGGCGGCCCGGTCATCATGCAGGCCCGCGTGCCGGTCGACCCCAACGACACGCCCGACACCCTGGCCGCCCGCGTGCAACGGGCCGAGCACCGGCTGTACCCCGAGGCCGTGCGCCGAGTGTGTTCAGGTGAAATTCAGTGGTCCGGGCGGATCCTGCAGGCCGACGGCTCGCCGCTTGAGGCGCCGCTGCAACTCGACGAGGACACCCACGATGTTTAAGGAACCTCTGCCCGAATCGCGTGTTCGCGCTCGAGTCGCTTTTGCGTGCGAACAAGACGCGGCGACTGCCGTGCAGTCACTCTGCACAAGGGAGCCGCAACGCCGTGCGCGCGCAAAAGCGGCCGAGCCCCTTCGGGGTTGGCGCCCCCTGTTCCCCGATCCTGCGTTGCGGCACTTACCGGTAGAACCACTACCGGCTGCGCACCGCGCCTTGGCTCGGAAAACAGGGGGCACCAACGCGAACGCGCGATTCGGGCAGAGGTTCCTTAAGGCCCTGACGACCGGAGCCGCCCACCGCACCCGGTCGGCTAGAACCCCCATGTCCCGACTCGCAATCGCCCTGCTGCTGGCCCTGCTGGCCGCCCCCGCGGCTGCGGAGCGCGACCTGAGCCCGATCCCGCCTTACACCGCCAGTTACGAGGCCAACGCCATGGGCAACACGCTCAAGGCGCGCATCACGCTCAATCACGAAGACGTGCAGACCCGCATGGCGATGGACGCCCATGTCTCCGGTTTCCTGCGCATCCTCGGGCGTTTCGAGCTGAGCCGCGAGGCCCTGATGAACAGCCGAAACGGCGATTTGCAGCTGGTGCAATCGCGCAGCCAGCAGATCACCCCGCGCCGCGAGCGCAAGGTCGAGACCCGCTTCGACTGGGAGACCAACCGCGCGATCGGCACCATCAACGGCGAACGCTTTGATCTCGAGGTGCCGCCGCAGACCCTGGACTTCCTTGGATCGCTGTATCTGATGATGCAACGCCTGGAGAGCGGGGCCCTGTCCAGCGCAGGCGACCGCGAAACCATCCAGGCCCTGGAACGCGACCGCCTGCGCGAATACCGCTTCGAGTATGCCGGGCGCGAGACCATGGACTCCCCGATCGGCCGGGTCGAGACCATCCGCATCGATCGCCGCACGGACGACAGCGATGTCGCCCTGTCCGCCTGGTTCGCCCGCGAACTGCGCCATGTCCCGGTGCGCTTCGACTACGAGGCCGACGGCCGCGTGTTCGAGCTGAACCTCACACAGCTGGAATGGCACGACCCGATCATTGATCTGACCGACGAGTAACCACCATGAGCGAAACCTTTGACCTGGCCATCATCGGCAGTGGCCCCGGGGGCTATCGTGCTGCCGTCCTGGGCGCCCTGCGCGGACTGAACGTCGTCATCATCGAAAAGGCCGACTGGGGCGGCTGCTGCCTCAACCGCGGCTGCGTGCCCAAGAAGGACTGGTACCACACCGCACGCACGGTTGCCGCCCAGCGCCACTTCGCCGGCCGTGGCATCAGCGGCAGCCTCAGCGCCGACATGGGCAAGGCCTGGGACCACCAGAAGGACGTGGTCACCGAGGTGCGCAACTCCTACCTCGGCTACATGAAGCACCTGAAGATCCAGTACCGCCACGGAGCCGCGAGCTTCCGCGACGCCGAGACCCTGGAGGTCGTGACCGACGACGGCACCGAGGTCGTGAGCGCCCGGCACACCATCATCGCCACCGGCGCCACCGCCAGCGTGCCGGCACCGTTCAAGGCCGAGCCCGGCCGCGTCCTCACCACCGACATGCTGTTCGACGACAAGCCGCCGGCCGGCCAGCGCGTCGCCATCATCGGCTCCGGCGTGGTCGCCACCGAATTCGCCTGGATCTTCCACCACCTCGGCAAGGACGTGGCCTGGCTGAGCCGCTCCAAACCACTGTCCGGACAGAAGTTCAGCCCCCAGGCCCTGGGCACGCTGAAGGAACGCCTGGCCGAGGACGGCGTCGAGCCCACCCGCGTCAAGGGCTACGAGAAGGTCGAGATATCCGACGACGGCGTCACCATCACCGACACCGAAGGCAACACCTTCGAGGTCGACTGGGTCCTGCTCGGCACTGGCCGCACCCCACACACCGAGGGCCTGAACCTCGACACGATCGGCGTGAAGACCGATGGCCGCGGCTTCGTCCAGCGCCGCCCCACCCTGCAGACCGACGTCGACAACATCTACGTCATCGGCGATGTCGCCAGCGAGTGGCAGACCGCCAACCACGCCCTGGCCGACGCGACCATCGCGGTCGAGAACATCCAGAACGGCAACACGCGCGAACAGGACGAGCGCTTTGTCCCGATCGCGATCTACTCCGCGGTGGAGATGGCGCGCCTGGGCATGGACGAGGACGACGCCGAGGACGATGAACTGGAACCGGCGGTCGGCTTCGCCGCCTTTGAGACCTCCCCCCGCGCCCTGGGACAGGACGAGCCCGAGGGCTTCGTGCGCCTGATCGGCGACATGGACACCGGGGCCCTTCTGGGCGGCGAGGTGATCGGCGCCGACGCCGGCGAGCTGATTCATATCCTGTCGCTGGCCCCCGACCGCGACACCGCACTGGCCTGGATCGCCAAGGGCCAATGGAACCACCCGACCCGCGCCGAGGAATTCCTCAACGCGACCGAGACCCTCGCCTCCAAGTGGGGCCTGAAGTCCGAGATCTTCGGCCTCTGAACGGCTCGCGATTGCCGCAAGGTGCCAGAGACCACCTCAAGGCAGTCCGACTGTCGCGCAAACCTCGCAATCCGTGCCGTGAACGACTAGGTTCGCGGGTGCATGCAGTGACAAGGACGCCTCATGATTGCCAAGCCCGACTACATCGAATGCGGTGAATCCGCTCGCCTGATCCCCGTCACCGCGGACTCCAACCGGGAAGTTCGGGCGACCTCGGTCGTACTTGCCGCGATGCGCGGCATTTTCGAGTTTCGCCAGACCATGCTCAATTCCCTTGGCGTCCGCGTCGGCAACCGCGCCGAGCTGGGAGCCTGGACAGAAGTCACCTTCAGCGAAGACCGCAAATCGAAGCAACGTAAGACGAAGAACGATCGTCCGGACGGGCTTATTGTCCTCGACACCGGCCGCAAGAAGTGGACCGCCCTGATCGAGGCGAAAATCGGCAACGCCGAGATCGGCGAGGACCAGCTGCAGACCTATCTCGATCAGGCGAAGGCCCACAAGATCGACGCCGTCATTACCATCACTAACCAGTTCGTCGCCGAGCCCTCGCACCACCCCGTCAAACTACCCAAAACGCAGACGCGCAACATCGAGCTGTATCACTGGTCCTGGATGTATCTGCTGACGCAGGCCACGCTCCTCCTCGAAGGGAACGAGATCGATTCCCCCGACCAGCACTTTCTGTTGGAAGAGGTCGTGCGCTATCTCGGGCACGATTCAAGCGGTATCAGCCGGTTCGACAGCATGAATCGCGAATGGAAAGACGTCGTTTCCAAGGTAAAAAGCGGCGCCACGCTGAACAAGAACAGCGAGGAAGTGGAGAACACCGTCTCCAGTTGGCACCAGGAACAGCGGGACCTGAGCCTGGTCATGAGCCGCAAACTATCGCGTTCGGTGCGGCTGCGTCTGTCACGCTCGCATCGAACCGACCCGAAAAAGCGATTGAAGGATGATTCCGAAATCCTCGCCAGTAAGCATGTTCTGGAATGCGAACTAGAGATCCCCAATGCGGCTGCCGAACTTCACGTGACGGCCGATCTGGCCAAGCGGGTAATCGTCTGCTGCATGAAGCTGGCTGCGCCACAAGACAAGAAACGCGCCAGTGCGCGGGTCAACTGGCTACGGCGTCAATTGTCGGGCATCGATACCACCGGTCTGTTCGTCAAGGCCACCCGACCCGGCCGCGCAGAAGCCACACAGGCGGCCCTGGCCGACGTGCTGGAAGACCCGGATGCATTGGAGTCCGACAACACGGATGTGGTCCCTACAGGCTTCGAGGTTTTCTACATGAGCGATCTCGCGGCGCGCTTTTCTGGCAACAAGGTCTTCATCGAAGAGCTTGAGCGCGCCGTGCCGCATTTTTACGAGCAAGCCGGCCAACGGCTGAGAGCCTGGGTACCCCCTCCTCCTACGATCCGGAGGGGCGACCCTGCAGCACCCGCTAACGAGGATGGCTCATCCGATAGTGATGATGTTGCGTCCGACACAGCGATCTGAGGCGCTCACAGGGCGAGAACTACCGCCCTCTACGGTGTGTTACGAGTAGTTCGCCTCTTTACCGGTGCGCTTAGCTTCAAGAAGTTCCGTGTCCGCGCGGTGGACGAAGTGGTCAAGATGGGTGTCGTCGGCGAGAAAGCCGGCCGCGCCGACACTGATGGAGATGTCTGCCTGTTCCAGCACCCGCGCCTGCAGGCGCTCGGCCATCCGCCGGGCGTCTGCCAGGCGGGTGTCCGGGAGCAGGACGACGAATTCGTCCCCGCCATAGCGTCCAAGCAGGTCCGCGTCGCGCAGGGTTGCCTGCGCGGTCGCGGTGACCCGCTTCAGCATAGCGTCGCCGGCCGCGTGTCCCTCTTCATCGTTGATCCGCTTGAAGCCGTCGAGATCGAACATCAACAGCGATAGGGGATTGCCGTGGCGGCGGGCGCGCTTCATCTCGCTCTCGGCCCGTGCCTGAAAGTGCCGGCGATTGCCAACCCCGGTGAGGGGGTCGCAGGACGCGAGTTTTTCCAACCGCTGATTGGCCTCCTGGAGCTCGCGGTTGGCCCAGGGAAACACTGATGAATGTACGCGCTCGCGCTCGAGTCGATTTTGCTCGCTGACAAGACGCGGTGCCTGCCGTGCAGTCATTCTGCACAAGGGGGCCGCAACGCCGTCAGCGGGCAAAATCGGCCGAGCCCCGTCTTTCAATGGCTTGTGGGGTTGGTGCCCCATGTTCCCCGATCCTGCGTTGTGACGCTTGCCGGTAGAACCACTACCGGACTGCGCAACACGCCTTGTCTCGGAAAACATGGGGCACCAACGCGAGCGTGTACATTCATCAGTGTTTCCCTATTCAGGGCCTGAGTGCGCTCCTCGACCACGGCCTCCAGGTTGTGGCTGTAGCGCTCCAGATTCTCACGCGCCAGGCGCAACTCGGTGACATCCTGGGAGATTCCGAACAAGTGCGTGATCGCGCCCTGCGTGTCATGCACGGGCAACAGCAGGGTGAGCCAGTGCCCTTCCTTTTCGACTCCATCGCCGTCGCGAAAGGCCGCATGTTCCTCGTAGCGCAGGGGCGCATCCTGGCGCAGGCAGTCGCGGTAATGCGCGACCACCTGCTCCGCGACCGGCCACGGCAGGATGTCGTGCAGGCGCCGGCCGGTACAGTCCTGCGCGAACAGCTGTTGCATCTTCGCGTTGGATGCCTCGACCACGAAATCCGGGCCTTCGACCCGAATCAGGAACATGTTCTCCGGAAAATGCTGCCAGATCTCCGCGAGCACGCTGGTCTGCGCCAACTCGTGCAGAAATCCTTCCCTCGCCGTTCTATCGTCCGTCATCGAATACCCTTCTGGTACGCTGGGGACACGCGACCCCACACACGTGGTCGCCCTCGAATCGATCTGTCGTGCTGACAAGGCGTGGTGAGCTCAGTGTAGCCGAGCTTTCGTCGCGAACCGCAACGCCGTCAGTGGGAACATTGGCCGAAGCCTGGCGTTCAATGACTTGCGGGGTTGATGCCCCGCGTTCCTCGACCCGGAGCTACCTACCACGGGTGGCAACGGGCCGGTAGAACCGCGTCCACCCTGCGCCCCACATGGAGCGCCGACGCGGGTGTGGACAAGGGCCAGCGTCGCCCTAACGCATGTACCCGTAACCCTCCTGCTGTTGCAGGCGGATGATTTCGGCATCGGCCATCGGGACGACGCTCGCGAAGCCGTGGAAGTCCTCCGGGGCGTAGCCGCGACGAGCCGCGCCGGCCTGGCAGATGCGATATTCGATCACGCCATTCAGGGTCAGCCCGCGGGCACGCGTCATCAGCTGCTCGTGCGCGGCGAAATGCTCGCGCGCGAACAGGTCCAGCGCTCCACCATGGACCACCAGGACGATGTGGCTGTCGAAGGGGTCGTCCTCGACCATCCGGCTCAGGTAGGCCGCGTGGTCGAGCACGTTCTGCAGGGCCTCCGGTGTCCCGGCGGTCACGTCGTACACGGCCCGCAGACCCTGGTAGTCCTGTTCCACCGGCGCAGCCGCGCCCCAGGGGGCTGGAGTCTCCCCTGCCTGAGCCATGACGACGGGCCCGGTCGCGACCCCCATCATCCATCCGGCGAGCAGGAGTGCCCGCCACCCGCGCTGGGTGTTTGCTGTCATTCCGTCGGTCCTCTCGGTTCGCGGTCCGCCTGGTTCGCCCGCCCGGGCCCATCGGCCACCAGGGCCTCGAAATCGGCGACCGGCATGGCGTGGTGATACAGGTAACCCTGAAAGCGCTGGCAGCCGTGACGCACGAGGAAATCACGCTGGGCCTCGTTCTCCACACCTTCGGCAATCAGGCTCAGGCCCATGTTGTGGGCGATGGCCGCGATCGTCGCGACGATGTTGGCGTCGTCCGCGTCGTGCTCGATGTCCTGGACGAAGGAGCGATCGATCTTGAGCACATCCAGCGGGAGACGCTTGAGATAGCCAAGCGAGGAATACCCGGTCCCGAAGTCGTCCAGCGCCAGCGCCACCCCTCGCGCCCGCAGGGCCTCCAGATTGGCAATCAGCTGCGGCGAGGCATCCGCCATCACGCTCTCGGTCACCTCGATGTGCAGCCGCTGGGCAGCGGCCCCGGTCTCCTCCAGGATGCCTGTTACCTCGTCCATCAGGCGCGCCTGGCGCAAGTGATGCGGCGACAGGTTGACCGAGATCGGCAGATCCTCCAGCCCTGGCCGCGCCTGCCAGGCACGCAATGTCTGGCAGGCCTGAAGCAGCGCCAGGCGGCCTATCTCGAGGATCTGCCCGGTGTGCTCCGCCACCGGGATGAACTCGCCCGGGGAGATCCAGGTTCCGTCCGGCTGCGGCCAGCGCATCAATGCCTCGGCACCCAGGATCCGTCCCTCCGGGTCCACCTGGGGTTGCAGGTGGATCACCAGTTCCTCGCGCCCCAGCGCCTGGCGCAGGTTGCGCTCCAGCTCCGCCTCGCGCAGCAGGGTCCGTTGCATCGCCGGGTCGTAGAAGCGCACCGCGTTACGGCCCTGGTGCTTGGCCTGGTACATGGCGAAATCGGCCTGCTTGAGCAACTCCTCCGGCGTATCGTAGCCACGCGGGAACAGGGTGATCCCGATGCTGCCGGACATCACATGCTCGATGTCATCGATCCGGACCGGCTCGCGCATCGCCTTCAGCAGCTCGCCGGCGATGCGCTGGGCGTCGACCCCCGCCTGTGAACGATCGGGGCTCAGCTCCTCCAGCAGGGCAACAAACTCGTCGCCGCCCAGGCGTGCCACGATGTCCTGGTCGCGCAGTCGCGCGGTGAAGCGCTGGGCCAGGGCCTGCAACAGGCGATCCCCGGCGGAATGGCCGCAGGTGTCGTTCAGGGTCTTGAAATTGTCCAGGTCGATCAGCAGCAATGCGGCATGCCGGCGGGTCCGGTTGACCGTGTGGATGGCGTGTTCCAGATGCTCCAGCAGGAGTCGCCGGTTGGGCAGGTCGGTCAGCGCATCGCGGAACGCCAGGCGGGCGTTTTCCTCTTCGACCTCCAGGATGCGGCCGAGGCGCTGCGCCATAGTCTGTGTCACCTGCTGCAAGCGGGCGATCTCGGTCACCCGGGAGTCAACGCGCAGATCCGTGTGGAATTCTCCATGGCCGATCCGGTCGAGGGTCTTCATGGCCTGCTGCATCGGCCGCAGGGTGCGACCCAGCCACAGGTACAACCCGCCCGCGATCAGCACGAGCACCAGGAAGGCGGCCGCATAGGTCAGCGCATTGATGAGGTTCTGGGTGGCGACCGATTCGGTCAGGTCACGCGACAGGACCACGTTGGCGGTCGGGCGCTCGGCCGCGTATGGCGTTAGGGGCAAATAGACCACCTGCGAATGCCGACCATCCAGATCCACGCGCCCGGCGGCCGCCTGCTCCTGCAGTCGCCCACTCAGCGAAAGGGACATCGAGAATGGCGCGGTGAGGGCCAGTGGCCCGCGACCATCCAGCAACGCGGCGCGACCGCCGATCGCCTCCGCCATGGACTCGAGCGCCGAGGTCGACAGATCGCGCAGTTGCACGACACTGCCGATGGGATTGCCGCCACGATAGACCGGGATGGCCAGACCGGCATAGATTCGCTCGCCGGGCACATGATGCAGCCCCTCGTGGAAGCGCCCGTCCGCCAGCGCCGCGTCCGCCAGCGGCACGCGCTCGCCACGGGTGCCGTCGGAGTCATAACGCACCGTGCCCTGGGCATCCAGGACCACGATCCGGTCCGCGATCCCGCCGGCGCGCAGGCGGTTGTACAGAGGGTCCGCGTAGGTGCTGATGCCCGCGTCGGCACGCATGGCGCCAATCAGCGCCTCGTTGCGCGTCACCGCGGTCGCCTCGGCGCGCATGCGCTGCCACTCGTTCGCCAGCGTCTGGCGCCAGGCGGCCGACTGGCCCTCCACGCCCAGCCGGTCGAGGCGCTGCTCCGCCTGACCGACCGCAAGGTGCGTGCCCATCGCAAGGGTCCCGGCAAGCACGAGGAGCCCGGCGAACATGACAGCGGTCAGGACCGTCTGGAGCCGTATGCCCTTGCCGGAATGTGCGTCTGTGGCGCCCACGCGGCTATTCGAAGGGATAGCCGGAGCGGATCCACTCGGGAAAGCCGCCGGGAAAGTAGTAGAGATGAGTGAAGCCCCACCCGAGGGCGCGGTGCGTGGCCGCCTCGGTGCGCCAGCAGTCCCGTTCGTTGCAGTACATCACCACCGGGGCGTCCAGCTCGCCGATGAACTCCAGCAGGCTCTCCCGGGTAAAACGATTCCGCTCGTCATCGGGGTCGCGCATGATCGTCAGGTTGCGGGCCTCTGGCACTCGCCCCGCCTCGAAGTCCGCGCGCAGCCGCGTGTCCACGAAGGGCACGCCCTCGCGGAACAGCGCCCAGGCCTCGGATGCCTCGATGGTCTGGGTACCCGGGATCGCTGCAGGCGCGCGATAGGGGCCCTGAGCCGCCGCCGCACTCCCCACGACCAGCGCCACCAGCACCCCGAACGCCGCGATCCAGCGAGGCCATGCGCGGCCGGCGCGGCGCATCCGGACGCGGGGTTGACGATATCCAGCGATCATGCGGGAACCGTAGCACGTTGCCCGCTCTGCGCCACACAAAAAAGGTCTTTCCAGGACACGTTCTAGCGTGGTTCTGCCTCGCCAAGTCCATGCGACGACGCCCGTCCCGATTTACAGCCCGAATTGCGCACAAAAAAAGCCCCGCACTAGGCGGGGCTCTCTCAACCTGGCGCTTGCGCGCCGGGGTTGTCTTACTGAGCTTCGACGTTCGCGGCGGCCGGGCCCTTCTGGCCCTGCTCGACGTCAAACGAGACGCTCTGGCCTTCTGCCAGCGACTTGAAGCCGCTACCCTGGATGGCGCTGTGATGGACGAAGACGTCCTTGGAGCCATCAGACGGGGTAATAAAGCCAAAGCCTTTTTCGTCGCTAAACCACTTCACTGTACCTGTAGCCATTTCGGTTACCTCTGCTTGTTCATAATAGATTGGGTTTTCGAGGGGAGGAGAGACTGGAGGGCAACCGAACGACGATGGAACTTGATCGTGATTCTACGCGGCCCCAAACCAACCGGGACCGGAACTGCGAATCTTAACGCCCCTTTCGGGGTGTCGCCTGGTGCTGCATGGAGCCTGTTACCGTTACCTCGCAGCCATTGTCCTCCCAAACCGCTCTCGATTGAAAGTGTTTTTTCGGATTTTCTTGATGTGCGCCCGGAAAATCGTTTGTTATCCGCCGCTTGAGTCGGATTTTAATTTGGATTCAGGTGCTTGTTTCCCACATGGAAGCGGTTTCAAGGCATTTCCGGCCAGAACCAACCCGCCTCGAGGGACACCGGCCGCACCCTCATGCCCAGGCCACCCGCTACTCCAAACCATCAAACACCCCCTCCATTGCCAGCGGCAGCGGGACGTGTAGCGACGCCGCCATCACTCGCAGCAGCTCGACCTCGGCCGGCACCACCTGACCGCCATGGCTGACGGTGGTCACCATCGCCCGAATCAGCGAGTCCTTGTCGCGCATGCGCAGGGCATCCAGCTGTTCCAACACGCGGTCCAGCACATTCGCCCATGCGCGCGCACCGGCCGCCCCGGTCAGGGCCTCGGGGATCTCCACCGCCAGCGGCAGCGCCCCGTCCAGGCTGCCAATCCCGGCGGTCAGCGCGGCGCGCGCCGCCGCCGGGTCGTCTGGATGGCCATGGTGGGCCAGCACCGCCAGCAGGTAATGCGCGCTCTGCTTGTGGGCGTCCAGCGTGGCAGTCCTGGGGCGGGACGCCGCGGCAGGATCCTGCACATCCCGCAGCTGGCGGCTCAGCATGCGCCCAAGGGCATACTCGAATACCGCCACCCGACCATCGGCATGAATCAGCCGCTCCACCAGCCCCTGCAGGCGCGCACGCTCCTCGGCTGAAAGCCGCCGCAGCATCGGGAAGCCCAGCTCCAGAAGCGACAGGCGCAGGTCCTCGCGCAGCGCAGGTTCCGCTGCCTGCAGACGACGTACAGCCTCTCCGCGCGCCTCCCCCAACGCCTCGGCAATCATCATCAGCTGCCGCTCGCGCACATCCGGGTCCGCATGCAACAGGAGATACAAGACCACCTCGATCGCCCGCGCATCCGAGCGCGCGGCCCAGGCCAGTGGACCCGGGATGGCCGCAAGCAACATGCCGGCACCGAGAATATGGGTCAGTGCCGGGTGGCCACCGAGGGCATCCCCCACGGCCTCGGCGCCCGGCAGGCGCCCCTCGCGTTCGCGCTGCATGCCGTCCACCGCGCGCTCGTGCGCCCGCTGCCGCACCCGGGCATTGAGCTGGTCGCGCAGGCGCTGCAGATCCCGGGGCTCGAAATGCGGCTGCAAGGTGCGGATGCGATCCAGCAGGGGTGGATGGGTCTCGAAGATCTGGCCGATCGCGTCGCTGGCGAACAGCATGTGAGTGATCTCCTCGGTATTGCCATTCAGCCCGGCATAGCGGGCCGCGACCTTCTTCAGCGCACCGGCCAGGCCGTCCGGCTCGCGGGTGAACTGCACGGCGTGGGCGTCCGCGAGGTATTCGCGCTGGCGCGAGATGCCGGCCCGGATCCAGCGCGCCAGGGCCAGCCCGGCATAGCCCACCACGATCAGGGTCACACTGAGCACCCCGACCGCGGTAGCGGCAATATCGCCCTTGTGTCGACGCCGGCGCCGCGCCAGCCCGCCCTGCCCCAGCAGCGCCAGAATCTCGATCCCGTAGAGGATGCCGATCAGGCGCATGTTGAGGCGCATGTCCCCATTGAGGATATGCCCGAACTCGTGCGCGACTACACCCTTCAGCTCGGCGCGCTCCAGGCTGTCCAGCGCACCGCGGGTCACGGCGATCACCGCATCGTTCGACGCAAAGCCTGCGGCGAAGGCGTTGATGCCCAGGTCCTGCTCCAGCACGTAGATCTCGGGCACCGGCACCCCGGAAGCAATGGCCATCTCCTCGACCACGTTGCGCAGCTGCCGCTGCTGCGGGTCCGCGGGATGGCCTTCAACCCGGACGCCGCCCATTTCCAGCGCGATCAGGCGGCCACCGCCATCACGCAGCCGCCAGGCGCGGTAGAGGCTCGCAAGAACGATCAGCCCCGCGGTGATTCCCATGGCCCAGGCCATGGCCGCGGTGCCGCCCCCCATAGCCCAGACGATCAAGCCCAGAGCCCCGACGATCGCCAGCACGGCCAGGGCAAACAGCGCCAGCAACCAGCGGGCCCTGCGCTGCGTCTGCTCCTGCTGCGCGAAGAAGTTCACCGGTGTGCTCCCACAGGGCTATGCTCCGCGCAGCCCGACGCTTGCGGCTCCCCATTCCAGCAAGCGCCGCGCGGCCCTCGCTCCGCCCCCCTGGATGCGCCTGAATGATCCATCCCCCTCCTGCCTGCCACGGTCTTGCTCCCTCACTGTAAGCCCGCCATTGGCCGCCGAGCGAGCCGCTCCGTGGTCGGCCTTTTCTGCCGGCCAGCCCGCCGCCAACACCCAGGGCTACAATGTACGCGCCGAACCCAGGTGCCCCGAGAGCGTATCCAGCAAACCATCACGCTGCGCATGCAGCTCGTCCAACCGAACAAGCGCGCGTTCCCCTTGACCCCGTTCGCGGAGTAGCACCAGCTCCCCGGCCAGTTCGTGGATCTCCTGATGCCGCTGGAGCAGGGTCGCGAGCTCGACCGGGGAAAGCAGCCCTGAATGCTCCAGGCTGTGTACAAATCCCTCCCGGTCCTCGGCGAACGTCGGTGGTTGCGGGCTCTGGCCGCGAAGGTAGGCCTCCACCCGCATCACCCAGGCCCGATGCGCAACAGAGGCATACATCAGCGGCATGTCCTCGCGACCAATGCGGGAGAGCCCTGCCCAGTGCGTCGCTGGCCGCCAGTCGCGCACCCAGCCCGGGATCCGATCCGCCGGCATGGGACGAGCAATACCGTAGCCCTGGGCCAGGTCACAGCCGAGGTACAGCAGCATGTCGCCATGCTCAAGGGTCTCGACACCCTCGGCGATAACCCGGCGTCCGAAGGCCTCGGCCAGACTCATCACCCCGTTCAGGATGGCCAGATCCTCCGGGTCCTCCAGGATATCGCGTACGAAGCTCTGATCGACCTTCACGGTCCCTGCAGGCAGACGCTTGAGGTAGGTCAGCGAGGCGTAGCCGGTGCCGAAATCGTCCAGCGACACGGCGACACCCAATGCACGGCAGCCCTCCAGACGCCGGGTCACCTCGACCATGTCGCCCAGTGCACTGGTCTCCAGGACCTCCAGCTCCAGGCGCCGGGGCGCGATTTCCGGATGCGCCTCCAGGAGTAGCTGCAGGCGTTCGACAAAGTCACTCTGGCGCAGCTGGAAGGCAGCGACGTTGACACTGACCTCCAGGGCCGGGCCGTCCTCGGCCTCCCACTCTTCCATCTGTTTCAGGGCCCGCTCGATGACCCATTCCCCCAGCTCGACGGACAGGGGATGATTCTCGATTTCGGGCAGGAAGCGGGCAGGCGGCAACAGGCCATGCTCGGGGTGCTGCCAGCGGATCAACGCCTCGACCCCGATCACCTCGCCCGTGCGCATGTTCACCTTGGGCTGATAGTGCAGCACGAACTCCTCGTCTCCCAGGGCGCGACGGATGTCCTCGATGGTCTCGTGATGGCTGCGGGCCGTCCGGTCGCGCTCGGCATCGAACACGTGAAAACGCCCCTTGCCGGCCAGCTTGGCCTGATACATTGCCTGATCGGCCTGGCGCAACAACTGGTCGGCCTCCAGGTCCTGACCGGCCTCGGGGTAGAAGGTCACCCCCAGACTGGCGGACACCTGAAGCCGGTCGTTGTCGATGCGTACCGGCTCCGAGGCAGCCCCGAGCAGACGTTTCAGCAAGGGCCCGCAGGCGTAGACACTGTCCACATCCACCAGGACCGCGACGAACTCGTCACCCCCCAGGCGTGAAAGCGTGTCCTCGGCGCGCATCACGCCCTTCATGCGCGCCGCAAGCTCCACCAGCATCCGGTCCCCGGCGGCGTGCCCATGGGTGTCGTTGATGGCCTTGAATCCGTCCAGGTCCAGGTAGACCACCGCCAGGCGCTCGCCATGGCGTTGCGAATGTGCCATGGCCTGGTGCAGACGATCCGCCAGGAGTACGCGATTGGGCAGGCCGGTCAACGGATCGTAATGCGCGATCCGTTCCAGCTGTCGCTCGTGATCCTTGAGGGTGGTGATATCGGTCGAGATGCCCAGCAGCCCGACGATCCGTTCCGGATCGATCTCGTCCCGAATCGGGGCCTTGATCTCCAGGTAAACCCGGCGTTGACCGGCAGGATCGACGACTTCGACCTCCTCGGTTGTCTGCTCACCGGAAAGCACCCGGCGGTCGATCTTGTGCAACCGGCGCACGGTTTCCGGGGGAAAGAACCGGTTGTCGTCACTGCCGGGCAGATCCTCCGGGGTCACACCGAACAGCTCCAGACCGGCGTGGTTGGCAAAGGTGTAGCGGCCCTCTGTGTCCTTCATGTAGATGTAGGAGGACACATAATCCAGTGCGGCGCGGAAACGCTGGGATTCGGCGTGCGCGGCTCGCAGCGCCAGTTCGTCATTCTTGCGCTCGGTGATGTCGGTATCGGTACCGATCATGCGTAACGGACGCCCATCCTCGGCACGGCTGACGACGATTCCACGGTCCTGGATCCAGATCCAGTGGCCATCCTCGTGCTGCATCCGGTACTCGTTCACGTAACGCGCCCGGCGACCCTCGAGATAGTCCCGCAATGCAGACGTCGCAGCCACACGATCATCCGGATGGACGCGTCTTTCCCACTCGTCCAGGGAGGTCCCGAGGGCGGACTCGTCCACCCCCATGATCTCCGCCCAGCGGGGGGAGAAGTACATCGTGTTCTGTGCGATGTCCCAGTCCCAGAGGCCACCGCCGGAGCCCGCGATGGCAAAGCGCCAGCGGTATTCGCTCTGGCGCAGCTGCTCTCCCTGCTCCCTGAGCTCTTCGGTCAGGCGGGCAGCAATCTGCTCCGCCCGCACGCGGGTGCCGGAGATGGACAGGATCAATCCGAACAGCAGGCCGCTCAGCAACAGCCCCGCGCCCAGCGTCGCCCAGGCGGTGGTATAGGCCACCACTTCCTGCGGACTCTGATGATCGAACTGCAGGGACCAGATGCGCCCGTTGAAATTGACCTCCCGGGACTGGGCAAACCGACTGGGCGCCCCGGAGTCGATCTCGCTGTTGCTGAATAGCAGCCCCTCCGAATCCACCTCGGGGCCGTCATAGATGCGCAACCCCACGGCCTCGCCTTCCATCAACTCCCAGTCTCCGAGGATGCCGGTCATCAGATCCGTCATGCGGTAGGGACTGTAGGTCCAGCCTTTCAGGGCCTGCGCGCGCTGCGCCCGCGTGTTGGTCGGCATATCCACGTGATAGACCGGTACATACATCAGGGTTCCGGCCTGCACATCGTCCCCGGTCTCCTGCAACAACTGCACCCGACCGGACAACGCGGCGCGACCGGTGTCGCGGGCCTGAATCATCGCCTCGCGGCGCACCGACTCGGAGAACATGTCATAGCCGAAGGCCCGCTGATTACGGGCATCAAACGGTTCGAGAAACACGATGGAGGTGTAGATATCCCGCGGGCCCGCGGGATGCACGGTGTAATCCGGATAGCCTTCGGCGCGAATCTCTGCGATATGGGACTCGAGCTCGTCGGGCCGCAGCAGGCGCGTGAAGCCGATCCCCAGCACCTTTTCAAGGGTGTCTGAGACGCGCAACTTGCGCACGTAGTCGCGCCATTCCGTGCGCGTGACCGCGTCGGAGGCATCGAACAGCCCGGCCGCCCCGCGCAGAACCAGGGCATAGGCATCCACGCGTTCTTCGATGCGGATCGTGACCTGATCAGCGGCGAAGGCAAACCGATCGACCGCCTCGTCATCCAGCAACTGCTTGACCTGCACCGCCGCCAGCAGCGACAGCAGCACGCCCAGCATGAGCACCAGGGCGGCGAACGAATACCGGCCGTTTGCATGGGCACGTGGATGAAATAGCGAAAGAAGCTTCAACAAGGCGCCCAGACGCGGAAGGATGCCTAGTTAATCACAAAAAAAGCGCCGATATACAGGGCCCGGTGCCAGGCCAGGGGATCCCCCGCCGCGCCCCCGGCGGTTGCCTGGATCCGCAGGGCAAGTCCCGTTTGCAAAACCCTACCGGGACACCCGCCCTGCCCGGCACGGCCAGCCCGAAATGGTCCCGAGGCTGGCCTCACCGCACAGGATCAGTCGCCGGCCACCGTCATGGATTCGATCAGGATGGAGCCGGTGTGGATATTGCCGCGGCGGTCGACGTCGGTGCCCACGGCCGCCATCCGCTGGAACATGTCCTTCAGGTTGCCGGCGATGGTGATCTCCTCCACCGGATACTGCAGCTCGCCGTTTTCCACCCAGAAGCCGGCGGCCCCGCGGGAATAGTCGCCGGTCACCGGGTTCACGCCCTGGCCGATCAGCTCGGTGACCAGGAAACCGGTCCCCATCTCGGCCAGCAGGGCGGCGAAGTCCTTGTCGCCCGGGGCCACGGTCACGTTGCGCGCACCCCCGGCGTTGCCCGTGGCCTCGAGGCCCAGACGCCGCGCAGCGTAGCTGTCGAGGGTATAGCTCTGCAGCACGCCGTCGGCGATCAGCGGGCGGTTGCGGGTGCGCACGCCCTCCCCGTCGAACGGGGCGCTACCCAGCGCGCGCGGCGTCTGCGGGCGTTCCTCGATCTGCATCCACGCGGGGAACACGTTCTCGCCGATGGCGTTCAGCAGGAACGAGCTCTCGCGGTACTGGGACGGACCGGCGATCGCACGGGTGAAACTGCCAATCAGGGTGCGCGCCATCTCCGGGGCAAACAGCACCGGGCAGTTGCGGGTCGACAGCTTGCGCCCGCCCAGCCGGCGCACGGTGCGCTCGGCGGCCTCGCGCCCGACCTGCTCGGCAGCGGTCAGGTCCTCCGCGTGGCGTGCGACGGTATAGGCGTAGTCGCGCTGCATGCCTGCTGCGTCGCGCGCCACCAGCGCGCAGGACAGGGAGTGCCGGGTGCTGCGATAGCCGCCCATGAACCCCTGGCTGTCGCCGAGAAACGCAACGGCCCGCCGCGTGCTGACGCTGGCACCCTCGGAGTTCTCGATCCGTTCATCTGCCGCGAAGCCGGCGGCCTCGATGGTACGGGCCAGCTCGGTCGCCTCGGCGGCGCTACAGCCCCAGGGGTGATCCAGGCCAAGGTCGTCCCACTCACTCGCCTTGAACGCGGGATCAGGCATCCCGGCGTACGGGTCCGGCTCGGTGTAGCGGGCGATGCGGCAGGCCGCCTCGACGGTGTCGATCAGGGCCTGGTCACTGAAATCGGTGGTGGAGGCAGCCCCCTTGGACTGGCCGAAATAGACGATCAGCGAAAGACTCTGGTCACGCTCGTGCTCCAGGGTTTCGATCTCGCCCTTGCGCACCCCCAACTCCAGCCCGACGCTGTGACTGACCACGGCCTGGACGTCCGAGGCACCGCGCTCGCGCGCGGCCTCCAGCGTGCGCTGAACCCTCGTCTGCAGGGAGTCCAGCGAATGGGACAGGGCCTGGACCCCGTCTTCCTGGGACACGGGTTCCGGGATGGCGCGTTCGGGAGATGTACTCATGCAGGGTTCCGCTACTCGATGACTGATCTGGGGGCGATACAAGGACACCCCAGGCCGGATGGCCCGGGGAAGGGATGACTAGTCGACCCGGGCGCCGTGCTTGTGGACCGCGCCGGCGTTACCCCAGCGCTCCAGGTCGTCGACGTGCACACCGACCCAGTAGAGCATTCCGACGCTATCACGCGTCCAGCCGCCCACCAGGTCCTGGCCTTCGCTCAGCTCCACGTGGTGGGCGAACTGCTCGGCCTTGTCGCGCGCGCGAAAGACATGCCACTGGACGATCTTGTCGTGGCCATGCCCTTCCGGCAGGGAACGTTCCTGTTCGAGAAAATCGAGATTCATCTGTGCCTCCTTGGTTGCATCGGCCCCGCAGCCCTCAGGCCGCCTGGGTACCGCCCACGGTCATGCCGTCAATACGGAGCGTGGGCTGTCCCACGCCGACCGGCACGCCCTGGCCCTCCTTGCCGCAGGTGCCGACGCCGGAATCGAGCTTCATGTCGTTCCCGATCATCGACACCCGGGTCAGGACATCCGGGCCATTGCCGATCAGGGTCGCACCCTTGACCGGGTACGTCACCTTGCCCTTCTCCACCCGGTAGGCCTCCGAGGCGGAGAACACGAACTTGCCGGAGGTAATGTCCACCTGCCCGCCACCGAAATTGACCGCGTACAGGCCATCGTCCACCGAGGCCAGGATCTCTTCCGGATCGGCGTCACCGCCCAGCATGTAGGTATTGGTCATGCGCGGCATCGGCAGCCGGGCATAGGACTCGCGACGGCCGTTGCCGGTGGACTGCGTACCCATCAGGCGGGCATTCATCTCGTCCTGCATGTAGCCGCGCAGCACGCCATCCTCGATCAGCACGGTCTGCTGAGTCGGATTGCCTTCGTCGTCCACGTTCAACGAGCCGCGGCGGCCCTCCAGGGTACCGTCGTCGACGATGGTGATGCCCTTGGCCGCCACCTGCTCGCCGATGCGCCCGGAGAAGGCCGAGGTCCCCTTGCGGTTGAAGTCACCCTCCAGCCCATGGCCGATCGCCTCGTGCAACAGGATGCCCGGCCAACCGGGCCCGAGCACCACCTTCATGCTGCCGGCCGGCGCGTCGCGCGCATCGAGATTCACCAGGGCCTGGCGCACCGCCTCGCGGGCATAACCGGCGGCGCGGCCATCCTCGCGGAAGTACTGGTAGCCGTGACGACCGCCGCCTCCGGAGGTGCCAGATTCACGGCGCCCGCCCTGCTCGACGATCACCTGGACGTTCAGGCGCACCAGCGGGCGCACGTCGGTGGTCATCTCGCCGCGGGCATTCAGTACCAGCACCACCTCGTGCACCCCGGCCAGCGAACACATCACCTGGGTCACGCGGGAATCCTCGGCGCGGGCGACGGCATCCACCTCCTTCAGGAGGTCGATCTTGGCCTGCTCGCCCAGCGAATCGAGCGGATTGTCGGGGGCGTACAGCGCCGGCCGCGAGGACGCGCGCGAGGCAACCGCAATACGCCCGCTCTGCCCGGCACTGGCAATGCTGCGCGCGGTCTTCGCGGCCTCCAGCATGGCCGGCATCGCGATGTCGTCGGAATAGGCGAACCCGGTCTGCTCGCCGCGCACCACACGGATGCCAACGCCGCGTTCGATGTTGAAGCTGGCGGATTTCACGATGCCGTCCTCCAGCGACCAACCCTCCTGGCTGGCGAACTGGAAGTAGCAGTCACCGCCATCGATACCGTGACCGAAGGTGGTCCCCAGAAGGGTGCTCAGCTCGCTTTCGCCGAGACCGGCGGGGTCGAGCAGGGTCTGTTGCGCAAGGCGGTCGATCATGAAGTCCTCTCGGGTTCCGTAAATCCGCTGTTCCGTGTCCATCATGGGGGAGCAGCTGTCGGCCCTCAGTATGGAGCTTGGGGCACGCCGTTCGCTTTCAAGCGCGCGGCCGTTGCGGGTATATCGCCACCCCGGCCCGGAAAACGCGGTATCCAGGGGGTACGCTTCCTGGTCAGATGGCCCCGGGGCACGGCAGGCGGCGGTGGTCCACTGCCGGGAAGCTGCTCCGGATGCGCGCGGCCTGGGTCGGGTCCAGATTCGCCAGCAGTACCCCGGGGTTGCGCTGCAACTGGCCCACGACCCGACCCCAGGGGTCCACCAGGGCGCTATGGCCGTAGGTTTCGCGGCCGTTCACGTGGAAGCCGCCCTGGGCCGCCGACAGCATGTAGTACTGGTTCTCGATTGCGCGCGCCCGCAGCAACACGTCCCAGTGCGCCTGTCCGGTCTGGGCGGTGAAGGCCGCCGGCAGGGCGACCCATTCCGCATTCTGGTCCAGCAGGGCCCGGAACAGCTCGGGGAAGCGCAGGTCGTAGCAGATCGCCAGCCCCATGCGGCCGACCGGCGTATCGACGACCACCACCTGGTCACCCCGCTCGAAGACCTTCGACTCGGTGTAGGCCTCGGTGCTGTCCGGCAGGCACACATCGAACAGGTGGATCTTGTCGTAGCGCGCCACCTGCTGCCCGCGGTCGTCAAACACCAGACAGGCCGAACGTACCCGCTCGGAGCCCGGGGTCTGCAGCGGGATGGTCCCGCCAACAATCCACAACCCCAGGCGCCGGGCCTGCTCCGCAAGGAACGCCTGCAGCGGGCCGGCACCATCGGCCACCTCCGCGATCCCGAGGATGTCGGTGTCCTGCATGCCCATGAAGGCAAAGTTCTCCGGCAAAACCGCCAGGCGGGCACCCTTGCCGGCGGCTTCCTGCAGCAATCGCTTCGCCTCCAGAAGGTTCGCCTGGGGCTGGGGTCCGGAGGCCATCTGGATGGCCGCTACCTGAGTCATGTCGCTCCGATCATCTGGTTACCGGGGCCGGTTATGGCGCCCGCAACGCCGATCCCTGCCGGCGTTAGTCGTTGTCAGTCCCATCGGCTCCCGCGGCCGGTTGTACCAGCACGCGCACCTGCGGGTCGTCCCAGGGGCCCGTCACCGCATACTCGACACGAGCCGCCTCTTCTATCTGATCCCCAATCCCCAGCACGCGTTCCGCAAGCAGCACCACGACCCCGGTCACCGGCCCGCCCACCAGCGCCCCGACAATCGGCAGCGCGGTACGCAGGCTGGGCACCACCACGATCTCGTGATCGTAGTCGCGCGCCACCAGCCCGGTGCGACCACTCAGGCGTACGCGCGCCGAGGGCCCTTCCATGCGCAGGGCCGGCACGTAGAGATCACCATCGCGCAGTGTCGCCTCCGCGATCAGTTCGCTGAAGGTCAGGCCTTCGGTGAACACGTCGCGGAAATCCAGCCGCAGCCGCCGCGGCAACACGTCCAGACTAACCAGGCCGAGCAGGCGGCCGGCGCCCGGCTCGACATCCGCCAGACGCCCGTCCTCCAGGGAGAGTTCCATGGAGCCCGCCAGCTGCGCGAGGCGCGGGGCATACAAAGGGCCCGGCCAGGTCAGCGACAGCGAACCGTCACCGCTACCGCCGACCATCGCACGCGACAACCCCGCCGACTCGAGCGCCCGGCCCCAGTCACCGCCGGAGAGGCTCACGTCCAGGCGCGTCTCCGGCAGACCGCCGGTGGTCACCCGCCAGACCCCGACGGCGTCTGCGTGCAGGTCACCGTCCGGGGTCCTCAGCTCCAGGTCGCGGACGACCAGTCCGTTCGGCTGCGGCTCCAGCCCCAGCTCGATATCCGCGAAACGGTAATCCCCCAGCGCCAGGCTGTCGAGGGTCAAGTCCACGGCCGGCCACACGCGCGGGTCCTCGAAGCTCCCGGCTGCGACGGGCTTCACCCCGGGATCGGGGTCCGGCTCGCCGCCCCACTCAAGATCCTCCAGGACCAGGTGGCGCACATGCGCCTCCCAGCGGTCGCGCCCGCCCGCTCCCATCGGCCGCCAGCGGGCCTCGCCCGCCAGCCAGTCGGAAGTGGCCTCCAGATCCCAGCCCGCATCCCCGCGTCGACCGAGAAAGCGCACACCGGGCAGGTCCTGCTCGCCCCAGCGGATCCGGTCGCGGATATCCAGTTCCAGGCGGGTCAACGCGACCGCTCCCGCGGTTTCCCCAGCGTCCTGGCTGGCCGCACCCAGATCCACATCGCCACCCCAGGGGGCCTCGCTCAGGGCCTTGAGCCAAGGGTCGACCGCCAACTCCGGCAGGCGCGCCCGCACCGAGACCCCCTCCCCCGGCAAGGCCAGGGCACCCGCCCACGGCGCGCCGATCTCCAGCGCCATGGCCTGCAACCCAATCCCGCGTGCCGCCGTACGTGGCTCGGCACCCCGTACAGCCGGGTCCTCCGGCGCGGCCGCCGCAGACAGACGCAAGTGCGCCCGCAACACCTGACCCAGCGTCAGGTGGCCGATACCGGCGCCGTCATGCCCGAGCGGAAGCGCCAGCTCCAGCTCGCGGGCCGCAGCCGCGGACTTGCCGATCGGCTCCGGCCAGTCGATCGCGACCCCGACCAGGTCCGAGCGCAACTCCAGACGAGCCCCGTCCACCGCCGGCCCCAAGCGCAGCTGGGCATCCCAGTGCGCCGAGCCGTCGAGATAGGGCGCAAGCTCCGGGAAGTCCTCCAGCCACGGGGCCAGGGGTTGCGGGCCGCGCGCCGTCAACCGCGCCGTCTCGCCATCCAGCGGCCAGTCCGCCCCCAGCGTCACCGTCTCGCCGTGAACCCGCGCGGTGACCCCATCGGCCGTCACGCGATCCCCGGTATCGAACTGGACCCGTCCCTCCACGGACTCGAGAATGGTCGGCCAGCCCGAGACCTCGGCGCGGATACCCCGCAGGTCCAGCTCACCGGCGACGCGGGTCGCGGCCATTCGGCCCGCCTGCAGCGGGAGGTTCAGGGACAGACCCAGCCGGGTCGGCCCGTCCAGCCGCGCCTGGTCACGGAGTTCGGCCGCCTCCTCCAGCAACTCGGCCTGGCGCAGGTAGTCCAGAAGATCCGCCGCATCGCCCTCTGCCGTGCCTTCCAGTTCGAGGACCGCATGCTCCATGTCCTCGATCCCGATCCGGGTGTCGCGCACCTCGGTGTCCAGAATGCGCCCGCGCGCACCCTCGGCGCGGAAGCTCGCGTTGTGGAACAGGAGCCGGCCACTGAGGTCCTCGGCCCGCGGCCAGCCCTCCTGATAGTCGAGGATGCCCGCCTCGACATCCGCCCAGAGATCAAACACACCCTCGTCGCCGGCGAACGGGAAGTCTTTCCCGCGCCCGCGATAGGCCATGCCGCCGCCGGAGGACGTGCCCGTAACGATGCTGTCCACCAGCCACTGGTAGGTGTTGTCCGGCAGGTGGTAAAGCGGCAGGTAGCGCGCGGTGTGATCACCGTCAGCACGCAGAATGTCCATCGCAATATCGACGCGGGGGCCGGCCGCGTGCCCATCCAGCAGCACCCGCAGGCGGCCGCGAACCGCGGCATGGGCATTGGCGGCATTCAGGCCCTCGCCCGCCAGGCGCCAGTGTCCGGCGTCATCGCGCTCGGCACGCAGCCGTCCGCGCACCGTATCCAGCGGCACCGGATCGGCCAGCACACGCGGCAGGTCGATCTGCAGGTCGCGGCTGTCCAGCAGCAGTTCCACACCGCCACGGCGCCATTGCATATAGCCCGCGGCGCCCTGCACGCCAAGCCCGTGATCCCCTGCGCGCCAGCCAAGGTCGTGCACATCGGCCTCCGCCCAGACAGGCTGCAGACGGCCATCCTCGCGGCGGGCCTCCAGCCGGGCGAAATCCAGGGTGCCGCGCGGATGCAGGTCCGCGATCCGCTCCGCCAACTCGGGCGCCGCATCCTGAAGCAGCGTGAGCAGCGGCGCGTAGGGTTCCACTTCGAGATCGCGCGCGGCCATTTCCACCGCGTCCACCACCAGCCCCTCCGGCTTGCCCTCCAGGCGATAGGCGAGTCGCAGATCGCCGGAACCGGGCTGGGTCCCGCTCCAGGACGAGCGGTGGCGATCCTCCTGCACCCGCCAGTCGAAACGATGTCCGATGGCCGGGCCGACCGGCTCCCCGGCCAGATTGAGGGTGGTTTCGTGCTCCCCACGCAGCCAGGCCATACGCCCGTCGTCGAGTCCGCCCCACAGACGCAGCGCCGCCGTGCCCTCGGGCGCGGGCCAGCCGAGGTAGGCCAGCCACGGCTGCCAGGCGGTCAGGTCGACCGCATCGGCCCGCAGGAAGAAGCGCGCATCACGCAAATCCGCCGCGGGGGCCTTCAGCCCCAATTCGAAGTGCCCACCCGCGGCCTCGCCATCCAGCACCCCTTCGAGGTACATCCGCAGCGACCCGTCATGCGCCGTGCGCAGGGCGGCCCGGTCCAGCCACGCATCGGACTCCAGGCCGGCGCTGCGATCGTCCCAGACCAATCGGATGGCCTCGGCCTCGACATCCGGCCACTGCTCCACGGGGAGCGTGAACAAGCGGCCCTCGCCCATGCCAAGCTCGCGACCGTGCAGGGAAAAGCGTCCGTCGGCGTGGCGCACCAGGCGCAGCTCGACGCCGCGAAGATGCACTGTGAAGGATGGATGGCGACTGCGCAGACTGGCCCCGACGCTCAGCGCGACCCCGAGGTGGTCGATGGCGACCGGTTCACCATCCGGCATCGCCACGCGGACATCGCGCGCCACCAGCGCCGGCGACCAGCCGGTCCAGCCGAGTTCAATCCCTGCGGCGGTGACCTCGCGCTCGAGCTGCTCGCTGGCAGTATCCTCCACCCAGGCGTGCAGGCCATCCCAGTGCGGAAGCGCCAGGCGCAGCAGCACGATCACGATGACCAGCGCCAGGAAGGCGCCCAGCGCCACCCTCAGGATTTGTGATAGGCGTCTCATTTCTCCACCGGGAAGGCGCAATCCGGTCCGCCCGGCCGACCGGGACCCGTATCCGTGCTGGGTCCGCACTGGCGATTCATCTTCGCGCCTCTTCCTCCCTGACGGAGACGGGGACCGGGTGTCTGTCTACTTATTACTTGTAGATCAGACGAAGACCACGTCGAACTGTTCCTGGGTGTACAGCGTCTCCACCTGGAAGCGGATCGGGATGCCGACAAAGCTCTGCAGTTCGGCCAGGCTGGCGGATTCCTCGTCCAGCAGCAGGTCGATCACGTTCTGCGAGGCCAGCACGCGCAGCTCGCGCGCATCGTACTGACGCACCTCGCGCAGGATCTCGCGGAACAGCTCGTAGCACACCGTCTCGGCCGACTTCAGGTAGCCACGCCCGCTGCACACCTGGCAGGGCTCGCACATCTGGTGCTCCAGACTCTCGCGGGTGCGCTTACGGGTCATCTCCACCAGGCCCAGCGGCGACACGTCGCAGGTCTGGGTCTTCACATGATCGCGTTCCAGGGCCTTTTCCAGCGCGCGGATCACCTGGCGCTTGTGCTCGTCGTCCTGCATGTCGATGAAATCGATGATGATGATCCCACCGAGGTTACGCAGGCGCAGCTGGCGGCCAATCGCCTGGGCCGCCTCCAGGTTGGTCTTGAAGATCGTCTCTTCGAGCTTGCGGTGACCCACAAACCCACCGGTATTGATGTCGACCGTGGTCATCGCCTCGGTCTGGTCGAAGATCAGGTAGCCGCCGGATTTCAGCTCCACCTTGCGCTCCAGGGCGCGGTGGATCTCTTCCTCGACGTTGAACAGATCAAAGATCGGCCGCTCGCCCGGATAGTGCTCGATCCGGCCGATCAGCTCCGGCAGATAGCGCTCGACGAAGCCGCAGACCTTCTGATAGGTCTCGCGCGAATCGATGCGGATACGCTCGATATCGCCCCCCACCATGTCGCGCAGGATGCGCTCCACCAGCGGCAAATCGGCGTAGACCTCGGTCCCCGGCGGGGCCCCGACAGCCTGCTCCTGCAGGGTATCCCAGACCTTCTTCAGGAACGCCGTGTCGTTATACATGGCCTCGTGGTCGGCCAGCTCTGCGGCCGTGCGCACGATAAAGCCGTGCTGCGGCGCCAGCTCGTCACGCAACTGCTCGATGGATGCACGCAGCCGTGCGCGCACGCCCTCGTCCTCGATGCGCGTACTCACACCGACATTGGACTGGTTCGGCATCAGCACCAGATTGCGCGACGGCAGGGTGATATAGGTGGTAAGCCGTGCGCCCTTGGAGCCCAGCGGGTCCTTGACCGCCTGTACCAGGACCTCCTGCCCCTCGCGCAGCAGCTCGCGGATACCCTCGCGCACCACCGGGGCCGGCGTGCCGGTGCCATTGCCGCTGGCCACGGGCGCCGCAGGGGCGTCGCGGGCAGACGGGCCGTTGCCATTGAGCTCTTCGCGCTCCACCGGGGCCACGTCGGAGGCATGCAGAAAGGCCGTGCGCTCCAGCCCGATATCGACGAAGGCTGCATCCATGCCCGGCAGTACCCGCACCACCCGGCCCTTGTAGATGTTCCCCACAATCCCGCGGCGGCGGGCGCGCTCCAGGTGCAGCTCGGTCAGGACGCCATTTTCCACCAGGGCCACTCGGCTCTCCTGGGGCGTCACGTTCATCAGGATCTCGGTTCCGGTCATGCGTTCTTCTTGTTCTTGATGTCACGGGCAGACCGCCGAACCCGCACACGGGCGGGCCGGCGATCAGGGATGTCGGGCTACTTGGTGGCGGCTTCGGCCGCGGCGGCCTCTGACTCTCCAGAGGGCTCCGGCGGCGGCCGCTGGGCGCGCGGCCAGGACTTGATCACCGCATGCACCAGCGTCGCCAGCGGGATGGCAAAGAATACCCCCCAAAGCCCCCAGATGCCGCCGAACACGAACACCGCGGCGATGATCGCCACCGGGTGCAGGTTGACGACCTCCGAAAACAGCAGCGGCACCAGCACGTTGCCGTCGATGAACTGGATCACCCCGTAGGCAATCAGTACCCAGGCGAACTCCGAGCTCAGGCCGAACTGGAAGTATGCGACCGCCGCCACCGGGATGGTCACCACGGCCGCGCCGATGTACGGAATGATCACCGAGATGCCCACCATGAACGACAACAGCACGGCGTATTCCAGCCCGAACCAGTTGAAGGTAAGAAACGTGACCGCCCAGACAATCACGATCTCGATGAATTTGCCGCGCACGTAGCTGGCGATCTTCAGGTTCACCTCGGTCCAGACCTCGCTGGCCAGGTGGGTGTCCTGGGGCATGAAGCCGCGGATCCAGTTCAGGATCAGATCGCGGTCCTTCAACATGAAGAACACCATCAGCGGGACCACGATCAGGTAGATCACCACGTCCACCAGGTGCCGTGCCGAGGACAGCGAGAACGACACCACACGTTGCCCCAGCAAGGTCGCCTCGGCGCGAATGGCCCCCATCAGCTCGAACACCTGATCGTCACTGATCAGTTGCGGGTAACGCTCGGGCAGCTGCAACAGCAGGTTCTGGCCCTCGGAGATCATGCCCGGCAGCTCGCGCACCAGCTGGGTCACCTGGGCCGACATCAGCGGCACCACGCTGAACAGCGCCGCCACCGTCAGCGCCAGGAAGGCCAACAGCACAAGGGTGACCGCGAGGATGCGCGGGATGTGCAAAAAGACCAGCTTGCGCACCGCCCCCTCCAGCAGGTAGGCGATGATTAGCGAGGCCAGCAGCGGCGCCAGGATACGCCCGGCAAAGACGATGATCAGGAATCCCGCGAGCAGCAGAAACGCCAGGATCACCACCTGCGGGTCGGTGAAATGACGCTGGTACCACTGGCGCAGGATATCGATCATGACGAGGCCCCTCCCGGCGCCTCGTCATGGTCGGCATCCGTCTGTCGGGTCGGATCCTGGACGACGGCCTTCTCGTAGTGAGTCCGAAAGACCACCTCCAGCTCGTCGATCACCTCCACCGCCGGGCGCCCCTGCATCACGTGCTGGCCCATCAGGGCCGAGGTCTCGTTCAGCAGCTTGGAGCGCTCCAGCATGGGATAGGTCGCAGAAAGCCGGCGCATCGCCTTGATGACGGACTCGCTCTCCGGACGCGGGATCGGCTCCGGCTCGGGGACCGGCTCCGGCGCGGGGGCCGGCGACTCCTGGTCCAGAAAACGGGCGAATTTCAGCAGGCTGGCCTGATCCTCGGTCGACAGCCGCGCGGCGATCTCGGCGATCACCTTGGCCGGGTCCTCCCGGCCCTTCTTGCGCGCACCGCCGAGTACCGACCCGAGATCGCCCCCGGACAGGCCCCCCTCGTTGCCCATGCCCAGGGGTGGGATCATCCCTCGTCCTCGATCTTCAGGCTGAACACCGGCATCTTGCGGCGTTCCTGCATCAGGCCCAGCGTCTTCACCAGGGCCACCAGCACGTCCTCGGTCACCTTCTGCATCTCGCCCCATTCCATGCGCGCCTCGCCCAGGAGCTCGCCCATGTTCGGCGGCGGATTGTGCCGCGCCTCCATGATGATGTCCTCGAGCATCCCGGGCTTCACCTCGGGTCGGAACAGCATGCCATAGGTCAGCTCGTCCGGCCGGATCGCCAGCCAGTCGCCGTCGTCGTCCACCAGGATCGGCTGCACGTCCTCCGGCAGGTCGACGCGGCCGTTGACCAGCTGCAGCACCCGCCGGCCATCCAGGGCCTCGGCCAGTGCGTCGCCCTCGCCGGATGCGGTCTTGTGCGCGGTCACGAAACGGGCACGGTACATCGGGTCCTCTTGCGCGGTGCCGCCGGCCTGTTCGGCCACCAGCAGCCCGCCCATACCGACGCCCACCACCGGACGCTTCGAGCGGCGGAAGATATCGATCAGCGACAGCTCGTCCGGGACCTGCGGATTCTCCTCGTGATCCGCCGTCGGCCAGGCGCCGCCCAGCAGCCACAGCCCGTCGAACTGGGCTGCGGAGCCCGGCAGGTCCTGACCCACGAACGGTCGGTAGTAGGAGAAGCCGATGTCGCGCTTCTCCAGCTGCGACTCGATCAGGCCGAGAAACTCGGAATAGGTATGCTGCACCACGCAGTAGTTCTTCATGTCACGTCAATCCTGTTTGAGTTCTGATGCGGGGGCGAGCGGACGCTGACCGGTGCAGTACCCGCGCAGGAACTGCATCAGCACCTCCAGCGTGGGTACGCGGAACTTCTGCCGCGCATGCACCAGCGAGATCGGCCGTTCCAGCGGCGGCGACAGCGGCAACGCCACCAGTTCGCCAAGGGCCAGTTCCTTGGCCACCACCGCCTCGGACAGCACCGAGACCCCCATGCCGGCCACCACCGCGCCCTTGATTGCCTCCGGGCTGCCCAGTTCCATGCAGCCGCGCAGACTGCTGCGGTCGTATCCGGCGCGCCCAAGGTACTCCATGATGACCTCGCGGGTCCCGGAACCCTCCTCGCGGCATATGAATGGGCGTTCGATGAAGTCGGCGACGGTCACCGTGTCGCGCCGGGCCAGCTCGTGTTCCGGCGGCACGATTAGCCGCAGCTGGTCCACCAGACAGGGCTGGACCTGCAGGCTGCGGTGGGTCACCGGGGCCTCGACGATGCCGAGATCGACACTGCCCTCCTCGACCATCACCACGACATTCTCGGTATTGCCCACCCGCAGGCGTATGCCGATATCCGGATGCTCGCGGCGGAATGCACCCAGCAGCGCCGGCAGCATGTATTCCGCCACCGTGGTACTGGCCCCGATCACCAGCGCCCCGCCGTCCGCACCCTTCAGCTCGCGCAGCGCGGCCTCCATCTCGCCATAGGTGTCAAAGATGCGTTCGGCATATCGTTGTACCAGCCGCCCGGCATCGGTCAGGGTGACTCGATTGTGGTTGCGGTCGAACAGTCGGGTATCCAGCTGTTCCTCCAACTGGCGCACCTGAAAGGTGACCGCGGGCTGCGTCATGTGCAGCACCTCGGCGGCGCGGGTGAAAGACAGCAACCGTGCCACCGTAAGAAAGACCTGCAAACGCCGATCGGCCATGCCGCTCCGCCAAGTAGAAGGTTCCAGACAATCAGGGAAACCCTGGTCGAGGAATGCTACCAAGCCCCCGCGACCGGCAACAGCGACCCAGCGCGCGATGCGGCGATACCGGACCGCGCGCACAGCCCGCCCGCAACGTCTATAAACGTGGCGGCACCCAAAAGGCGTTAGCCGAAGGAACCGGAATGGCGCAGCCCCCGTTTGCCGCTTGGTCGTATACACGCTCACAGGGAATCCGTGGAGGCTGGCGACTCGCCGGGGCCGCTGCCGTCCCAATTCTAATGGCGCTGGTGGCCCTGGTTGTCCATGAGACCGGCGGCACCTCCACCGCCTACCTCAACTTCATCCTCATCCCGGTGCTGCTGGGGGCCGCCCTGTTCGGGCTGTGGGGCGGGCTGGCCTTCGGGCTGCTGGCGGGGCTGCTCCTGGGTCCGTTCATGCCCCTGGATACCGCCACCGGGGCGGCTCAACCCGCATTGAACTGGCTCACGCGCACCGGCATCTACATCGTCCTCGGGGGATTCTCCGGCTGGCTGTTCGACACCCTGCGCCGCCACTCCGAACGGCTTCTGGAACAGGCCTACAATAACCCCGTAACCGGCCTGCCCAATCGCGAGTCGCTCGAGCAGTATGCCCGGCAACTGATGACCCAGGCCGACGCCCCGCACGCCGCCGCCACCCGCGTGTTCGTCATCAGCCTGCAGATGGACAACTACCCGGACAGCATCGGCGCCCTGGGCTTCGCCGCCGAGCGCCCACTTCTGCGATCCATTGCCGAGCGCCTGCAGGCCGTGGCCGAGCCCGCCGGGGCGACCGTGTTCCACATCCACGACGATCACTTCGCCCTGATCCTGCCGCACCGTAGCCGCAAAGAGACACTCGCCGTCACACGCGCCGCGATCGAATGCCTGCAAACGCCCTTCGAGGTCTTCGAGATCCCGGTCTATCTCGGGGCCCACGCGGGCGTCTCCTCCTTCCCCTTTCATGAGCAGGATGAACCCACCCGGCTGCTGACCAAGGCCTGGAGGGCGATGCACGAGGCCAGCCACTCGGGGCGCCGCTATCGCACGTACAACCGCCGCAGCAACGATCACAGCCTCTATACCGTGGAACTCCTGGGCGAGCTGCAGAGCGCGCTGGACGACGGCCAGCTAAGCCTGCACTACCAGCCGAAGGTCGATCTCGCGAGCGATCAGGTGATGGGCCTGGAGGCCCTGCTACGCTGGGACCACCCGGTTCGGGGCCGCATCGCTCCCGACCAGTTCATACCGCCGGCCGAGCGCACCGGACTGATCCACAGCCTCACCGACCGGGTCCTTGATCTCGCACTGGCCGACATTGCCCGCCTGCGCGCCGAAGGCCTGGACATGCCGGTCAGCGTGAATATCTCGGCGCGCAACTTCCTCGACCCCGGATTCGCCGATCGCCTGCTGGAGAAGGTCCACGTCTCGGGGCTTCCACCCTGCGCCCTGGAACTCGAGTTCACCGAGACCGCCGTGATGGCGGACCCGGACGAGGTGATCCGGGCCCTGCGTCGCCTGACCGAGGCCGGACTGGAACTCGCCATCGACGACTTCGGCACCGGTTATTCGTCGCTGGCCTACCTCAAACGTATGCCGGTGACGACGCTCAAGATCGATCAGGCCTTTGTACGGCAAATGCTGGAGCACCCGGTCGACCGGCAGATTACCCGCGCCAGCATCAGCCTGGCCCGGGATCTGGGCCTCAAGGTGGTCGCCGAGGGAGCCGAGGACGCGGCCACCCTGGCGCGGCTGCGCGACTACGGATGCGACGCGGCTCAGGGCTACGGCATCGCGCGTCCGATGCCACTGGAGGCGATCATCGCCTGGACGCGCGACCGGGGCCTCGTCCCCGGCCTGTGCCCGGAGGCCGCTGAGCGGCTCACCATGCGAGCGAGCGGCCAATAATCGGCTCGTTCACGCTCGAACCAACTGGCCCTGGAGCAAGGCTTCTTGCCCCACAGCCGCCGCGAATGTTCCCGAATTGATCAGCGCCTCCCTTGCACCCGCCCCGGGGCTACGCTATAGTCCGCCGTCTTTCTGGTAGACCCAAATTCCGGAGTCCCCCGATGGCCCGAGTATGTCAGGTGACCGGCAAACGCCCGGCGACCGGTAACAACGTTTCTCACGCTCACCGCAAGACGCGGCGGCGCTTCCTGCCCAATCTGCATTTCCACCGTTTCTGGGTGGAGAGCGAGAACCGCTTCGTACGCCTGCGCCTTAGCTGCAAGGGCATGCGGATTATCGACAAGCGCGGCATCGACGCGGTCCTGGCGGACTGCCGTGCCCGCGGTGAAAAGGTCTAAGGAGGCTTCACGATGGCTGCCAAGTCCGCACGCGACAAGATCCGCCTGGTGTCCTCCGCCGGCACCGGGCACTTCTACACCACGTCCAAGAACAAGCGGAACATGCCCGAGAAGATGGAGATCAAGAAGTTTGATCCCGTCGTCCGCAAGCACGTGATGTACAAGGAAGCCAAGATCAAGTAATCGCGCCCATCGGCTCGATTGCCTGACAACAGGCGAAAAAAGGCCCGGCCCGCCTACGCGGTTCCGGGCCTTTTTGCGTTGGCGCGAGCGAGAAACGAACCGGCAAACGCATTCGCGTTAGCGCACCGTTTCCCACTTGCCACTCGGCTCGCGGGGCTCGAGCACGCCGCGCTCAACGCGCCCGGTCGGCGCTCGAGATCATCTCGAGCGCGTATGCATCCAGCCATATCCCCCGTTGATGCGGGCTCAGACCGGATCCGGCTGCCCGCCATCCCCTGGCGTCGCGGCGCCCTCGGCGGCGGTTTCCGCCCAGCGCGTCATCACGCGGCCCCAGCGGTGAGCCGTCGCCGGATCCAGTTCGATCTTGGTATAACGCCCGCCATCGCGGATAATGACCCGCAGCAGCGGGACCCCCGAGTCGTGCAGGATCTGGCGCAACTCCACGACTTCTCCAAATGGCGCATCAATCGAATCCATGGTGCTTATGTCCCTCCCGAGCCGGCCTGCCGCACGCAGTCGTGGCCGCCCATCCGTTTTTGACCAAGGGAAACACTGATTAATGTACACGCTCGCGTTGGTACCCCAGGTTTTCCGCGACCCGGCGCGTCGAGCAGCGGGGAGTGATTCCACCCGCAAGCGGCGCAACGCCGGATCGGGGAACCTGGGGTGGCAACCCCGCAAGTTATTGAACGCCGAGGCTGGACCGCCCGTTTTTAACGAGAACGGGCGTGCGCACGGCGTTGCGGCTCGCTTGTGCAGAGTGACTGCACGGCCATCACCGCCCCTTGTTCGCACGCAAAAGCGACTCGAGCGCGTACATTAATCAGTGTTTCCCTAGCGCAAGCATGCAACCAATTTTTGTCGGCCGGCAACCCATCTTTGACGATCAGGAGAATCTGATCGGCTTCGAGCTCCTCTTTCGCACCGGGCACCTGGATGCCGCCTCGGTCACCGACGGCGACCTGGCCACCTCCGACCTCCTGCGCAGCGCCTTCATCGACATCGGCCTCCAACACCTGGTCGGCGAACACCTGGCCTTCGTCAATCTCACCCGCGGCTTTCTCGAACACGAGGTCATCACCAGCCTGCCTCCGGAACAGGTCGTGCTGGAGATCCTGGAGGATATCGAGATCGACGCCGAGGTCATCGCCGCGGTACGCCGACTGAAGGCCCAGGGCTTTCGCATCGCACTGGATGACTACCAGTTTCAGGAGAGCCATTCCGAACTGGTCGGACTGGCCGATCTGGTCAAGCTCGATGTGCTCGCCCTGGGCGGCCAGCGCCTGGAGCAGGAAGTCACCAACCTGGGCGCCTTCGACGTGGAACTGCTGGCCGAGAAGGTCGAAACGGCCGAGGACTATGCTCGCTGCCAGGCCCTTGGCTTCACCCTGTTCCAGGGCTTTCACCTGTCCTTCCCCCACGTGATCGAGGGACAGCGCCTGGAGAGCCTGGAAATGGCCCTGCTGCGCCTCCTGCGCGCGCTACAGGCGCCGGATCCGACGCCGGCCGAACTGGAGGAACTGATCGCCGCCGAGCCCGGGCTCGCCATCCAGCTGCTGCGCATCGCCAACAGCCCGGCCTATCGCGGCTCTCGCCCGACCGATTCGCTCTACAACGCGATCCTGCGCCTGGGCCAGGGGCGCATCAAACGCCTGGCGATGCTGATGGTACTGCGTGGTACCGGCAATCCCACCCACGGGCTCGAGCAGGTCATGATCCGTGCCCGTATGGGCATGCTGATGGCGCGCGCCCTGGGCCTGCACCCCTGGGAGTGCGAGCGCTACTTCACCCTGGGCATGCTCTCCGGGATGGATCGCGTGCTGGGGGTACCGCTGCGACACATCCTGGGCGAACTCCGCCTGTCCACCGAAATGGAACAGGCCCTGATGGAAGGCACAGGACCGCTGGCACCGCTGCTGGCGACCATCGCCGCCTTCGAAGGCCCGACACCCCCGCTGGACAACACGAATGCCCCGGTCCCGGCGCCGGTCTCCAGCCGCCTTTACCTGGAAGCCGTACGCTGGACCGAGGATGTGCTCGCCTCGCTGGCGGAGAACTAGATGCCCCCCCTTACCCTGCGCAGCCAGCTCATGCCGGAAGCCGCCGCCGGCCCCAATACGGGAATGCACATCCGGCTGCGCGAACCCGCCGGGATCGACAGCGGGCCCGGCCACCTGGAGATCCGCCCGGGCCTGCAGCCCCTGACACCGGATCACTATGTCGAGTACTGGACCGCCAGCGGCACGCCAACACCGGTCCACGAGGGGCCCGTCCACCTGCTGGAACACGAGGACGTCCTCTTCGCGACCTGGAGCGGACCGGATAACGGCCTCCGGGAGCAGACCGAACACGCCTACCGCGCCCTGCTGGCCGCCTGCCGAGCACGCGGCTTCGAGCATTTGGCGCGCGTGTGGAACTACTTTGGCGACATCCATGCCGAGGAGGACGGGCTGGAACGCTATCAGGCCTTCTGCATGGGCCGCGCCACCGCGCTTGAGGCCCTGGAAATCCCGCTCGCCAGCATGCCGGCCGCCACGGCCATCGGGAGCGACCAGCGCCAGCTGATCATCTACCTGATCGCCACTCGCACCCCGGCCGAGTCCCTGGAGAACCCGCGTCAGGTCAGCGCCTATCATTACCCGGCGCGCTACAGCCCGAAGAGTCCGACCTTCGCCCGTGCGACCCGCCTGGAAACCGCGGGCGGCCCACTCATCCTGCTCTCCGGCACCGCCAGCATCGTCGGCCACGAGAGCCGTCACCCGGACGACGTCGTCGCCCAGGCACGCGAGACCCTGGCCAACTTGCGGTCCCTGCATGACACCGCTGGCCACGAACTGCCACGCCCGTCCTGGCTGCGCGTCTACCTGCGACATCCGGAAGACCGGCCCAAGGTCGCCGCGGTCCTCGCCGAGCACTACCACGACGCCCATCCGGGGCCGATCGTCCAGTGGGTCCGCGGCGACGTCTGCCGGCGCGAGCTGCTGCTGGAAATCGAGGGCGTGCATGCCTGAACTGCCCGAGGTCGAGACCACCCGGCGCGGGCTCGCCCCCCTGCTGGCCGGGCGCCGCATCACGGCCTTCGAGGTCCGCGAGCCGCGCCTGCGCTGGCCGGTGCCGCCGGAGCTGGTGCAGCAACTGGCCGGCGCCCGGGTCCGCAGCCTGACCCGGCGCGCCAAGTACCTGTTGCTGGAGACCGATCGTACTGGCCTTCTGCTGCATCTCGGGATGTCCGGGAGCCTGCGCCACTGCACACCCGAGACGCCTTTGCGCCGGCACGATCACCTGACCCTGCATCTGGACAACGGCTACCAGGTTCGGCTGCACGATCCGCGCCGCTTCGGCTGTTGCCTGCCGCTCCCCGAGGGCGCCGTACCCCACGCCTTGCTGGCCGACCTCGGCCCGGAACCCCTGGACCCCGAATTCGATGGCGACTACCTGTTCCGCCGCAGCCGCGGCCGCCGCAGCCCGGTCAAGGCCTTCATCATGGACCAGGCGATCGTGGTGGGAGTGGGCAACATCTACGCCACCGAGGCCCTGTTCCTCGCCGGCGTTCGGCCCGGGCGCGCGGCCGGACGCGTCACGCGAGCCGAATACGAGCGCCTGGCAAGCCACATCAAGGCGGTGCTGGCGGCGGCCATTGAACAGGGCGGGACCACCCTGCGCGACTTCCTGCACGAGGACGGCACCCACGGCTACTTCCGCCAGTCGCTGCGCGTCTACGGCCGCGCCGGCGAGCCTTGCCCGGTCTGCGCCGAGGTATTGCGCACACGCCGCATCGGCCAGCGCGCCAGCAGCTACTGCCCCGCCTGCCAGAAGTAGATCGACCCCACGCGGGTCAGCTGCGCCGAAAGGCCGTTGTTCACCGCACAGCGCAGGCGGACGGGCGGGCTTACAGATAACGCGAGACGCGCGGCACGGCATCCAGCAGGTGGCGGGTGTAGTCGGCCTGCGGATTGGCCAGCACCTCGGCGGTGGCGCCGATCTCCTCCATACGCCCGTCGTGCATCACCAGCATGCGGTCGGAGAAGTACTCGACGACGCCCATGTCGTGGGTGATGAAGATCATCGCCAGACGTCGCTCCGCGCGTAGCCGGCCCAGGATCTGCAGCACCTCTGCCTGGACGGATACGTCCAGCGCGCTGGTCACCTCGTCGCAGATGATCACGTCCGGGTCCAGCACCAGGGCCCGCGCGATCGCGATACGCTGGCGCTGGCCACCGGAGAACTCGTGCGGATAGCGCCACAGGGTGTCCTCCGGCAACGCCACCTGATCCAGCACCTTCCCGGCCAGGGCAATCCGCTCATCCTGATTGGCGCCGATGCCATGCACCGCCATCGGCTCGGTCAGCAGCGTCAGCACGTTCAGGCGCGGGTTCAGCGACGAGGCCGGGTCCTGGAACACGACCTGCAGATGCCGCCGCAGCCGGCGCAACGGCTTGCGTGCCATGTGGGTCAACGACTCGCCCCGGTAGCGGATCTCGCCACCGGTCGGCTCGATCAGGCGCAGGATCGCGCGGCCCAGGGTGGTCTTGCCACAGCCGGACTCCCCCACCACGGCCAGCACCTCGCCATTCTCCAGCTCGAAACTGACGTCATCCACCGCCCGCACCACATCCACCTGGCGACGCATCAGGCCCTTCAGCACCGGGAAGTGCACCTGCAGGCCGGACACCTGCAACAGTGCTTCGCGCCCCGCGCCCGGCACCGGCGGCAGCGGTGGCAGGTTCTCCGGCAAGGCCTGGATCAGCTTGCGGGTGTAGGCGTCCTGCGGAGCGCGCAACAGCGGCAGGCATTCACCCTGCTCCACCAGGCGCCCCTGGCGCATGACCGCCACGCGATCAGCCACCGAGGCCACCACGCCGAAGTCGTGGGTGATCAGCAGGACCGCCATGCCGTTCTTCTCGCGCAGGTGGTCGATCAGCTTCAGGATCTCGGCCTGAATGGTCACGTCCAGCGCGGTCGTCGGCTCGTCCGCGATCAGCAGATCCGGCTCGGCGACCAGGGCCATGGCGATCATCACCCGCTGGCGCTGGCCGCCGGAGAGCTTGTGCGGGTACTCGTCGCGGCGCTGTTCGGGGTTCGGCAACTGCACCTCGCTCAAGACCTCGAGGGTGCGCGCGGCGCGCTGCTCCGGACTCATCTGCGGACGGTGCAGGCGCAGCACCTCCTCGATCTGATCGCCCACCTTCAGCACCGGGTTCAGGGAGGTCATCGGCTCCTGGAAGATCATGCCGACGCGGTCGCCGCGCACATGCTGCATCACCGCGCTGGGAAGCCCCAGCAACTCCTGGCGGCCTTCGCGTCCGGCCAGCCAGGCCTCGCCCGAGGGCCTCTCGAACCCCGCATCCAGCAGCCGCATGATGGCCAGCGCCGTGATCGACTTGCCGGAGCCCGACTCCCCGACCAGGGCAAACAGCTCGCCCTCGCGGATGGCGAAGCTCACATCCTCCACCAGCGCCGCCTCGCCGTCGCGGTGGCGGATCTGCAGATTGCGCACCTCCAGCATGGTCAGCGCACCCCGCCACTGGTGGCGCTGGTGGCCCCGGCCGCCGGGCGTGCGCCATCATCGCGATTGGCGGTGCGCGCCGCGGAGCGGGCATGCGGGTCCACCGCGTCGCGCAGGGCCTCGCCGATCAGGTTGTAGGCGAACACGGTCAGGAAGATCGCGCCCCCGGGGAAGGCCGCCATCCACCAGTTGAAGGTGGAGCTCTGTACCGCCTGGTTCAGCATCTGACCCCAGGAGGGGTCATCCACCAGTCCGAGGCCGAGGAACGACAGGGTCGCCTCGGCGAGGATCGCGGAGGCGACGCCAAAGCTGGCCGCGACCAGGATCGGCGCGATGCCGTTCGGCAGCATGTGCCGGAACAGGATGGACGGCAGCGACAGCCCCGAGGCGATGGCCCCCTGCACGAAGTCCTGCTGGCGCAGGCGCAGGAACTCGGCACGCACATAACGGGCGTAGCCGGACCATGAGGTCAGCCCAATGATCAGCATCATCAGGTACAGCGAACGGCCGAAGAAGGCGACGAAGGTCAACAGCAGGAACAGCGTCGGGATGGCCTCGAAGATCTCCACCAGGCGCATCCCGATCATGTCCACGATCCCCGAGAAATAGCCCATCAGTCCGCCCAGGATCACCCCGATCCCCAGCGCAATCCCGGTCGCGATGAAGCCAATGGACAGCGCGATGCGCGTGGCGTGGATCATGCGCGAGAGCACGTCGGCGCCGGTATCGTCCGTACCGAACCAGTGCACCCGCTCCGGGGACTCGCGCGGGGCCTCCAGCCCGGTATCGGCGTAATCGCGCAGGTAGTCGCGCGGCGAGTACGGGATCGGCGCGCGGATTACCCGCTGGTACTCGCCCAGCACCTCGGCCTCGCGGTACTGCTCGTGAATCACCAGCGACGGCGGCGACACCGTCTGCCAGGCCACCACGCCCAGCACCGCGCCCAGCACCGCCCAGAGACCGAAGCGCCGCCATGGCCGCCCGGGCAGACGCCAGAAGATCAGAGCCAGCACCAGCAAACCAAACAGGGTGACGTCCGCAGCCGTCAGGTAGCGCAGAAACGGCAGCGCCCAGGCGCCGTCGGCGGTCTGCACCAGCAGCGGGTGGGAATTCGCGAGCACCGGCGCAAGGACCGCGACCAGGGTCAGCAGCGCGATCCAGCCAATGCCGAGGCGGGCGCCCCAGCGCAGCAGGATCTCGCCCACCACGCGCCGGGCCCAGGAACGGCTGCGGCGATCCGCCTGCTGCGTGTTGTGCGTGGTCTCAGTCATAGCTCACCCGCGGATCGACGATGGCGTAGGCCAGATCCGCCAACAGATAGCCCACCAGGGTCAGCACGCCGGAGATCAGGGTGATCGACAGCACCAGCTCGCGGTCGCGCGTCTGCACGGCCTCCACCGCCAGCTTGCCCATGCCATCAATGGAGAAGATCGCCTCCACGATCACCGAGCCGGCCAGCAGCGAGGGCAGCAGCGTGGCCGACACGGTGATCAGGGGCAGCAGGGAATTGCGGAACACGTGACGCCACAGCACGTCGTGCTCGGCCACCCCCTTGGCGCGCGCCGTACGCGCGTAATCCGAGGTCAGGTTCTCCAGCACCGCCGAACGCGAAAGCTTGGCCAGGAATGCCAGCCCGCCGTAGGACAGGCACAGCACTGGCAACACCAGGTGCCAGGCCCGGTCCAGCAGGAAGCCCGGCACCATATGGCCCGGCGCCAGACCCAGCGCCAGCGCCAGCCCGGCACCCAGCCCCAGGGTGCCCAGATAAAACCCGCGCAGGACGCCCCAGTCACTGTGCGCCATCATCCAGCCCACTCCGCCCCCGAGAAGCACGGCCACGGCGGTACTGACCATCCCGGCCGGTGCCAGATCGCGGAACATCAGCCAGCCGCAGACGGCCCCGAGTGCCGCCCCGACCCCGCCGCGGATACGGGCGGGCAGGTAGCGCGCAAGGTAGATCCCCAGCGCCACCCCCAGAAACGGCAGGATCAGCAGCAACGGCAACGCCCAGACCACCTCCACCGTGGGCAGGAAGGTCATGTCCAGCGCTGCGCGCTGGCTGAGCCCCCCGGTGGGGAACCACTGCCAGAACTGGTCGGAGGCAAAGAAGCCGATCAGCAACACGCCGGCCAGCATGGTCGGCACCGACCACAGGGCCAGCAGCACGACGCCTGACTGCGAATCGAAGGCCTGGCCATGCTGGGTGGCCGCGCGCACCCCCACGGCGACCGCGACGATGTAGATCAGCGGGATGGAGAGCACGTTCAGCAGCAACGTGATCGGCAAACGTTCGGCCACCAGATCGATCACCGGCCGGCCATAGCGGAAACTGGTGCCCAGATTGGGGACCTTGAAGTGTGGCCAGCCGGTCAGCGAGCCGTCCGCGTCCTGGGCAAATCCGATCGGCGAGATGTTGTTCAGCCAGCGCCCGAACTGCACCGGGGCCGGCTGATCCAGCCCGTAGAGCTGGTTGTAGTAGTCCTCCATCGCCTTCTGTGCCTGGGGCTCCAGGCCCTGCCCTTCGACCAGCGTCAGGGCGCTGATCCCACCGGGTGCGGCCGCCATCACCGCAAACACGACCACGGTGATCCCGAACAGGGTCGGCACCATCAGCAGCATGCGGCGCAGGATGTAGGTCAGCATCGCGTGCGGCGCTCCCCTGCCGCTTCAGCTTCCATGGGCATCGCCGGCTACTGCCCGTACCGCTGCGATTCGAACGGGACGTAGATCTCCAGCGGCACCGCCCCCAGGTTGAGCCCCAGCGCGGTCTGCTCCAGGTTCTGGATGCGCCGGTCGATGAAGGCCAGGGTCTGGCGCCGCATCAGGAAGGTATACGGCTGGTCCTCGTGCAGGATGCGCTCGGCCTCGCGCCAAAGCTCCATACGCGCTGGTTCGTCTACCTCGCCACGCGCCGCCTCGATCACCGCATCCAGTTCGGGGTTCTGATAGTGGATGAAGTTGTCGCCACCGGAAACCACCTGACTGGAGTGGAACATCTGGTAGATATCCACCTCCACACCGCTGGTCCAGCCCAGGGTGATGGCATCGAAATCCTGGCGGGTGAGTTGTTCCAGCATCACCGACCACTCGGTCGGCGACGGGCGCATCTCGATCCCGGCCCGCGCAAAGAGATCGCGCAGGAACAGCGCGATGCGGCGGGTGTCCTCGTTGTCCTGGAAATACGACAACTCGAAGGAGAACGGCTCGCCGTCCTCGTTGACCAGCACGCCATCGCGATTGCGTTCGCGGAAGCCCGCCTCGGCCAGCAGCTCCAGGGCGCGCTCGACATCATAGGGGATCGGATCGAGATCCGGATTGTGCTGATCGCTGCGCGGTGAAAACGGGGAGATCGCGCGCTCGGCATACCCCAGCATGACCTCCTCGATCAGCCGGTCAACGTCGGTCAGGTAGCTCATCGCCTTGCGTACCCGCGGGTCGGCGAAACGCGTCGGCTCGCCATCGCGCTGCTGGTTCCAGGCAATGTAGGAATAGCCGGCCGTGGGGCTCATGTACTCGTGGGTATCCGCGCGCTCGCGCAGGGCCTCGTCGTCGCGCAGCCGAGCATATTCGCGTGGACGCGCCCCGTAGACGTCAATATCGCGATTGCGGAAGGTGGTCAGGCGCGCACTGTCATTCTGGATCACCCGCCACACCAGCCGATCCAGCGACGGCTCCACCGGTCCCCAGTAACGCGGGTTGCGCTCCAGTTCGATACGGCCGGCATCCGGGGTCCAGCCGGTCGGGTCCTCCATGCGGTAGGGTCCGGAACCCAGCAGGATGCCGCGCGATTCGTTGAAGGTCTCCGGATCGTCCAGGTAGCGCCCATAGAAGTGTTCCGGCAGGACATCAAGGCCGCCCGCCACCCGCATGGCGTCGAAGTACGGCTCCTCGAACACGAACCGCACCGTGCGTTCGTCGACGGCCTCGACCGCCTCGATCTTCTCCAGGAAGGCCCGCGCCCGCGGGACCGCCACGGCATCGGTCATCAGGAAGTTGTAGGTGAACTGGATATCGCCCGCCGTCAGCGGTTCCCCGTCGGAGAACTGCAGACCCGGGCGCAGGCGGAAGGTCAGCTCGGTCCCGGTATCGTCGAACTCCCAGGATTCGGCCAGCAACCCCTGCCACTCCAGCGTCTCCGGGTCGCGCACCACCAGCGACTCCAGCACATAGTTCTGCACCTCGGAGGCATAGGCATCGGAGGAGACATACGGCGTGATCGTCGCGAGGCCCGTGCCAAAGGCCTGCACCAGCCAGTCACCCTCGGCGTAGTCGCCCTGCTCGGCCGCCCGCGCCGCCCGCCGGAACGCCGAGGGAACATCGTCCGCCCGCGCGGCGCGCTCGCCATCCATCCCGGTAAAGCGCCCGGAGGCCAGATCCGACTCCAGACCCTGCACACTGCGCCGCAACGCTCGGAGGTCACGGGCCTGCTCGGTCATGGTGTTTTGCATGGAGGCCATGCGCTGCCACTGGCGGTCGATCTGGACCATCACCAGCAACAGCAGAATGCCCAGCACGATCAGGGTGGCGATCCAACCGAAATGACGACTCACAAGGCCTCCGGGCGATTGCGGGGACGGTCACGGGGACCGCCGATCTTCGCACTATAACAAGCTGCCTGCTCCGGCTCACCGGGTGCTGGCCGCACTTGCGGCACATCGGTATGATCCTGAAGACACTGGCGTCCTTCCCCCGGTTCCGTACGTGGACGGGCGCCGTAGAGACGGCCCGTCCGGGCGCGTCGGCACGGATCTGAGCCAAGGAGTTTCAAAATGGGTTTTCTCAAGGGCAAGCGCGCACTGATCGTCGGCGTTGCCAGCAACCGTTCCATCGCCTACGGCATTGCCGCGGCCATGCATCGCGAGGGCGCCGAACTCGCCTTCACCTACCAGAACGAACGCCTGCGCGATCGCGTCGAGAAGCTGGTCGCGGATTTCGATTCCGACATCCTCGTACCCTGTAACGTCGAGGATGATCGCGAGATTGAACAGGTCTTCGAGCACCTGGACAATTACTGGGACGGGGTCGACATCCTGGTGCACTCGGTCGCTTTCGCGCCCAAGGAGCAGCTGGAGGGGGACTTCCTCGACAACATGACCCGCGACGGCTTCCGCATCGCGCACGATGTCAGCTCGTACAGCCTGGCCGCGCTGGCCAAGGCCGGGCGCGGCATGATGAAGGACCGCGACGCCTCCATCCTCACCCTCAGCTATCTGGGCGCCGAGCGCTCGATGCCCAACTACAACGTGATGGGCCTGGCCAAGGCGAGCCTGGAGGCCAACGTGCGTTACCTGGCCTACACCCTGGGGCCGGAAAGCACCCGGGTGAACGCGATCTCCGCCGGCCCGATCCGCACCCTGGCGGCCTCCGGCATCGGCGACTTCAAGCGCATCCTCGATCACGTTCAGGCCAACGCGCCGCTGCGCCGTAACGTCACCACGGATCAGGTCGGCAACGCCGGCGCCTTCCTCTGCTCGGACTTGGCCTCCGGGATCACCGGCGAAGTGATGTACGTCGACTCCGGCTACAACACGGTCGGCCTGGGCGCAGCCGAGATCGGCCTCGAAAAATAAGGCGACCCTGCAGTACCCGGGCGATCCCGGGTACCAGAAAAAAGCCCGGCGCCGCGCAAGCGGGCCGGGCTTTTTCGTGGGCGGGATACGAAAATCGCATCCTGATTCCGCGTGGACTAGTCGAGCGCGTCGGGGAAGCGCTTGATCTCCGCTTGCTCTTCCAGCCAGGCGAGATAGGACCGGAACTCGGCACTCCCGTAGGCATTGCCGATCTGGTCGCGTGCCTGCTGGCGCGCCGCAGCATCGATTGCATCCTCACCCATGCGCACCGCTTCCAGCACCGTCACCGCGAAGTCACCATCCCCGATCCGGGCGCCGGCAATCTCCACCGTGCCCTCGCCTGGCGCCGGCAGGCGGAACAGATGGTCCTGCAACCCGGTTGGCAGCTCGGTCGCCCGTTCACGGGTGACCTCGACCGAGCGACTCCATTCTCCGTTCTCCACGGCCTCGGCGGTCCAGTCGTCGGCTTCGCGCAGCCGCTCGATCAGGGCCTCACCCGCCTCACGCGCGGCATCCGCGGCTGCCTGACGCTGCAGGCGCTCGCGGATCTCGTCCTCCACCTCGGCCAGCGGGCGCACCTCGGCCGGCTCGTGCTCATCGACACGCAGGATCACGGTGGAACGGTCCTGCAGGTCAATCGCCTCGCTGTTGTTGCCGTCTTCCAGTACCCGCGGGTCAAACGCCGCATCGCGAATGGAACGGTGGCGGGCGATGCCATCGCCCGAGCCGCGCGAGAACCAGTCGCTGGTCTGGACCTCCAGGCCCGTTGCGTCGGCGGCCGGCTCCAGACTGTCGGGAAACTCGATCGCCAGTGCCATCAAGTCGTCCAGGGCGTCGATCTGCATCTGTTCGGCCGTCCGGTCACGCAGGTCCTGCTCGACCTCCTCCCGCACCTCTTCGAACGGCTGCGCCCGGGATTCATGGATCGAGGTCACCTCAAGGATGAACCAGCCACGATCCGTTCGTACCGGCTGACTGATGAGGTCCTTCGGCAGGGTGAAAATGACCGTCTCCAGGGTGGAATCCAGATCGCCCCGGGCGACCTCGCCCAGGCTGCCACCACGGTCGGCCGTCAGGCTGTCTTCGGAGTATTCCTCGGCCAGGTCGCCGAAATCCTCGCCATCATCCAGGCGACTGCGCACTTCACGGATCCGTGCCTCGCCATCTTCGTCGGTGTCCTGGATGCGGATCTGGCGCACCTCGCGCAGTTCCGGCTCTTCGTAGCGACTGCGATTGACCCGGTAATGCTCGCGCACCTGATCCTCGGTGACATCGACCCCGGCCTCCAGGCCTTCCGGGTCCAGGCGCAGATAGCTCACCCGCACCCGCTCCGTGGTCGTGAAGTCTTCCGGATTGGCGTCGTAATAGTCGCGGATCGCGTCGTCATCCACCACATCGGGACGATCAAAGTCGTCCGCGGCGAAGACCTTCCAGCTCGCAACCCGCGTCTGGTTGCGCAGGCGGCTGTAATCCTCCACCAGGGCTTCCGGCACCACCCCCGTGGCCTGGATGCCACGCTGAATTTGCGACATCACAATACTGCGGGCGATGTCCTGCTCGAAGTCGGCCGGGCTGATGCGCTGAGCATTCAACAACTGGCTGTAGCGTTCGCGGCTGAAGTGGCCCTCCTCCTGAAACACCGGCATGCCGCGGATCTCGCGCAATACGCTGTCACCCGCCGCCTTGAAGCCGGCGGAATCGGCCGCCTGGCGCAGCAGTTCCTGGCGGATCAGGGTCTCCATCGCCTGCAGGCGGATGCCCTGCTCGTCCAGCACGTCATCCGGGATCTCGCCGCCAAACATGCGCGCCATCTCGTCGCGCTGGGCGCGGGCCTCCTGGTGCACGTCGCGCACCGCGATATCCGTGCCGTTCACCTCGGCGGCGACCAGCGGGCCCGCCCCGCCGAAATACTCGCCCAGGCCCCACAGGGCAAAGGGGATGGTGATCAGGCCAATGATCACATAGGCGAGCCAGCCGCTCGCCCGGTCACGAATCGCTTGCAACATGATGGTCTCTGCTCACTCCGGCAATTGGGAGGAAAACGGGAATCAGCGGCCGATGGTAGCAGGCACGCCCGCGCGCGTCTGCGCCTGGGCGGCGGTGTCTGCCACGCAGCGCCCGCTGACAAGAAGAAGGCCCCGACCAAGATCATCTACAGGCAGAAGCGACGACTGGATGGGCGGCGCCGCGAAAACCTGAGCCCCTGGACCGGTCTCCGCGCATGATGCCTCGCGCACTCTCGTGCCGGCGCCGATCGCTGGGGACATCCCTCGGAGCCGTCGGCCTGGAGGGTCGGACCTCGCATTCGATGCGCCCGCGCGACTGCTATGGACCCAGGTCTGGCCCAAAGGTGTGGCTTCCAGCGCTTCGTAGTGGTCAACAAAGAAAAAGGCGCCACAAGGGCGCCTTTCTCAAAGATGGCGGAGCGGACGGGACTCGAACCCGCGACCCCCGGCGTGACAGGCCGGTATTCTAACCAGCTGAACTACCGCTCCGTATTCGTGCAGCGCAACCAGGGTCAGGGTTGCACTTGGTGGGTGCTGACGGGTTCGAACCGCCGACATTCGCCGTGTAAAGGCGACGCTCTACCAACTGAGCTAAGCACCCGATAAAGCGCGCTAGTTTACTCGATCCTTGAGCGCTTTACCAGCCTTGAACGAAGGCGTTTTCGAGGCGGCAATCTGGATGCTCTGACCGGTACGCGGGTTACGGCCGGTGCGGGCTTCGCGCTCGCGCACCAGGAAGGTACCAAAGCCCACGAGGGAGACCTGGTCACCCTTGGCGAGGGTATCGCCGACCACACTCACCATGGCATCCACGATCTTGCCGGCCTGGGCCTTGGGAACATCGGCTTCCGCCGCGATCGCGTCGATCAATTCGGATTTATTCATGAAGCGCTTCCTTATCTCAGTGGTGACTCAGGCTTTCTGCCGGACGGGGCCTAGCTTACACCAGCCGGGGACCTTTTCTCCATGGCCCCGCGACTGCCCTCGGCACGAAATCAGATGATGCGCATGGGGTTATAGCAAGCCCCCCGAAAAAGTGTCAAACGCCCTTCCGGCGGGGCGCGCGGCCAGGCGTGAACCAGCACACAAAAAACCGCGGGCGCCGATGAATCCAGCGCCCGCGGTTTCGCTCCAATTACAGATGCTTAGTGATGCCGGACCCGACGGCGACCGGATTCTTTGGCCGGCTTGACGACTTCCTCAACCTTCTCTGGCGTTTCCCCGGCCTTGCCTTCCGGCATGTGGGTCAGCGCGAGCTCGAGCACCTCGTCGATCCAGCGCACCGGACGAATATCCAGCTTCTGCTTGATGTTCTTCGGGATGTCGACCAGATCCTTCTCGTTCTCTTCCGGGATCAGGACGGTGCGAATCCCTCCGCGGTGGGCGGCCAGCAACTTCTCCTTCAGGCCCCCGATCGGCAGAACCTGACCACGCAGCGTGATCTCACCGGTCATCGCGACATCCGCCCGCACCGGGATACCGGTCAGTGCCGAGACGATCGCGGTGCACATGCCGATGCCCGCGGACGGGCCATCCTTCGGCGTCGCACCCTCCGGCACGTGGATGTGCAGGTCCTTCTTCTCGTGGAAGTTCTCCTCCAGGCCAAGGGCCTCGGCGCGCGAGCGAACCACGGTCAGGGCGGCGTGGATGGACTCCTGCATCACGTCGCCGAGCTTGCCGGTCTGCTGGGTCTTGCCCTTGCCCGGGACCACGCTGGCCTCGATGGTCAGCAGCTCGCCGCCGACCTCGGTCCAGGCTAGACCCGTGACCTGCCCGACCTGATCGTTTTCCTCGGCCAGGCCGAAGCGGAAGCGACGCACGCCGAGATATTTCTCCAGCGTCTTGGGTGTGACCGAGGTGGTGCGTGCCCGCTCCTTCTCGCTGGCCAGCAGACGCTGCTTGGCCACCTTGCGGCAGACCTTGGCAATCTCGCGCTCCAGCGAGCGCACGCCGGCCTCGCGGGTGTAGTACCGCACCATGTCGCGCACCGCCGAATCGGAGATCTGGATCTCGGCCGGCTTCAGGCCGTTGGCCTTGATCTGCTTGGTCAGCAGGTAATTGTGCGCGATGTGGACCTTCTCGTCCTCGGTGTAGCCGGACAGGCGGATGACCTCCATGCGGTCCAGCAACGGCCCAGGGATGTGCATGCTGTTGGCCGTGGCCACGAACATCACGTCCGACAGGTCGAAATCGACCTCCAGGTAGTGGTCGCTAAACGTGTGGTTCTGTTCCGGATCCAGCACCTCGAGCATCGCCGAGGCCGGGTCACCCCGGAAGTCCATCGCCATCTTGTCGATTTCGTCCAGCAGGAACAGTGGGTTGCGCACACCGACCTTGGCCAGGTTCTGGATGATCTTGCCCGGCAGCGAGCCGATGTAGGTCCGACGATGGCCGCGGATCTCGGCCTCGTCGCGCACGCCGCCCAGCGCCATGCGCATGAACTTGCGATTGGTCGCACGCGCGATGGACTGCCCCAGCGAGGTCTTGCCAACCCCGGGCGGACCCACCAGGCACAGGATCGGGCCCTTCAGCTTGCGCACGCGGGACTGCACCGCGAGGTACTCGAGGATGCGTTCCTTGACCTCTTCCAGGCCGTAGTGGTCCTCGTTGAGGATCTTCTCGGCGCGCGTCAGGTCCTTGCTGACCCGGGTCTTTTTCTTCCACGGGACGTTGACCAGCCAGTCGATGTAACTGCGCACGACGGTGGCCTCGGCCGACATCGGCGACATCATCTTGAGCTTGTTCAGCTCGGCGGTCGCCTTCTTCTTGGCCTCCTCCGGCATCCCTGCCTTCTCGATCTTGTCGGCCAGGTCTTCCTGCTCGTTCGGCGCGTCCTCGAGATCCCCCAGCTCCTTCTGAATGGCCTTCATCTGCTCATTCAGGTAGTACTCGCGCTGGGACTTCTCCATCTGCTGCTTCACGCGGCCACGGATCTTCTTCTCGATCTGCAGCACATCCATCTCGCCCTCGATCTTGGCGACCAGGTGTTCCAGGCGTGCGCGCACATTGGCGATCTCGAGGACTTCCTGCTTCTCCTCCAGCTTCAGCGACATGTGCGCGGCAATGGTGTCGGCCAGGCGCGAGGTGTCGTCGATCCCGGCCAGCGAGGTCAGGATCTCCGGCGGGACCTTCTTGTTCAGCTTGATGTACTGCTCGAACTGATTCAGCGCGGAGCGGCCGAGGATCTCCAGCTCCTTGTCCTCGGTGTCGTATTCCTCGTCGATCAGCCGGATGTCGGAGACGAAGTAGTCCTCCTCCTTCTCGACATTGCCGGTAGTGGAGATATCCATCACATGGGCGCGCTGGGCACCCTCCACCAGCACCTTGATGGTGCCATCGGGCAGGCGCAGCAGCTGCAGGATATTGCCCAGGGTGCCAATCTGGTGCAGATCGCCGGCCTCCGGCTCGTCGACCTCCGCGCTCTTTTGCGCGACCAGAAGCACCTGCTTGTTCTCGGCCATGGCCGAATCCAGCGCGCGGATCGACTTCTCGCGACCCACGAACAGCGGGATGACCATGTGGGGATAGACCACGACATCGCGCAGCGGCAGGACCGCGACGCGCTTGACGGGGGAGTCCACCTCGTTCTGGGAGGAGTGGGTATCGGTCATGTTGCCCCCTAAGGGCTGGACGAATGTACAGGAGGAAGTGGGGGCGGCGGCGCCCGTTTCAAGGGCGCCGCAACACTTCCGCTCAGGAATCCGCGGCAGCCTGCTTCTTGGCGAACGAGTCGTTCTCGTAGACCAGGTACGGTTCGGCATCGCCACGGATCACCGCCTCGTCGATCACCACCTTGCTGACCCCCTCCATGGAGGGCAGCTCGTACATGGTGTCGAGCAGGATGTTCTCCATGATGGTGCGCAGACCGCGCGCACCGGTCTTGCGGGCCATCGCCTTGTGGGCGATCGCGGACAGGGCATCGTCGCGGAACTCGAGCTCCACGCCCTCCATCTCGAACAGGCGCGCGTACTGCTTGATCAGGGCGTTCTTCGGCTGGGTCAGGATCGTGATCAGTGCGTCCTCGTCGAGCTCGTCCAGCGTCGCCTGCACCGGCAGGCGGCCAACGAACTCGGGGATCAGGCCATAGCGCACCAGGTCATCGGCCTCCAGCTGCTTCAACCACTGGCCACCGGACTTGGCCGCCTCGGTGGTGCGCAACTCGGCGCCAAAGCCGATCCCGCCCTTCTCGGCGCGCTGCTGGATCACCTTCTCCAGCCCGGAGAAGGCACCGCCACAGATGAACAGGATATTGCTGGTATCGACCTGCAGGAATTCCTGCTGCGGGTGCTTGCGCCCGCCCTGCGGCGGCACCGAGGCGGTGGTGCCCTCGATCAGCTTCAGCAGGGCCTGCTGCACACCCTCGCCCGAGACGTCACGGGTGATGGACGGGTTGTCCGACTTGCGCGAGACCTTGTCGATCTCGTCGATGTAGACAATGCCGTTCTCGGCCTTCTCGACGTCGTAGTCGCACTTCTGCAACAGCTTCTGGATGATGTTCTCGACATCCTCACCCACGTAACCAGCCTCGGTCAGCGTGGTGGCATCGGCGATGGTGAACGGGACATTCAGCACCCGCGCCAGGGTCTCGGCCAGCAGCGTCTTGCCGGAGCCGGTGGGGCCGATCAGCATGATGTTCGACTTGGACAGCTCGACATCGTCCTTGCCGGCCCGGGCCTGCAAGCGCTTGTAGTGGTTGTACACCGCGACCGAAAGGATCTTCTTCGCGGAGTTCTGGCCGATCACGTAGTCGTCAAGGATCGCGCGGATCTCGTGCGGGGTCGGCAGGGAATCACGCTCGGCGTGCCCCGCTTCCTGCATCTCCTCGCGGATGATGTCGTTGCACAGCTCGACGCACTCGTCGCAGATGAATACGGATGGCCCGGCGATCAGCTTGCGCACCTCGTGCTGGCTCTTTCCGCAGAAAGAACAGTACAGGAGCTTGCCGTCGGCGGGGGGGGTGGTTTCGTCGCTCATCCGTTTGCCTCGGTTGCGATTTCAGTGTTCTTCAGAACATGCCCCGTTTGCCTGGCAGTTGCAAACGAGCCAAGCGGAAGTCCGGTATTGAAGCTGCGCCCCGCAGCGGTGCTCCGGGGCGCAGCTGCGAAGGACGCGGACTCAGCTCGCGGAGTCGCGGTGGGTCAGCACGTGGTCAACCAGGCCGTATTCCTTCGCTTCGGTCGCGGTCAGGAAACGGTCGCGATCGGTGTCCTCCGCGATCTTCTCCACCGGCTGGCCGGTGTGGTGGGCCAGCACATTGTTCAGTTCATCACGGATCTTCAGGATCTCGCGGGCGTGGATGTCGATATCCGAGGCCTGGCCCGAAAATCCGCCCAGCGGCTGATGGATCATCACCCGTGAGTGCGGCAGGGTGTGCCGCTTGCCAGCGGCACCGCCCGCCAGCAGCACCGCGCCCATGCTCGCCGCCTGGCCGACGCACAGCGTGCTGACCTCGGGCTTGATGAACTGCATGGTGTCGTAAATCGCCATGCCAGCGGTGACCGCACCGCCCGGGGAATTGATGTATAGGCTGATTTCCTTGTCCGGATTTTCCGACTCGAGGAACAGCAGCTGGGCCACGATCACGTTGGCCATGTAGTCCTCGACCGGACCCACACAGAAGATCACTCGATCCTTCAGCAGGCGGGAGTAGATGTCGTAGGCGCGCTCGCCGCGGGCGGTCTGCTCGACCACCATCGGTACCAGGTTCAGCCCCTGGGCGTGTTGTGCGCCCTGGTCGGCCATATCGTGGCTCATTCAGTCGACTCCTTGTTCGGATTCATCACGTCCTGGAAGCTGGTTTCCTTCTCGGTGACCTTGCCCTGCTCGAGCACCCAGTCAACGACCTGATCTTCCAGCACCAGTGACTCCAGGTTGCTCTTCGCCTGGGGATTGGAGCGGTAGTACTGCTTCACCTCTTCCGGATCCTCGTAGGTTGCGGCCATCTCCTCGAGATCGCGCTCGACCCGCTCGGCGTCCACCTCGAACCCCTTCTGTTCGATGATGGCGCGCAGCGCCAGGCCCAGGCGCACGCGACGCTTGGCTTCTTCCTCGAACAGGCTGTCCGGCAGTGGCTGGGTCTGCTGCGCGCCGCCGAAACGCTTCTCGGCCTCCTCGCGCAGGCGGTTGACCTCCGACTTCACCAAGGCCTCCGGAAGATCGAAGTCGTGCTTGTCGACCACGGCCTCCAGCACCTGTTGCTTGACCCGACCCTTCAGGGCCTGACGCAGTTCCCGCTCCATGTTGGACCGCACATCGGCGCGAAGTTTCTCGACCGAGCCATCCTCGATGCCGAATTTCTTCGCAAATTCCTCATCGACCTCCGGCAGCTTGGGGCCTTCGACCTGCTTGATGGTCAGCGCGAACTGCGCGGTCTGGCCCTTCAGGTTCTCCGCCGGGTAGTCGTCGGGGAAGGTGACATCGATGGTCGGCTCCTCGCCGGTCTTCACGCCCTTGAGCTGTTTCTCGAAGTCCTCGATCAGGCGCCCGGCACCAAGCTCGATCTGGAAGTCGTCGGCCTTGCCGCCCTCGAACTCCTCGCCGTTCAGCGAGCCGACGAAGTCCAGCGTCACCCGGTCGCCTTTCTTCGCCTTGCGTTTGACCTCGGCCCACTCCTTGTTCTGCTCGCGCAGGGAGTCGATCACGCGATCGATGTCCTCGTCCCCGACCTCGGCCACCGGGCGCTCGATCTCGACGCCGGAGAAGTCGGCCACATCCACTTGCGGGAACACCTGGAAGCTGGCGGTGAATTCGATCGCGTCGTCACCTTCCAGATTGGTCGGCTCGATGCTCGGGTTACCGGCCGGCTCCAGGCCCTCCTGCTGCACCGCCTCGCGGTAGCTTTCCTGCAGGACCTCGCTCAGAACCTCCTGATACACACCGGTGCCGTAGCGCTGGCGCACGACCTTCAGCGGGACCTTGCCCGGGCGAAAGCCGTCCAGCTTGACCCGCTTGGCGAGGGACTTCAGGCGATTGTCGACCTCGGTATCGATCCGCTCGGAGGGGACCTGGATGGTCATCTTGCGTTCCAGGTTGCCGGTGGCTTCAACAGAAACTTGCATGGAGGGCCTCGTCATAGTTCGGTAATCGGTCATCCCTGCCGATCGCAGTGGTAACCTTCATGGCTGGTCGGAATGCAGACAGTGGTGCGAAAGGAGAGACTCGAACTCTCACGGGTTTTACCCCACTGGGACCTAAACCCAGCGCGTCTACCAGTTCCGCCACTTTCGCAATCTTGCAGAAAACTCTTGTCATTCGGACGCTATTGCGCAACAGCTGCGCATTCTAGCGTGTTCCCCACCCACAAACACAAAGAGCCCGTATAGACGGGCCCTTGTGCCGGTGCGGGGACCGGAGAAAATGGTGGGTCGTGTAGGATTCGAACCTACGACCAATTGGTTAAAAGCCAACTGCTCTACCAACTGAGCTAACGACCCTTTTCGGTTCGGCCCGGAGCGAACATCTGAATCGCCCTGGCCGTTGCAAAGTCGAAGGCCCGGGATCGCCGGGCCTCCAGTGCCGCGTAGTTTACGGCGCGACGGGGAAAACGCAAGACGTGCCCCCGTCGCTATGCCATCAGATGGCTTCCAGCTTGCGCATGCCGCCCGGCAGCAGCTTCATGTCCACCAGCGAGGTGATCAGCGCCTTGCCGAAGCTGGCCTCGTCTTCGTAGACCATCTTGTAGTACTGGATCTTCATGGTCAGCGCGGCGCCGAAGACGATCATGATGAACGTCAGGAAGCCGCCCAGGGCCAGCGTGGAGATCCCGGTGATCCCCTGGCCGATGGTGCAACCCATGGCCAGCACCCCACCGAAGCCCATCAGAATCGCGCCCACGAAGTGGTTGACGAAGTCGCGCACCGAAGCGAACCACTCGAAGCGGAAGGCACGCGTGACCAGGGCCCAGAAGAAGGAACCCAGGATCACACCGGCCAGCGCCATGACGCCGAAGTACAGGACGGTGTTATCGAAACCGCTCGACACGTAGCGCAGGCTCTGCCCCATCGGGTTGATGAAGGTGAACGACTGGTTGGCCCAGGGGGCACTCTCGGCCGGGCGCTCACCGGCGTCAGCATCCGCCACGAAGTCCCAGTCCGAGACATAGGCTTGCGGGGTGTAGGTGTCCATGCCGTCGTCGACCTGGATGTTGCTGGTCAGCCACCAGGCGCCCAGCACCACCAGACCGATCACCAGACCGCCCAAGATATTGTCAAAGCTGCGACGGAAGTCCGCGGCCTTGAAGATCAGGGCCAGTAGCAGCACGCCAATCACCAGACCCAGCACCAGGCGCGCCGTCAGGCCGTTCGCTTCACCGGCGACCAGCGTACCCAGATCCTGGCCCGCCGGTGTGGAGATGGCCAGCGCGGTGGTCCAGTCCATGAACAGCAGGGAATACAGGGTGTCGGACGTGCCCGGGAACGGGCGCACCATGAAGTACGCGATGATCGCGATCACGATCAGCACCATCAGCGACTTGATGTTGCCGCCGCCGACGCGCACCAGGGTCTTGTTACCGCAGCCCGAGGCATAGGTCATGCCGATCCCGAACAGGAAGCCGCCCAAGGCGTGTTCGACCCACTGGAATTCGGTCATGCGATAGTTGGGGAAGGAGCCATCCGCGCTCAGCACGCCGAAGAACTCGAGGATCGCCACGCCCAGCATGGCCACGGCAATCGCCAGCAACCAGGAACGCATGCGGCCGGTATCGCCCATGTTCACCCAGTCGGACACGGCGCCCATGGTGCAGAAGTTGGTCTTGTTCGCTACGGCTCCCATGATGAAGGCGAGGATGAACGCCCCACCCAGGAACGCCATTGCGGCAGTCGAAAAACTGGTGAATTCCATCACGTATCCTCTCGATGAAAGATTTCAGGGCACGCCTGCACCCATGGGGTGCGCAGCATACATCGGACGCTAGACGAGATCGAGCCCGCTTTCATTCCTGCCCGAGGCATTCCGGGGCCGCGGATCAGTCGGGGACATAGCGGGTCGGGTCGGGGACACCGGCGGCCGCGAAGCCCTCGCGGCGGATGCGGCAGCTGTCGCAGCGCCCGCATGCGCGGCCGTCGGCGTCGGCCTGGTAGCAGCTGACCGTCTGGCTGTAGTCGACCCCGAGGCGGACCCCGGCCTGGATGATCTCGGCCTTGGACCAGTGCATCAGCGGCGCCCGCACCTCCCAGGGCGTGCCCTCCACCCCGCTGCGGGTCGCCACCCGGGCGAGGTCGCGGAAGGCCTCGATGAAGGCCGGACGACAATCCGGGTAGCCGGAGTAGTCCACCGCATTGGCCCCCACATACAGCAGGCGCGCGTCCAGGGTCTCGGCAAACCCCAGGGCGAGCGCCAGAAATACCGTGTTGCGTGCCGGCACGTAGGTCACGGGGATGCCCTCGGTCGGTGCCGTGGGCACGGCGATCGCGGCGTCCGTCAGTGCGGACCCACCAATCGCACTCAGATCCACCGCCACTACGCGGTGATCCGCCACGCCCTGGGCAGCGGCTACGCGCCGCGCGGCGTCCAGCTCCGTGTGATGGCGTTGACCGTAGTCGATCGACAGGGCGTGACAGTCCAGCCCCTCGGCGCGGGCCATGGCCAGGCACGTCGCCGAGTCGAGCCCGCCCGAGAGCAGCACCACGGCCTTCTCTGCGCGCTCGCTCATCTCAGCGCCCTGGCTGGTCGCCCCAGAGGAGCTTGTGCAGCTGCATCTGAAAGCGAACCGGGAGGCGTTCCGCGATGATCCAGTCGGCCAGGGCCCTCGGTTCCAGTTCGCCGTACACCGGCGAGAACAGGACCTCGACCTCCGGGGCCAGCCCCAGACGCTCCAGCTCGCCTCGCGCCCAGTCAAAGTCCTCGCGCCCGGCCAGCACGAACTTCAGCTGGTCGCCGGCCTTCAGCCGGGGGATATTTTCAGGGCGATTGCGAGCGGACTCCTGCGAGGCCGGCGCCTTCCAGTCCATCACGATGGCCACCCGCGGATCGACACCCGCGATCGCCATCGCCCCGCTGGTCTCCAGCGAAACGCTGAAACCGGCATCGCACAGGCACTCCAGCAGCGGCAGGCAGCCCGGCTGCGCGAGCGGCTCGCCACCCGTCACGCAGACATGCCGAACCCCGGCGCGCCCGACCCAGTCGAGGATCGTCGCCAGCATCAGGGCCTCGCCACCCTCGAAGGCGTATTCGCTGTCACACCAGCGACAGCGCAGCGGGCAACCGGTCAGGCGCACGAAGGCGGTGGGCCAGCCCACCTGCGCCGCCTCCCCCTGCAGGGAGACGAACATCTCGGTGATCCTCAGCCGCACCGCGGCCGGATCGATCACCCCGGCGCCCCGGGCATCGCGCAGCGTGTCCGTGGTCATTGGCTGTCTTCGATCCGCCGCAGGCGCTCACGGGCCAGGCGATCCAGGGTGGTCCCACCGTAATCGGCCCGTACCGCCTCCAGCGCCTCGCGCGCCGCGTCGAAGTTCTGCAGTTCGTAGTGGGCGTAGCCGATCTTCAGCAGGGCATCGCCACCCTTGTCGCTTTCGGGGAAATCCTCTCGCAGCCGCTCGAAATCCTCCAGCGCTGCTTCGAACTCGCCGCTGGCGTATTTCGCCTCGGCCAGCCAGTACCAGGCATTGGCGGTGAAGTTGCCCTCGGGGTAGTCCTCGATGAACTGTTCCAGCTTGCGCATGGCCGTGGTGTAATCCCCGGCCATCAGGTCGTCAAACGCCGCCTGATAGGCGGCCTGCTCGTCCGCTTCCGGCAGGTCCAGTTCGACCACTTCCTCCCGCGGCGCGGCATCCGTGGCTACCGCCCCGCTCTCGAACGCGCCCACCCGCTCATCCAGATGACGGAACTGATCGCGCTGTCGGGTGCTGAGACGGTTCATCTCGTGGCGCAGGGTTTCCACCTCGCCGCGCAGTTCGCGCAGATCCCGACTCAGCGACTCGGAGACCTGCAGCAGTTCGTTCATCGCACTGGAATCCAGCACCCGCTCGACACGCTCGAGGCGGCGTTCGAGCTGGCGGATCTGCGACTGGGTGGCGAACACCGTATCGTCCTGGGCCCCGGCCGTGCCCGGCACCAGGGCCAGCGGGGCCAGGGCAACCGTTACGGCCAGAATGACGCCAAAAAGAAGGCCCGGACGTCCCGGGCACCGAAACAGAAATGCCCCCGAGGGGGCATTTCCGCAAGACTTGTCGAGCTTTGATTGCATCTGGCTTCCCGTCGCTTAGCGCCGGGATTCGTAGACCAGCTCGACCCGGCGATTCTTGGCCCAGGCCTCCTCGTTCTGCTGGAAGGCCACCGGCATCTCTTCACCATAACTGATGACCTCGAGCTGGTCATCCGAGGCGCCGTTCAGATTCAGCACCCGGCGCACCGACTGCGCCCGGCGTTCGCCCAGAGCCAGGTTGTACTCGCGCGTGCCGCGCTCGTCGGTATGCCCTTCCAGACGCAGGCGCGCACCCGAATTCTGCGAGAGATAGGCGGCATGCGCCTCCAGCATCGGCATGTATTCGGACTTGACCTCGTCGCGGTCGAACTCGAAATACACCAGGCGTTCGGCCAGCGGGCTTTCCGGGTCGTCCAGGGCCGCCGCGTCGAAATCGCGATCTCGACCCAGGCCGCGGGCCTCGGCGGCCTCGCGTTCGGCACGCGCCTGTTCGGCGGCCGCCTCGCGCTCGGCGGCTCGTTCGGCATCCTCGGCATCGCGCGTTGGTGTGGCACAGGCCGACAGGGCCGCAATGACGACAGCCGCAAGGGCCAGGCGAAACAGGTTATTCATGGCGTTCATTTCCTCGAAAAAGGGACAGTAAATAGGTCCGGGGACATCAGTTCAGGGGCGACCAGGCAGGTTCGCGCACCTCGCCTTCGCGGGCGGCCAAACGCTGGTGCACCTGGCCGTCGCGACTGACGGAGCCGAGCACGCCTCGCCCCCCATCCGTCATGGCATACAGAATCATGCTGCCATTGGGTGCAAAGCTTGGCGACTCTGCATCGCGCCCGTCCGTGAGGCGCGTCACACGGCGATCATCCAGATCCAGACGCGCCAGCTGAAATCCGCCATCGCCCCCATGGACGTACACCAATGAGCGACCATCCGGGGAAATCGTGGCCGCCGCCGCGTAGCCGCTCTCGAAGGTGAGACGGCGCGCATTGCCACCGCTGGCCGGCTGGGCATAGATCTGCGGCGCGCCCGCACGGTCGGAGGTGAAGTAGATGGTGTCGCCGTCGGGTGACCAGACCGGCTCGGTCTCGATCGCGCTGGAGCGCGTGAGTTGACGCAGATCGCCTGAGGCCAGATCCATCACGTAGATATTCGGCGAGCCGTCGCGCGAAAGGCTCAGCGCCAGCTGGCGGCCGTCCGGGGACCAGGCCGGGGCGCTGTTAATGCCGGTAAAACTCGCGATCCGGTTGCGCTCGCCGGTCTCCACATTCTGACGGAAGACCTCGGAGCGGCGATTCTCGAAGGAGACGTAGACCAGCTCACGACCGTCCGGCGACCAGTCCGGCGACATGATCGGATCCCGCGACCGGAACAGGGTGCGCGGATTGGCGCCGTCGGAGTCGGCGACCTCCAGGCGAAACTCGCGCGAGTCGTTGCGGCGCTCGACGCTGACAAACGCGATACGCGCGCTGAAGGCACCCGGGTCTCCGGTGATCTGCTCGTAGACGATATCCGACACGCGATGCGCGCCGCGGCGCAGCATGTCCGCCGGCACCGGGATGCGCCAACCGCCCAGGCGTTCCTCGGCCAGCACGTCGAACACGTGGAACTCGACCATCACGTTGTCGCCGTCGGGGCGCATGGAGCCGACCACCAGGTACTCCAGACCCGCCTCGGCCCAGGGCTGGGCAAGGAAGTCGGCTGGGCCCGAGGGTGCTTGGGGCAAACCGTCGCGTTCGACGTCAAACAGCCCGCTCCGGGTCAGGTTCGCGGCCAGGATCTGGTCCACATCCTCGCCCGGACGCCCGTCGCCGTCCCAGGTGAACGGAGCCACGGCCACCGGGATCGCGCCGGTCACCCCCTCGGTCACCGTCACTTCCAGTACCGCCTGGGCCTGCGCCGACCAAAGCAGCGCCAACCCCAGCAGCATCGTATGAATCATTCGTTGCATGTGTTTCCTCGTGGACCGGCTTGCGGCGGCCCGGTCAGTCGGGCTCGAAGCGGATGAGCACCCCGCCGCGCACGGCATCCGCATCCGGCGGGCGCGGCAGCGACGACAGGCGATCCATGGTCTGACGGACCGAGTCGCAGAAGGCGGGCCCGCCGGAGCAGCTCTCGATGTCGAAATTGATGATACGCCCGGTCTCGTTGACGCGCACGAGAACGATGGCACGATCCGAGGCATCCAGCCCCGATGGCTGGCGCCAGCGTCGCTGCACCACCGATTGCACCTGCGCGCGCCATTCGTTCAGCTCGCGATCCGCCTGTGCCTGGCGTTCCGCGGCCTCGCGCCGGGCCTGCGCCTCGGCCATGCGCTCCTGCTCGCGCTCCATCGCCTCGCGGCGGCGCTGCTCTTCCAGTTCGCGCTCCTGCTCGGCGCGACGCTCGGCCTCTTCCCGTTCGCGGCGTTCGGCCGCCTCGCGCTCGCGGCGCTCCGCCTCTTCCTGCGCCTGACGTTCCGCTTCCTCGCGCTCCCGCCGTTCCGCCGCCTCACGCTCACGCGCCTCCTCGGCATCGCGGCGGGCCTGTTCCGCAGCCTCGCGCTCCTGGCGGATACGCTCGCGTTCGGCCTCGGCCTCCTCGCGCGCCTGGCGCCGCTCCTCCTCGGCCTCGCGGCGGGCCTGCTCGGCATCCTCCAGGGCCTGCTGGCGCGCGCGCTCCTGTTCCTCGCGGCGGCGTTGCTCCTCGGCCTGGCGGCGCTCTTCCTCGCGCCGGGCCTGTTCCTCGGCGCGGCGGCGTTCCTCTTCGGCGCGCAACTGCTCGGCGACCTGTTCCTGTTCGGCGACCTCGCGCTCGTGTTCGATGCGATCGAAGGTCTCGGCATCCACCGCGACCGCGTCGATCACCTCGATGTCCTCCTGCACGGCGATCTCGACCGCGGCACGGGTGGAGGTAGGCGACATCAGGCTGACGTTCAGCAGCAACGCCGCGAACAGCACGCCATGCAGAAGCAGGACGAGGAGCAGGCTGACGGGATGACGGCGCAGGAGCTCGAACACGGCGGGGCGGCTCAGTCCTGGTTATCGCGCGGCGGCTCGGTGATCAGCCCGACCCGGCCGCCTCCGGCGCGTTGCAGGGAAATCATGGCATCGATCACACGGCCATAGTCCACATTGCGATCACCGCGCACGAAGGTCTGGGTACCCGGGTTCTCGGCCAGGAACTCGCGCACGATCTCGGTCATCTCCTGCGGCGCCAGCGGCTCGTTTACATGCGGGCCCTGGTTCAGACTCATGGCCCCGGCGGCGTCTACCGTCACCACCAGTGGCTCGGCCGCCTGCGGGTCCTCTTCCATGGCCTCGGCGTCGGCCTCCGGCAGGTCGACCTCCACGCCCTGTTGCAGCATCGGCGCGGTGATCATGAAGATGATCAGCAGGACCAGCATCACGTCGATGAACGGCACGACGTTGATCTGCGACATGGGCCGCCGGAGGCGGCGGCTATTGCGACGCGACTCGGCCATGGCTCAGGCCGGCGCCCCGGAGGCGCCTTCGGCAGGCTTGCCCGCGCCCTGGCGATTCAGCAGGGCCACAAACTCGTCGCTGAAGTTCTCCAGCCGCGAGGCCACGCGATCGACGTCCCCGGCAAAGCGGTTATAGGCGATCACCGCGGGGATGGCGGCGAACAGCCCCAGCGCGGTCGCGATCAGGGCCTCGGCAATCCCCGGTGCCACCATCGCGAGGGTCGCCTGCTGCACCCCGGACAGACCGAGGAAGGCGTGCATGATGCCCCACACCGTGCCAAACAGGCCGATGTACGGGCTGGTCGAACCCACCGTGGCCAGGAACTGCAGATAGCGCTCCATCTCGTCGGTCTCGCGCGCAATGGCCACGCGCATCGCGCGGTGGGCGGGCTCGCCGGCGGACATGCCGTGCTGGCGCGAGCGCAGGAACTCCTTGAAGCCGGAGGAAAACACATGCTCCATGCCGGACATCTCCGACTTGCGCCGCACCCCCTCGTACAGATGCGACAGATCGGCGCCGGACCAGAAGCGCTCCTCGAATTCATCGCTGGCGCGGTGGGCCGCGTTGAGGGAACGCGCCTTGATGATAATCACCAGCCAGGAGAGCACGGAGGCGACCACCAGGATCACCATGACCAGCTGCACGATCAGACTCGCGTCCATGATCAGCTGGTACATTGAAAAGTCGACTGTCACTTGTCCATCTCCCGTTATGCCTTTGTTCCATCCGCCGCACGCAGCGCGTGCGTCACTTCATCGGGGATTGCCACCGGCGCCTGCCGGGCCACGTCCACACAGGCAATGCCGACCTCGCCAGTCACCAGCACCGTCGCGTCACGCTGCACCACCTGCGCGAATTCGATGCTGGCGCGGCGCAGACGCTGCACCCGGCAGGTCACCGTCAGGGCCTCGTTGAAATGGGCGGGACGCTGCATCTCCACAGACAGACGCCGCACGGCGAACACAATTCCGTACTCGGCGCGCAGCCGGTCCTGCTCGAAGCCCAGCGCACGCAGCCATTCGGTCCGCGCGCGCTCCATGAATTTCAGATAATTCGCGTGGTAGACCACACCACCGGCATCGGTGTCCTCGTAATACACCCGCACCGGCCATTCGAAATCCGTCGTCATGGCTGGCGCGCGCCCTCGGCCATCGGCGTCAGCAGGTCACCCTCCTCCGTGCGCGCCAGACCAAACATGGTCAGCGTGCGGCGGGTCGCCTGGCGCCCGCGCGGGGTGCGCTGCAGATAGCCCTGCTGGATCAGGAACGGCTCGACCACATCCTCCAGCGTGCCGCGGTCCTCGTTCATCGCGGTGGCCAGACTCTCGACCCCGACCGGGCCGCCATCAAACTTCTCCACCAGCACCTCCAGCAGACGGCGGTCCTGGGCATCCAGCCCCGAGGCATCGATCGCCAGCAGGTCCAGCGCCTGCGCGGCCACATCGAGCGTCACCACGCCGTCGGCCCGCACCTGGGCGAAATCGCGCACCCGTCGCAACAGACGATTGGCCAGACGCGGCGTGCCGCGCCCGCGGCGCGCGATCTCGGTCGCGCCCTCGGCCTCAATCCCCACGCCCAGCAAGCCGGCGGCGCGATTCACGATATGCGCGAGATCGGGGACAGTGTAATGATCGAGGCGCTGGACGATACCGAACCGGTCACGTAACGGGGCCGAGAGCAGCCCGGCGCGGGTGGTAGCCCCCACCAGCGTGAACGGCGGCAGGTCCACCTTGATCGAACGCGCGGCCGGACCCTCGCCGATCACGATATCCAGCTGGCCATCCTCCAGGGCGGGATACAGGATCTCTTCCACCACCGTCGGCAGGCGGTGGATCTCGTCGACGAACAGGACATCGCGCGGCTCCAGCGCGGTGAGGATCGCCGCCAGGTCGCCGGCGCGCTCCAGCACCGGGCCGGAGGTCTGACGCAGGCCCACCCCCAGTTCGTTGGCAATGATATGCGCGAGGGTCGTCTTGCCCAGCCCGGGCGGGCCGGCGACCAGCGTATGGTCCAGGGCCTCGTCACGCCCGCGGGCGGCCTCGATGAACAGTCCCAGTTGCTCGACCACGCGCGGCTGACCGGTGTAGTCCGCGAGCCGTTTCGGGCGCAGGCTGACCTCCGCCCGCTCTTCCTCGGACCGACTCTGCATATCCACCAGACGTGATTCCATAGGCTCGCAGTATGCATCGCCACCGGCGCCGTTTACAGGGCCTGCTGCCGGGTTTTCGGGCCGGGGTCCGGGCGCGGGTCCGCGTGGGTCAGGCGCTGGCGGGCAAGTCGCGGGCGTAGACCAGGAACACGCCATGCCCGCCGGCCTCGAACTCCAGCCAGATCATTGGCAGATCCGGGAAGGCCGCCTCCACCGCGGCCTGGCTGTTGCCGACCTCCACGATCAGCGCGCCATCCTCGGTCAGGTGCTCGCGGGCCCCGTCCAGGATCCGGCGCACGATATCCAGCCCGTCGCCCCCGGCAGCCAGTCCCAATGCCGGCTCGTGGCGGTACTCGTCCGGCAAGGCCGCCATATCTTCGGCATCCACGTACGGCGGATTGGACACGATCAGGTCATAGCGGTCACCGGCTTGCAGCCCATCGAACACGTCGGACTGCAATGCACGGACTTGTTCGCCCATCTGGTGGCGCTCGATGTTGATCCGAGCCACCGTCAGCGCATCCGGCGAGACATCCGCCAGGTCTACCTGCGCCTGCGGCAGGGCCAGCGCCATCGCGATACCGATGCAGCCGCCCCCGGTGCAAAGATCCAGGGCCCGAGTCACCCCATCGGGATCCAGCCACGGCTCGAAGCCCGCGGCGATCAACTCCGCCAGTGGCGAGCGCGGCACCAGCACGCGCTCGTCGACATAGAACGGCAACCCGGCGAACCAGGCCTCGCGGGTCAGGTACGCCGCCGGCTTGCGGGTGGCGATGCGCTCGCGCAACACCGCCACCACCCGCGTGCGCTCAGCCTCGCTCAAGCGCGAATCCCACCACGACTCGGGTAGATCCAGCGGCAGGTGCAGGGTGTGCAGCACCAGCCAGGCCGCCTCGTCAAAGGCGTTGTCGGTGCCATGGCCGAAGGTCAGCCCGGCGCCGCGAAACTGGCTGGCGCCGAAGCGAATGAAGTCGCGCAAGGTGCGCAATCCGGTGGTTGAATCCATGCCCGGTCTTTCCGTTGCGTGCGGGGGCGGTCATCATACCGCCTCGATGTCACTGTGTACGCCCGAACGAGATCCCGCATGAGCAAGATCGATCCCTGGCTGGCGCGCCTGTCGCACCTGCTGCCGCAGCACGCCCTGTCGCGCGTGGTGCACCGTCTGGCGCGCATCGAGTCGCCGCAGCTGCAACCGCTACTGCGCGCCTTCGTGCGCCGCTTCGGCCTGAACATGGACGAGGCCGCGGAACCGGACCTGACCACCTACCCCAGCTTCAACGCGCTGTTCACCCGCGCCCTGCGCGAGGACGCACGGCCACTGGAGGGGGACGCGAATACCCTGGTCAGCCCGGCCGATTCCCGGGTCAGCGCCGCCGGACGCATCGAGGGCGGGCAGATCTTCCAGGCCAAGGGGCATCACTACACGGTCCGGGAACTACTGGGCGGGGAGGACGAGCTCGGGGAGGCCTTCCGTCACGGGCACTTCGTGACCCTGTACCTGTCACCGCGTCACTACCACCGACTGCACATGCCGCTGACCGGCACCCTGACCCACATGATCCATGTGCCCGGACGGCTGTTCTCGGTCGCCCCGCGCATCGTGCGTCACGTGCCGCGGCTGTACGCCCGCAACGAACGTGTGGTGACCTGCTTCGACACCCCGGTAGGACCGATGGCCATGGCCTTGATCGGTGCGCAGAACGTCGGTTCCATCGAGACGGTATGGGCTGGCGAGGTCACCCCGCCGCAGGGTCGCGAGATCAGCGTCAGCGAGTATCCGGACCGCGCCATCACCCTGGAGCGCGGCGCGGAGATGGGTCGCTTCAACTTGGGCTCGTCGGTCGTGCTGCTACTGCCGGAACACCCACTGAAACTCGTGGACCACCTGACGCCCGAGACCGAAGTCCAGGTCCGCGCGGCGCTCGGCCAGTTCTACTGAGTTTTCACCACGAAACGCCCGAACAAAGGCCAGGTCAAGGGCGGATTGACCTGGCCTTTGTTCGGGCGTTCGTGTGCTTCGTAGTGATTCCTAAAGTTCAAGCGTGGGCGCGGGTCCCGGCCGGCTGATTGAAATAGGCGGCCTTCCAGCTTTCGTAGTCGGCGACGAGCCGCTCGACGTCGGCGGCATCGAACGCGCGCAGCCCGCTCAGCACCAGGTGCTTGCTGCCGTCGGCAACCACCGACTGGTCGATCACCAGCTCGTAGTCCAGGCGGATCTCGCCACGCTTGCCGTTGACCGTCATCACCGCATCCTTCAGGCGCGGCTCCGGCACCCCGGCGCTGGCCGCCAGCGGCTCGGGCAGGCGAAAGCCCATGCGCTCGTACATCACCAGCGGGCGCTTCGGATTGACCATCACGCCGTGTTCCTCCATCAGCGGCACCAGCACGTGCGGGAAGTTCTGCCCGGAAAAGCCGACATAGCTGCGGATCAGCGACTCGATCGCATTGGGCTCGTCGATCACCGGCCCGGAGCGTTCCACCTCGATCACGCTCTTGCCGCCTTCGTCGGTGATGGCGAAGGCGTCACCCGGGCTGTCCGGGAACACCAACGGCACGTTGCCACCTACCATGCCGGTAAAGCGGAAGTGCATGTTGGCGCTGGCGCCGTAGGTATCCAGCACCAGGGCGAACAGGAGATCGCCCGGGACGCAGAAGCGCCGGTTGTCGGCATCGTGGATCGGATTGAAGTCACCCGCGAGGGTCTTGGCGAAGTCGCTGCCCTGCTCCGGGGTTACGACCAGCTGACCGTCGCGAAGGCGGTAGAAATCCTCAAGGAAGCGGGTATCGGTCACGCGGTCTCCCCGAACGCATCATTTGGTGTGGTTTTTCGCACCACTATAGCCCGAAATGCCCCTCGATGGCCTTGATAAAGGCATCGCCGTAGCGTTCCAGCTTGTGCTGCCCGACCCCGGAGATCCCGGCCATCTCGTCATGGGTTCGCGGCGCGGCCGCCACCATCTCCAGCAATGTGGCATCGCTGAAGATCACGTAGGGGGGCACCCCCTGATCGCGAGCAAGGTCCGTGCGCAGGCCTCGGAGTGCCTCCCATAGGGCGCGATCCTCGGTGTCCATCGCCGCGACACTGCGGGCCGTATCACGCCGCGCCGGGCTGGCGCTACGTGCCCCCTTCTCCGGACGGGCCGCCTCCTCGCGCAGGTGAATCCCCTCCTCTCCGCGCAGAACCGGGCGACAGGCCGGATCCAGCTTCAGTCCGCCGTAGCCCTCGTCATCCAGGCGCAGCAGCCCACGCGCCAGCAACTGCCGGACCACGCCGCGCCACTGCGCCTTGTCGAGTTCCTTGCCAATGCCGAAGGTGCTCAGGCGATCGTGTCCCAGACGGGTCAGGCGCTCACTCGCCGAGCCGCGCAGCACGTCGATCACATGCCCGGCGCCGAAGCGCTCGCCGGTTCGATAGATGCAGGACAGGAGTTTTTGCACCGGCACACTGGCATCCCAGGTCGCCGGCGGCTCCAGGCAATTGTCGCAGGCCCCGCAGGGTTCCGGCATGTGCTCGTCGAAATATCCCAGCAGGGCCTGGCGGCGACAGCTGGTGATCTCGCAGAAGCCCAGCATGGCCTCCAGCTTTTGCTGTTCGACGCGCTGACGCTCGGCCCCGGCCTGCGACCCCTCCAGCATCTGGCGCAGGGTCACGACATCCTGCAACCCAAACACCATCCAGGCATTGGCCGGCAGGCCATCGCGGCCGGCGCGGCCGGTCTCCTGATAGTAGCCCTCCAGACTCTTCGGCAGGTTCAGGTGGGCGACGAAACGCACGTTCGGCTTGTCGATGCCCATGCCGAAGGCGATGGTGGCGACCATCACCACCCCCTCCTCGCGCAGGAAGCGGGTCTGATTCGCCGCGCGGGTCGCGGCCGGCAGGCCGGCGTGATACGGCAGGGCGGTGACACCCTGCTCCGCCAGCCATTCGGCCACGGCGTCCACCTTCTTGCGTGACAGGCAATACACGATCCCCGCCTCTCCGGCGTGTTCCTCGCGGATGAAGCGCAGCAGCCGATCACGCGCCGAGCCGCCCCGGCCACCGTCCGCCTGGGCGATGCGATAGCGGATATTGGGGCGGTCGAAGGAACTGACGAAGGCGCGCGCCTGATCGAGGCACAACCGTTCGCGGATCTCCTGGCGGGTCGGACCGTCGGCGGTCGCGGTCAGGGCCAGGCGCGGCACCTGCGGAAAGCGCTCGGCCAGCACCGCCAGCTGGCTGTATTCGGGGCGGAAGTCATGCCCCCACTGCGAGACGCAGTGCGCCTCGTCGATCGCGAACAAGGCGAGATCGATGCCTTCCAGGCGTTCCAGCATGCCCGAGGCAAACAGCCGCTCTGGCGACATGTACAGCAGATCCAGTTCGCCGGCGTGCAGGGCCGCCAGCACGGAACGCGCCTCGTCCGCCTTCTGGCCGGAGTCCAGACTGGCCGCGGCCACGCCGTTCTGGCGCAGGGCGGCGACCTGGTCCTGCATCAGCGCGATCAGGGGCGAGATCACGATGCCGCAGCCGGATCGAGCCAGCGCCGGGATCTGGTAGCAGAGCGACTTGCCGCCGCCGGTGGGCATCAGCACCACCGCGTCGCCACCACCGGTCACGTGCTCGACGATCGCCTGCTGCTGGCCGCGAAATTCCGTATAACCGAAGGTCTCGCGCAGGATCTCCAGTAGCGCCGCCGCCGGAGCGCTTCCCTGCGCTTCTCCAGCTGCAAGACCCGAGGGTTCCAATGGATACACTCCAAACAATATGACAGGCGGGCAAGACTGCCGAATGCCCGGCACCGCTGCAAGCGACAAGCCCCGGAATCGCCCGCCACGACCCGCAGGCCGCACCGTTAAGGAGACGCTGATTCGTGTTTGCTTGGCGCATTTCCGTGACAACACCCACCGCGATAAACTGCCAGCCAAATCCCTATTCCCCGGAATCCCGATGCCGACGCCCGCACGCCTCCTGCCTGTTGCCTGTCTCGCGCTATTCACACTTGCCGCCTGCGCCGAGGCCCCGGATTCGGACAGCGAAGGCGAGGCCTCGCAAGCACCCGCCAGCGAGTCGAACGCAGCCTCGGACTCCACGGCGCAGCTCGACTACAGCCTGCCGCCGGAGGATTTCACCGCCGACCCCGAGGCCGGCCGCTCGCTATTCCGGACCAACTGCATGCAGTGCCACGGCGAGGAGGCGCGCGGCACCGACCAGGGTCCACCGCTGATCCACCGGATCTACGAACCCTCGCACCACCCGGATATCACCTTCCATCGTGCCGTGGCCCTGGGCGTGCACCAGCACCACTGGGAATTTGGCGAGATGCCGCCGGTGGCCGGCGTATCCGGCGAGGACACCGCCCACATCATCGCGTGGATCCGCCAGGAGCAGCGCGCCGTCGGCATCGACTGATCTCGATGCCCTCCAACGGCAAGGCCGCAATCCGCCAGGTCGTTCACGGTTACCTCGACGCCTGGCTGCGTGAGCGTGACCTCGCACGCGTACTCGGGTGGCACGCACCGCAGGTCAGTGGCTTCGGAACCGGAGGCGACGAAGCGGCCTTCACGCCCGAGGACGTAGAGCGCATCGTCGGACGCGACATCGAACTGGTCCCGGAACCCTTCGACTACGAGGTACACCGCGAAGACGTCCGCCTCGTCACGGATGAGGTTGCCCTGGTGATGCTGGTATTCGACATGCTGCTCGACACCCGCGGACAACGAGTGCGACTGAACGGGCTGCGGGCCAGCCTCTTGCTGCACCGGACCGACGACGGCTGGCGCCTGGAACACCTGCACGGCTCCTTCCCCGCCAGCGTCCACGATGCCGACGAACCGTACCCGGTCAAGGAGCTGGAGGAGCGCGCGCATGTGCTCGAACGCCTGGTCCAGGAGCGAACACACTCCCTGGAGGCGGCCCAGAGACGCCTGGAACGTCTCGCCACCACCGACCCGCTGACAGGCCTGCACAACCGCATGAAGGCGAGCGAGGTACTGGCCGACGAAATCCGGCGGGCCGAACGTCACGAAGGCCTGCTTGGCGTGATCATGATGGATCTGGACCACTTCAAGCCGATTAACGACACCCTGGGGCATGGTCGCGGCGATGCCGTGCTCACCGAGGTCGGTCGCGTGATCGCCGCCCGCATCCGCGAAACGGACCGGGCCGCCCGCTGGGGTGGCGAAGAATTCCTCATCCTGTGCCCACAGGGCGATGTCGTGGCCACGAGCCAACTGGCCGAGGACCTGCGCCACACCCTTGAGGCCACCGACTTCGACACCGGACACGCGCTGACCGCCAGCTTCGGCGTGGCCCAGCTGAAACCGGGCGAGAGCGCGGAGGCCCTGGTCGATCGCGCCGACCGCGCCCTGTACGCTGCCAAGAATGCCGGGCGCAACCAGGTACAACAGGGCACGTGAACTCGATCCGCCCCCTGTGCGTCCCATCAGTGGATCGCACAGACCGGCCGCATCAAACCGGCAAAAGGAGTATTGCCATGTTGACGCAAAGACTGACCCTCGGCGCCCTTCTGGGCCTTCTGGCCCTGCCCGCCCCGGCCGACGAGGTCGATATCCTGGAGGCCCAGCTGCACGCCGCCGGCCCGAACCAGTGGCGGGTGTCCGTCACCGTGGAGCATCCGGATACCGGCTGGGAGCACTATGCGGATGCCTGGCGCGTGCTCGACGCCGATGGCAACGTCCTCGGCGAGCGCATCCTGCACCACCCGCATGTAGACGAACAGCCATTCACGCGCAGCCTGCGCCGGCTGTCCATCCCCGAGGGGGCCCGTTTCGTGCAGATCGAGGCGCATTGCTCGCAGGACGGCTGGAGTCACCGGCGCCTGCGGATCGACCTGGAACAGGACCGGGGCGAGGGCTACCGCATCCACCGCTGACCTTCCGCGGACGCGGGGATGAGCCGCTACTGAACGCGCGCCCATGTGCGAATTCCGCCGCGCCTCTCTAAAGTAAGCGACCTACCCAGCCCCGGACTCCCCCATGCGCGGTCATTCCAGCGTGCACGATGCGCCCGACGAGGCGATCAACTGGCGCATCGTTCGCTCCCTGTTCCCCTATCTCGCGGAGTTCCGCGGGCGGCTGTTCCTCGCCCTCGGCCTGATGGGCCTGGCCAAGCTGGCGACCGTGCTGGTCCCGCTGGCACTGAAGTACATCGTCGACCACTTCGAGGATTCCGGCACCGACGCGCTGGTCACGGTCCCGGTGGCACTGGTGGTGGCCTACGGCCTGTTGCGCTTTGGCGGCACCCTGTTCGGGGAGTTGCGCGACGCGGTCTTCGTGCGGGTGGCCGAGCGCGCCATGCGGCGCGCGGCCCTGCGCGTGTTCGAACATCTGCATCGGCTGGAGCTGAGCTTCCATCTGGCGCGCGAGACCGGCGGCCTGGCCCGGGACATCGAGCGCGGCACCAGCGGCATCAGCTTCCTGCTGCGCTTCATGGTGTTCAACATCCTGCCGACGATCATCGAGATCGCGATGGTCGCGGTCATCCTGCTGATCGCGGTGGGCCCGATATTCACCCTGACGGTGATCATCGCGGTGGCGGCCTACATCGCCTGGTCGGTGTGGATTACCGAGTGGCGCACCCGCTTCGTGCGCGAAGCCAATCAGCGCGACAACGAGTCCAACACCCGCGCGATCGACAGCCTGCTGAACTACGAGACGGTGAAGTACTTCGGCAACGAGGGCTTCGAGGCCCGGCGCTACGACGAGGGCCTGGCCACCTGGGAACAGGCGCGCACCAAGAACGTCCTGTCGCTGGTGCTGCTGAACTCCGGACAGGCCCTGATCATCGCCGGTGCGATCACCGTAATGATGCTGCTGGCCGCCAGCCGCGTGGCCTCGGGGCAGATGTCGCTGGGCGACCTGGTCATGGTCAACGCCTATATGATCCAGCTGTTCATGCCGCTGAACTTCCTCGGCTTCGTCTATCGCGAGATCCGCCAGTCGCTGGCGAACATCGAGCGCCTGTTCGGGCTGCTGGAGAAGCCCGTGCAGGTCGAGGACCGCCCGGACGCACCGGATCTCGAGGTCACCAGCGGGCATGTGTGCTTCGAACAGGTCGCCTTCCACTACCAGCCGGAACGGCCGATCCTCGCGGACGTCTCGCTCGAGATCCCCGCCGGGCACAAGCTCGCGGTGGTCGGGCCCAGCGGGGCCGGCAAGTCCACGCTCGCCCGGCTGCTGTTCCGCTTCTTTGACGTGACCGACGGGCGCATCACCATCGACGGCCAGGACATCCGCGAGGTGACCCAGCAGAGCCTGCGCCGCGCGATCGGCGTGGTCCCGCAGGACACCGTGCTGTTCAACTCCAGCATTCGCTACAACATCGCCTACGGCGACCCGGAAGCGTCCGAAGAGGCGATCTTGCGCGCGGTCCACCTGGCGCACCTGGACGATTTCATCGAGCGCCTGCCCGACGGCCTGGACACGGTGGTCGGCGAACGCGGGCTCAAGGTCTCCGGCGGCGAGAAGCAACGCATCGCCATCGCCCGCATGCTGCTGAAGGACCCGCCGATCCTGGTATTCGACGAGGCCACCTCGTCACTGGACTCGGGCTCGGAGAAGGCCATCCTGCAGGCCCTGAACGAGGTCTCGGCGCGGCGCACCACGCTGGTGATCGCGCATCGCCTGTCGACCGTGAAGGACGCCGAACAAATCGTGGTGCTGGATCAGGGCCGCGTGGTCGAACGCGGCACCCATCGCGAACTCATCGCCAGGAACGGCGCCTACGCCCGCCTGTGGCAACACCAGCAGGAACACGAACCCACCACCGCCAACGCAAGCCCGAACGCCGGGGACTAAACCCTTGTTCACCACGGAGGGGACAGAAAAAAGGGAAGTGGGAGTGAGATACGGGTATTGATTGCAGCCTGGGTTACTGCCGGTTAACCGCCGCTGCTTCGTGCGCTTGGCGGCACCCCGCACCCTTGACGGATCACGCACATCAGAGCCTTTCGAATTTCTCCGTGTTCTCCGTTCTGAATACGCCCTTGAATTCCTTCATTTCTTCGTGCGCTTCGTGATGAACCGAGAAGTGAATCAGTCCGGGTCGACGCGGCCGCGCAGGGCCTTCTTGCGGCCGCGCTGGGTCTTGCCCTCCAGGCGACGCAGCTTGGAGGCGCGGGTCGGCCGCGTGGCCTTGCGCGCCTTGATCGGGCGGCCGGCCTCGCGCAGCAGCTCCGCCAGGCGCTCCAGCGCGTCCTCGCGATTGGCCTCCTGGGTGCGGTACTGCTGCGCCTTGATGACGATCACGCCGTCCTTGCTGATGCGCTGATCGCGGCGGCGCAGCAGGCGTTCCTTGTAGACATCGGGCAGGCCGGAGGCGCGGATATCGAAGCGCAGGTGAATGGCCGAGGCGACCTTGTTGACGTTCTGGCCGCCGGCGCCCTGGGCACGGATCGGAATCAGCTCGATCTCGTGCTCGGGGACGCTCACGCTGTTGGAGATTTGCAGCATCGCGGGATCAGCGAAACTCGCCGCCACGGATACGATTTTCGTCGTCCAGTTCGGCGAAGAACCGGCTGTTATCGGTGCGGTATTCCTGGGTCACGATATCACCGGGCAGCACCAGCATCACGTCGGGGTAGACGCGCCCGAATTCCGCGGGTGTCGGGCGGCTCTCGAGAAAATGCAGGAACGGGTTCATCTGCTCGACCGCGCCCGGACGCGGCTCGGGCCCGTCACCCCGGGTCTCGGTCTTGTGCACCGAACAGGCACCAACGCCCAGCGCCAGCACTACAACCACAAGGGCCGGGGTCCATCGGAAATTCAACGCCATGCAAACCTCCTGCGCAGGCAAGATGCAACGTCATTGCGAGGCGCCGAAGGCGCTGCGGCAACCTCCAGAAGCTCGCACCCCAGCTAGATCCGATGGCCCACGGGAGATTGCTTTGTCGCTTCGCTCCTCGCAATGACGGGACAATGTCCCGCGCGCCGAGGGAGTAGTTAGGAGCGCGGAGGTTACTCCGTCGGCTGGCCGTGCTCGCGGGTCGACTGGAAGCGGATCTCCGGCCACTTCTCCTGCGCCATCTGCAGGTTGACCCGGGTCGGGGCGATATAGACCAGATCGCCGCCGTGGTCGATGGCCAGGTTGGTCGCCGCCTTCTCCTTGAACTCGTCGAATTTCTTCGGATCATCGCTTTCGACCCAGCGCGCGGTCTGGACGTTCACGTTCTCGAACTGTGCCTCCACCTTGTACTCGGTGCGCAGGCGTTCGGCGACTACCTCGAACTGCAGCACGCCGACCGCCCCCAGGATCAGGTCGTTGTTGGTCAACGGGCGATAGAGCTGGGTCGCACCCTCCTCGCACAGCTCCTGCAGACCCTTGGCGAGCTGCTTCATCTTCAGCGGGTCCTTCAACTGCGCGCGGCGGAACAGCTCCGGGGCGAAGTTCGGCACACCAGTGAAGGTGAGGTCCTCGCCTTGGGTGAAGGTATCCCCGATGCGGATGGTGCCGTGGTTGTGGATGCCGATGATGTCGCCGGGATAGGCGGTCTCCACATGCTCGCGGTCGGAGGCCAGGAAGGTCAGCGCGTCCGGGATCTTGACGTCGCGCCCGATGCGCACGTGGCGCAGCTTGGCGCCCTTGTCGAAGGTGCCCGAGCAGATGCGCATGAACGCGATGCGGTCGCGGTGGTTCGGGTCCATGTTCGCCTGGATCTTGAACACGAAGCCGGTGAATTTCTCCTCGGTCGGCTCTACCTTGCGCGAGTGGGTCGGGCGCGGCAACGGGCCGGGAGCGTACTCGACGAAGTCGTCCAGCAGCTCCTCGATCCCGAAGTTGTTGATCGCCGAACCGAAAAACACCGGGGTCTGCGCACCGCTCAGGTAGGCCTCCGGGTCAAATGCGTGCGAGGCGCCCTGCACCAGTTCCAGTTCCTCGCGCAGCTCCCCGGCCTGCGGCCCCAGCACCTCGTCCAGGCGCGGGTTGTCCAGCCCCTCGATGATTTCGCCGGTGGACTTCTTGCCGCCCTCTTCGGGGTCGTACAGATGCACCGCGTCGCGGCGGAGGTGATAGACGCCACGGAAGCGCTTTCCCGAGCCGATCGGCCAGGTGATCGGGGCGCACTGGATCTTCAGCACCTCCTCGACCTCGTCCAGCAACTCGATCGGATCGCGGCCCTCGCGGTCCATCTTGTTCACGAAGGTCATGATCGGCGTATCGCGCAGCCGGCAGACCTCCATCAGCTTGATGGTCCGTTCCTCGACACCCTTGGCGGCGTCGATCACCATCAGCGCGGAGTCCACTGCGGTCAGCGTGCGATAGGTGTCCTCGGAGAAGTCCGCGTGTCCCGGGGTGTCCAGCAGGTTCACCATGCGGCCCTTGTACGGGTACTGCATGACGGAAGAGGTGACCGAGATGCCACGCGATTTCTCCATCTCCATCCAGTCGGAGGTGGCATGGCGCGCTGACTTGCGCCCCTTGACCGTACCGGCGAGCTGGATCGCACCGCCGTACAGCAGGAGCTTTTCGGTCATGGTGGTCTTGCCGGCGTCCGGGTGCGAAATGATCGCGAAGGTCCGGCGTCGGCGGGTTTCCTCGATAAAGGACATGAATACGGGCCGCTTGAATCAGCCCGTCAGTTTAACGCGAAAGCGCGGGTCCGGTTCATCTTTCCGGGTGCCCAACATGCAAACGGCCCCGAAAAACGGGGCCGTTTGCATGTGCTCCGGCGCTGCCCGATCAGCGCGCCGAGGCCGCCTGAAGCGCGGCGTTCTGTTCCTTGAGGCGCCCCTGAGCAGTCACCAGGTCACGGTTGTTCATGCGGGTCTCCAGCGAGGCCAGGCGTTCCCGGTCGTCCGCCATGCTGTACCAGACATGCGCCTGCACCAGATCACGTTCGACCCCGCGACCGTTCTGGTGCAGGCGACCCAGCCCGATCTGGGCATGCCGGTAGCCCTGCTCCGCTGCGGCGGTATACCAGCGCGCGGCGGCGGCCGGATCACGCGATGTGCCCTGACCATTCTCGTGCATCAGCCCCACATAATACTGCGCGGCAGGCAGTCCCTGATCTGCCGCCTTGCCCAGCCACTCGAGTGCGGCGGTCGGATCCTGCTCGCCATTGGCCAGATGGCTGCCCAGCCAGTACTGGGCATCGGCATGACCCAGTTCCGCCGCGCGTGAGTAATGTTCGTGACTGCGTTCGGCGTCGGCCGCAGTGCCCTTGCCGGTCGCGAAGAGGTAACCCAGATAGTAATGCGCACTGGCGTGGTCGGCATCCGCAGCGCGAGCGAACCAGCGCAGGGCCTGATCGTAGTCCACCGCCGTGCCGCGCCCGGCGTAGTTCGCCATGCCCACGTCGAACATCGCCGCCTCATTGCCCTTCTGTGCGTTGCTTTCACGGATCTCGTACCAGACTTCCAGCAGCTCCTGCTGGCGCTCGGCCTCGTCGTAGCCAAAGGCCTGCTGGGCATGGGCAAGCCCTCCGGTAGCCAGGAGTGGCAACGCCAGGGGGAGCGAAACAAACAATGCACGTAGGGATCGGGACATGGGTTACCTCATCCGGAGTCGGGGCCAATACCGAGTTCGATCATAGACCCGGGGGATGACCGTCACAACGCGGAGGTCCCGGGACGAGAACCCAAGGCGGCAAAACCCGACCGGGTTACGGATTTTGCACCCGACGCTGTGACTGACTTCACACTCCAGCGCCGAACCGACACATCATGCCCCGGCGGGTGCGGCGCAGCGACGCGTCAGCACCCAGGCATCCTCGCGGCCGCTGGGGAGCGGGTAGTAGCGCGGACGGGTACCGATATGTTCAAAACCCTCGGAGCGGTAGAGCTGCACCGCCGCCACATTGGATGGGCGCACCTCGAGGAACAAAGCCTCTGCGTCCTGACTGCACACATAGTCAAACAGGCGACGGACCATGAAACGGCCAAGCCCGTTGCCTTGCCAGCGCGGATCCACCGTAAGGTTGAGCAGGTGGGCCTCGCCGGCGGCCACCGTCAGCACACTATGCCCCACCTGGCGACCATCCACCTCCAGCACCCAGCAGTCGTAACCCACCCGAAGACAGTCCTCGAAGATGCGGGCGGTCCAGGGGTACGCATAGGCCTCGCGCTCCACGCGCATCACGCCTTCCACATCGGCCACCTGCATGCGGCGCAACTCGGGCTGGACGCGGGGTTCGGCACTCATGACGCAGGCTTCTCCGGCAGCAGTGAAGGAAAGGACGGGGCAAATTGTCGTTTGTTCGGAACCCTGCGACTCGGCCAAGGTTCCCAATCCCTCAATCAGTGAGCGGTTTTGACAGACAGGTCCGGGCGCGCTGCAGGTCCTGCCAGGCACGGGCCTTGTCACCCGGCGTTCGCAGCAGGTAGGCCGGATGGTAGGTCACGATCAGGGGAACGCCCTGGTAGCGCTGCTCCGTGCCACGCAGCCGACCGAGCGGCTCGTCCGTCGCCAGCAAGGCGTGGGCCGCTACACGCCCCAGCGCCACAATCACCTCTGGCTGGATCAGTTCGATCTGGCGATCGAGAAACCCGCGGCAGGCCGCGGACTCCTGGGGTTTCGGGTCACGGTTTCCGGGCGGGCGGCACTTCAGCAAATTAGCGATGAAGACATCGCGGCTCCGGTCCAGGCCCAGCGCCCACAGCATGTTGTCCAGCAGCTGCCCCGCACGACCCACGAAGGGCTCACCGCGGCGGTCCTCTTCCGCACCCGGGGCCTCGCCGACGAACAGCCAGCGCGCGCGCGGGTCGCCCACCCCGAACACGGTCTGCGTGCGTTCGCGGGCCAGCTCGGCGCAGGCATGGCAGCCGCGCACCCGCGTCTCCAGGGCCTCCCAGTCCAGGGTATCGACCGCGGCGCCCGGCGCCCCGGCATCCACGACCTCGGCGCGCTCGCCCGCCACAAGGACGGATTCCGCCGGAGGCGCCACAGCCTCGGTCTTGTCCTCCAGCGCGATGCGCGAGCGCCACACCGGAATGCCCATGTCCGCGAGGATGCGGCGCTGGCGCACCGACAGCGACACGCGGTTACTCCCCCGACGGCGCCCGGCGACGATGCCGGCGCCAGCGCTCCAGGGTCAGCAACGGTCCGGACAGGGCATAGATGACGAAGGCCGCCAGCAGGACCTTGGGCGGATCCAGAGCCAGCAGCATCAGCGCCAGCACCACCCCGACAATCGCCAGGAAAGGGACCCGATGCTTGAAGTCCATGTCCTTGAAGCTGAAGTAGGTCAGGTTGCTGACCATCGCCGCCCCGGCGAGCACGGTGACCACCAGGATGCCCACCAGATAGGGGTCAGCCAGCTCCGCCGGGATACCCCAGTCCTCCAGCACCCAGACCATGCCCACCAGGATCGCGGCGCTGGCGGGGCTTGGCAGCCCCTGAAAGAAGCGCTTGTCGCTGACCGCGAGCCGGCTGTTGAAGCGCGCCAGCCGTAGCGCCGCGGCGGTCGCAAAGAAGAACGCCGCCACCCAGCCGAAGTTGCCGAGGTCGTGCAGTTGCCACAGATAGACCACCAGCGCCGGGGCCACACCGAAGGACACCAGGTCCGACAGCGAGTCGTACTGCGCGCCAAACTCGCTCTGGGTGTCGGTCATACGCGCGACGCGGCCGTCCAGGGTGTCCAGCACCATGGCCACGAAGATCGCGATGGCGGCGGTGATGTATTCGCCGTTGATCGCGGAGACGATGGCGAAGAACCCGGAGAACAGCACCCCGGTGGTGAACAGATTGGGCAGCAGATACACCCCGCGCCGGCGCCGGCGATGCGGCGGCTGGTCGTCGGCGACGCTATCCTCGCCCTCGATGTAATCCGACTCGGGATCCGTCCGTCGATCGCCTTCGTCCCCTGCACTCATTGCAGCACCTCCGCCGCGCTCTCGTCGTCCCCGGTCGCCTCGGATTCGGGTAACCCGCCGAGCAAGGCCGAACCCGCCAGGACCCGCTGACCCGGCTCGACCATCACCTGCGCGCCGACCGGCAGCCAGACCTCGAAGGTACCACCAAAGCCGGCGAACCCCATGCGCTTGCCGCGTCCCAGGCGGTTGCCGGGGACGTTGTTCTGCATGCGCACCATGCGGGGCCAGTGATCGACGCTGAGCGCCAGGGTCAGCCGGGTGCCCTCGTCGGTCTCCAGCGCATAGGCCAGACGCCCCTCCAGCTGGGCATCCGGCACCTCGTCGGTCTCCTTGCCGGGCCAGACGCGTTCGCGAATCTCGGCCTCCTGCGGGGCGTGCACGTTATATTCGCCCAGGCGGCGCTGGCGCAGGCGGATGCAGACCGCCGGCTTTTTCGTAAACGGATCCCGGGTCTCGGTAATCGACTCGATGGTGCCATCGGCCGGGGCGATCACGCCCAGGGCCGGTGCCGGGGCCTTGCGCCGCACGTTCCGGAACAGCCCCATCAGGGCCACGGTGAGGATCACCATGAACAGGCCCAGCTCCGCCTCCCCAACCAGCAGCGTAATCACCGTCATCCACGCGGCGATGATGACGAACAGACGGCCTTCGGGAGCTAGCGGAAACAGCATCGGGTGCTCGAGAGAGAGGACGCCCTGCGACAGACCGGAATGTCCATCGCAGGGCCTCGCATCAGTTGCGGGACTTGTCGACCAGCTGGTTGGCCGTGATCCACGGCATCATGGAGCGCAGACGTTCGCCGACCTGTTCGATCTCGTGGGCGGCGTTCAGGCGCCGGTTGGCGGTCATCGACGGGTAATTCATCGCGCCTTCCAGGATGAACTGCTTGGCGTACTCGCCGTTCTGGATGTTGCGCAGGGCTTCACGCATCGCCCAGCGCGACTCTTCGTTGATCACCTTCGGGCCGGTCACGTACTCGCCGTATTCCGCATTGTTGGAGATCGAGTAGTTCATGTTGGCGATGCCGCCCTCGTACATGAGGTCCACGATCAGCTTCAGCTCGTGCAGGCACTCGAAGTAGGCCATCTCCGGCGCGTAACCGGCCTCGGTGAGGGTCTCGAAGCCGGCCTTGACCAGTTCCACCGCACCACCACACAGCACGGCCTGCTCGCCGAACAGATCGGTTTCGGTCTCGTCCTTGAAGCTGGTCTCGATGATGCCGGTGCGGCCGCCCCCGATCGCGGAGGCGTAGGACATGGCGATGTCACGCGCCTTGCCGGAGGCATCCTGCTGGATCGCGATCAGGTCGGGGATACCACCGCCACGGACGAACTCGGAGCGCACGGTGTGACCCGGGGCCTTGGGCGCGATCATGATCACGTCCAGATCCTTGCGCGGCTCGATCTGGTTGTAGTGGATCGCGAAGCCGTGGGCAAAGGCCAGGGTCGCACCCTTCTTCAGGTTCGGCTCCAGCACGTCGCGGTACAGCGCAGCCTGGTATTCGTCCGGCGCCAGCACCATGATCAGGTCGGCACCGGCGGTCGCGGCGTCGACATCGGCCACTTTCAGACCGGCCTCTTCGGCCTTGGCGCGCGAACTGGAGCCTTCACGCAGACCCACGGTCACGTCCACACCGGAGTCTTTCAGGTTGTTCGCATGGGCGTGGCCCTGCGAGCCGTAGCCGATGATGGCCACCTTCATGCCCTTAATGATGGAGAGATCGGCGTCTTTGTCGTAGTAGAGATTCATTGCAATTTCCTTGATATCAGCCCGTAGGGAAACACTGGTTAATGTACATGTTCGCGCTCGAGTCGCTTTTGCGTGCGAACAAGGCGCGGTGACCGCCGTGCAGTCACTCTGCACAAGGGAGCCGCAACGCTGTTCCCACGCAAAAGCGCCCGAGCCCCTTCGTTAATTAAATTGTGGGGTTGGTACCCCAGGTTCCCCGATCCTGCGTTGCGGCCCTTGCCGGTAGAACCACTACCGGCTGCGAACCGCGCCTTGTCTCGGAAAACCTGGGGTACCAACGCGAGCATGTACATTAACCAGTGTTTCCCTACCGGGGCCCATGGCAAACAAACGGGCCCCGCCCCCGCAACGGGGGGCCGGACCCGGGGATTCAGATTTGCAGGGCGACGTCGCCCCGGGCGATGCCCATCACGCCGGAGCGCACGACCTCCAGGACAGTAAACGCGTCGAGGGCCACGAGGAAGGCGTCCAGCTTGGAGCCCTCGCCGGTGATCTCGATCACGTAGCTGTCCTGGGTCACGTCAATGATCCGGCCGCGGAAGATGTCCGCCAGGCGCTTGACCTCCTCGCGCTCGGCGGCCTCCGGCACACGCACCTTGACCAGCGCCATCTCGCGCTCGATGTGCGGATAGGCGGTCATGTCCAGCAGTTTGATCACGTCGATCAGCTTGTTCAGCTGCTTGGTGATCTGCTCGACGATCTCCTCGGAGCCGCTGGTGACGATGGTCATGCGCGACAGCGACGGGTCGTCGGTCGGCGCGACGGTCAGTGACTCGATGTTGTAACCCCGTGCGGAGAACAGCCCGGCCACCCGCGAGAGGGCACCGGATTCGTTTTCCAGCAGGACACTAATGATATGACGCATACGGCTCTTCCCTGTACCCGGCTCAGACCAGGATCATTTCGTTCTGGCCGGCACCGGCCGGGATCATCGGATACACGTTCTCGGACTGGTCGGTAATGAAGTCCATGAACACCAGGCGGTCCTTCTGCGCCAGGGCCTCCTTGATCGCGCCCTCGACGTCGCCCGGCTGGGTGATCTGGATACCGACGTGGCCATAGGCCTCGGCCAGCTTCACGAAGTCCGGCAGCGCATCCATGTAGGACATGGCGTAGCGGCCCTGATAGAAGAACTCCTGCCACTGCCGGACCATGCCCAGGTAGCGGTTGTTCAGGTTCAGGATCTTCAGCGGCAGCTGGTACTGGAAGCAGGTCGACAGCTCCTGGATGCACATCTGGATGCTGGCCTCGCCGGTAATGCAGCCCACCGTCGCCTCCGGATGCGCGAACTGCACACCCATCGCGAACGGCAGGCCCACGCCCATCGTCCCCAGCCCACCGGAGTTGATCCAGCGGTTCGGTTTGTCGAAGCGATAGAACTGCGCCGCCCACATCTGGTGCTGGCCGACATCGGAGGTCACGTAGGCATCGCCCTCGGTCAGCTCCCAGAACTTTTGCACCACGTACTGCGGCTTGATCAGCCCAGAGGTCTGGTCGTACTTCAGGCAGTCCTGCGCCTGCCATTCCGCGATCTGCTTCCACCAGGTCGCCAGCGCGTCGGCATCCGGCTTGCCGCCGTTCTCGTTCAGACCCTTGATCAACTCGCGCAGCACCGGCTCCACCTCGCCGACGATCGGCACATCCACCTTCACGTTCTTGGAGATGGAGGACGGATCGACGTCCACGTGCACGATCTTCGCATGCGGACAGAACTTCTCGATGTTGCCAGTCACACGGTCATCGAAGCGCGCGCCAATGGCGATCAGCACATCCGCGTGGTGCATGGCCATGTTGGCCTCGTAGGTGCCGTGCATGCCCAGCATGCCCAGGAACTGCTTGTCCGACGCCGGATAGCCACCCAGCCCCATCAGGGTGTTGGTGATCGGATAGCCGAGCTGGCGGGTGAACTCGGTCAGGGCCTCGGAGCCACGCCCCAGGATCACGCCGCCGCCGGTGTAGATCATCGGCTGCTTGGCCGACAGGATCAGGTCCACCGCCTTGCGGATCTGGCCGGTATGCCCCTTCGTGGTCGGGTTGTAGGAGCGCATGTGGATGCTCTCCGGGTACTCGAACACGCAGGTATCGGCGGTCACGTCCTTCGGGATATCGACCACCACCGGGCCAGGGCGCCCGGTGGTCGCCACGTAGAAGGCCTTCTTGATCGTGGACGCCAGGTCCTTCACGTCCTTGACCAGGAAGTTGTGCTTCACGCAGGGACGCGTGATCCCCACGGTGTCCACTTCCTGGAAGGCGTCGTTGCCGATCATGCTGGTCGGCACCTGGCCGGTGAACACCACCAGCGGCACCGAATCCATGTAGGCATCGGCAATCCCGGTAATCGCGTTGGTCGCGCCGGGGCCCGAGGTGACCAGGGCCACGCCCGGCTTGTCCGAGGACTTGGCATAGCCCTCGGCCGCGTGCACCGCACCCTGCTCGTGACGCACCAGCACGTGGGAGACCTTGTCCTGCCGGTACAGCGCATCATAGATGTGCAATACCGCACCACCGGGATACCCGAATACGACTTCGACGCCCTCGGCCTGGAGGCTGCGACAGAAGATTTCGGCGCCGGTGATGGCGGTGGCGGAGCTTGCGGACTCGGACATGGTGGTCGACTTCCTTACCGGGGGCTTGTGCACGATCGTCGGGCGATCACGCACCACAAATCAAAATAGCCCACCATCCTAATATGAAATCGCCCCCATTTCACGCCATAAAGCGGATGGGCACGCGCCGGTCCTCGCGGGGAGCCAGCGACGTAGCCACCGGCACACGCGGCTAACCGACCCCGCCGCCCTGCCCGCTCCCACGAGATTGCCACGGCCCCTGCGGGGCCTCGCAATGACGGGGGCAACAAGCACCGTCATCGCGAGGGGCAAAGCGCCGTGGCACTAAAGCGCGGAGCGCGCTGAACGGCCGCAAGCCGGCCCACAGGGCGAGCGCAGCGAGTAATCTCCACGGGCGGCCCCGGCGCCGGACCGAGCCGACACCGTAAGTCAGCTGTGCTCGCCCCCGGCCTGCGCGGTGGGCAGCTCGGCGAAATGCGCGCGGGCCCGCGCCACCAGCTGCGGTGGCAGGCCGTTCTTCTCGGCGATGGTCAGCCCGAAGGAGACCCCCGGCTCGCCGATCAGCAGCCGGTAGGTGGGCGACAGGGTGTCCGCGTCGAACTGCATCGAGGCATTCACGATGCCCGCATGCTGCGCCGCGTAGTCCTTCAGCGGTGCCAGGTGGGTATTCACGATCCCGCGCGTACCGCGGGCGCGCAGCTCGTCCAGCATCGCCATGGCGAGGGCTGCACCTTCGTCGGGGTCGGTACCGGTACCCAGCTCGTCCAGCAGGATCAGGCTCTCGGAGCCAGCATGGTCGAGGATCCGCTTGAGCACCTCCACATGCCCGGCGAAGGTCGACAGATGGTGGAACAGGCTCTGGTGATCACCGACATCGACCATGACCCGATCAAAACGGCCGATGCGGCAGTCCTGCTCGGCCGGGATATGCAGCCCGCACCAGGCCATGGTGACCAGCAGGCCCAGGGTCTTCAGCGCGACCGTCTTGCCGCCGGTGTTCGGCCCGGTAATCAGCAACAGCGGCTGCTCGCCATCCAGACGAATCGACAGGGGCACCGGCTGCGGGCCGTTCCCCTCGGCGAACTGCAACAGCAGCAGCGGGTGGTAGGCCTCGATCAACTCCACGCCGGCCTCGGGCTCCAGCCTCGGGGCATGGGCATTCATCTGCGCCGAAAGCTGTGCGGCGGCCGAGGCCAGATCAATCCAGGTCAGCGCGGTCAGCATCAGGTCCAACGGCTCGCCATGCTGGCGCACCCCATCGGTCAGCTCGCGCAACAGACGCTGCTGTTCGGTGTTGATCTGACTGTTGACCGTATCGAGCTGATTGTTCAACGGGACCGCCTCGATCGGCTCCACGATCTGGTCACGCCCACCCATCGCGGTGCCCCGACGCACACCCTTGACCGCCCCGGCCGCGTCGCCGCGCAGCACCATGACCGCGCGCTCCTGGTGCCACTGCACCTTTAGCGCATCCTCCCCCTTCTGCGCCACATCGGAGTCCGACAGGCGCTTTTTCACCACCGCCTCGACCTCGTCACGCAGCCGCCCGCGCTGCCCGAAGGCCTCGACCAGCTCGGCGCTGGCGTCTTCGCGCAGCGAGCCGCCGGGGTTGAGGCAGGCAGCCAGGCGCTGTTCCAGCGCCTCGGGTGGGTACAGCTTGTTCAGATCCGCCGGATAGATCTCCGGGGTGTCGGCCAACTGATCCGCCAGTTCACGGGCCTGGCGCATGATGACCTGGAGATTGTGCAGGGCCTGTACCGGCAGGGCCGAACCGGGGTTGGCCGCCTGGCGCAGCGCGGCACGCACATCCGGCAGCTGGCCCAGCCGCGGCAGCGTGCCGGCATCCAGACGCTGGCGTGCGACGGTCACCGCCTTTTGCAGCGCCCGCGCTGCATCCAGATTCGGCGCCGGTTCCAGCCCGCGCGCGGCATCGGCGCCATAGGGCGTGGCAGTCAGGCGTTCCAGCAGACGCTGGATCGCGGGGAATTCGAGGGCCTTCAGATCAACCTGCATGGCATACCCTTGTGTATGAAATCTCCACCACCGCAGAGGCTCCGGAACCCTTGTAGGAGCCGGCTTGCCGGCGAAGCCCCTGCCAAAGTCGGACGCGGGCAGGGGCTTCGCGTGCAAGCACGCTCCTACAAGGCGTTATTCCTCCTCGGCCTTCTTGAACATGCCGAGATAGGCCTTCTTGTCCATCATCGGCTCGCGCATCACCGCCAGCATGTCGTCCAGATGCTCCGGCGTGCTCATGCCGACCAGCGAGGTGCCCAGACCCGGCGTGGAGCGGTTGAACTGCAACGCGCGCTGCGCCGGGTTGGGCAGGCTCGCCAGTTGCTGCTCGACCACCTCCACCGACTGCTTCGCCAGATGCCCCTTCAGCATGGAATGCGAGGCGATCATGTACACCTCCAGCTGGTGAGCGGCCTGCAGCGGGCTGGCTACATTGCCCTGCCCGGTCGCGGTGTTGAAGCGGGTAAAGCCTTCCAGCATCACCTGGTTGAACGGCAGCATGGCGATCTTGAAGTGGTGCCGCGCATGGTCGTCGCCGGTCACCGTCTGCGCGGCGCGTTCGGCCAGGCCCTGCATGGAGGTGAGCGACTGGAACACCGCCGCGTCGGTCTCCTCGCGGAAGCCCTCGAAGGTGGAGATGCCGTAGGTGCGGATCTTCTTTTCGAGTACCGCCCGCTCCAGCATCTCAAACACGGGTTCCAGCTTGCGGTTGGTCGGCTCCTTACCGATCTCGTGGATGTGCACTTCTGGCTGGTCGATCAGGAACGCGTCCAGCGTCTCCACCCCCATCAGCGAGCGCGACAGCTCCATCTGGTAGTGGAGGTATTCCGGCGTCAGCATATGCGCGCCCTTGGCCAGATCATCCTTCGTGCCCATGCCCTGGGCCTCGATCTCGCGCTGGAACCAGGCCTCCATGTCCTCCGGAGGCCCACCGCGCAGGGTCAGGAAGCCGCCCTTGGAGATCAGGAACATCGCCTCGCGCGCAACCCCGGCCTCGAGCGCGGTACGCACGCCGGCCCCCACCGCGGCCAGCGACCGGCCATAGCGGTAGTGCGCGCCGGTATCGACCACGTTGACGCCCTCGGCCAGGCCACGCGCAACGATGGCGGAGATCTGCGCGTCGACCTCGGCGGTGGCTGCCCCGCCAAAGGTGCCGATCCCGAGGCTCGACAGGCGCATCTTCGCGCGCGAGAACTCGCTGTAATGCCCCTCGGCGGCCTTGCCCGCGGACACGAACTGCTCTGCGTAACGACGCGTCGCCTTGGCATTGGCGTATCCGGGTATCAGTTTCTGCACGGGCTGCATGCGTCTCCTCGATTGGTCGCGGGCCCCAGGTGACGGACTCCGGGAAGCCCCGAACCCTCACCCACCCGATGAGGGGGAGAATCGTACGTCAGCGGACGGGATTTGCGAAAACCCGCAACGCGAGCGGGCCACTACCGGCGGCATTGTACGACCGCACAAACAACCGCGCCCCGGCATGTGCCAGGGCGCGGGTCAGAGGCCGCCCCGAGCCGGAAGCCAGGGGGCGGCAGAGGAAAGCAGCGGAGGCTACAGGCCCGGGGCCGAATGCCGATAGCGGCGGAAGGCCCCCAGCATCACGAGCCCAAGCCCGATCAACCAGACCGGCCCAGGGAGCGGGACCTCAGTGGCGGTGGTGGTGAACCGTCCGCTGAGATAGAGCTCCTCGAAGCCATTGTTCAGGTCATCCATGAAGAAATCGATCCCGAACAGATAGCCCGCACCGGAGAACAGGCCGAGATCCATGGTCGGGGCAAACACGATGTAGTCGAGCTTGCCACTGCCCTTGTTGGCATCGGCCTCGTACACCTCGCCCGATTCGCCAACCACCTGGACGTCGCCGGGCGAGAGAACCGGGCCGCCATTACCGTCGTCGAAGATCCAGCGAGCCACGCGTTCCCCGGTGACGGGGTCATAGATGAAGACCTCGGCCTGGACGAACAGATCGGGGTTCCCCCCTGTCTGGTTGTGGTCGAAGATGAACGTGGGGATCGTGGCCCCCGGGTTGATCGCATCCAGGTACGCCAGGAGGTTGTCCACCAGCACGGGGCCATTGGCCTGGGTACCCAGTCCCCAGTTACCGGTGAAGTCGTTCGCGCCGCCACCCGGGAAGGGCATGGGGTTCTCGAAATTGTAGCTGCCGTCGGGCCCAATACCCTGATTGTTCTGACCACCCGCACCCGTGCCCACAATCAGATCCAGCGTGCCGGTGCCCTGCCCGGTAAACTGGTTATTGGACAGGAAACCCCACTGGTTCAGCAACGAGCCGGAGTAAGAATAGAAATCGTTGTACTGAATAGCGACCGGGATCCCATCGTAGGTCTCGTCGACGTCCGGAAGCTCGATAATGGCCGCGTTCGCCACCGAGCCTGCGAGCATTACGCCCGCTAGCACCACCACCTGCTTACTCCACCACTTGCGCATCACACTCACCTCCGGCTCCCGGCCTTTTGACCGCTCAGGGCGCCTTTCGCCCTCTCGAGCAACTACGAAGCAAGACACGCGCCAAAGCCGATAAGACCCTGTTTGATCCGGAGTTATTCTTAAACCCGATTCACCGCGAAGGGCCTCGTGTAAACCATACCGACATTTTTCGGGAAAACGGCCCGAAACCCCGTCGGAAAGCTTTACACCCGATGAGCGCCCCAGGAGACGCGGAGCCGCAATCCAGGCTCGGTATCGTCTGTACCCGCAGTCACGGGCCGGTGGTGGTTCAGCGTCTCTCCACTACCCGCGCAACAGCGGGTGTGTATGAAAAAGCCGCTCCAGGCGGTCCTCGAGTTCGGGACGCACGGGGCCGGAACGGTCAGCGTCCAGGCGGGAGACGAACAGGTTCGCGTACCACGCCTCTTCCTCGTCCATGTCCCAGTCGACCTCGCGCAGCAAGGCCTGGCCGCCAGCGGGGATCGCAGCGGGGAGGTCGCGCCCGGTAAGCAGGGCCCAGACGCCGGTCCAGCAGCGGGCGAGCGCGAGGGGGTGATAGCCGCCACCCCCGAGGACCAGCAGCTTCGGCGTGCCATCCGCATGGCGCGGGCTGGTTTCGATCACGTCGTCGATGCAGGCGAGGAAGCACTGGGTGGAGATGCCGAACTTGCCGAGCGGATCCGGCAGCAGGGCATCGGTACCGGCCTGGACGACAATCACGTCCGGCCGCCAGCGATCAAGCACCGCGTCCCAGACCCGGGTGAAGGCGGCGCGGAATTCGCTGTCATTGGTCTCCTTCGGCAGCGGCACATTCACGGCGTTGCCGAGCGGACCCGTGTCCTCGATGCGACCGCCCTCGAAGGGATAGCCGTATTCGGTATCCATGTGCAGGGAGACGGTGAGGACATCCGGGTCATCGATGAACGCGGCCTCGACGCCGTCGCCATGGTGGGCATCGATGTCGAGATAGAGCACACGCTGACCGGCCTGGCGCAGGCGCAGGATCGCGAGCGCGGGGTCGTTGAAGTAGCAGAAACCGCGCGCCTGGTCGGGGGCGGCGTGGTGCATGCCGCCAGCCGGATTAAAGGCCATCTGCCCGCCCAGCACGACCTCGGCGCCCTGAATGGAGCCGAAGGTGGCAGTGGCCGGGGTGGCGAAGAAGCCGGCGAAGAACGGGTTTTCGAAGTTGCCGATGTTGTGGCGGTCGCGGTAGCGCTGGAAAACCTTGCCCAGCGCCTCGGCGCGCTGCATCGCGGAGACATACTCGCGGGTGTGGAACCATTCGAGCTCGGCCGGCTGCGCCTTGCGCGTGACGGCCATCTCCCCGGGGGTGATCGCGTCATAGGCCTCGATCAGGTCGATGGTCAGCGACACGCGCGGGATACCCAGTGGGTGATTGTCACCGTAGCTGTGCCCGCGATAACGCGGCGCATGCAGCAGGGTCGCGTGGCGACGGGCCGGAGCGCGCTCCGACCCCGGGGCTGTGGCGTCCTGATCGATGGCTTCGGGGGTGGCATTCACTGGCGCAGCCTCAGGTAGATCTCGGGCAGACGGCGCGGCAGCTCGTCCACGTGGTCGATGATGGTGTAGTGCCCGGGGCCGAAGATGGCCGGCAGGTACTCGGACCCGGACGGGTCCAGGGTGATGCAGAAGGGGTGAATACCGGCATCCACCGCCTCCTTCATCGCCATGCGGGTGTCTTCGTGCAGATAGCGCGGGTCACCGCCGTCGTCATAGTCGGCCGGGCGCCCGTCGGTGAGGATCAGCAACAGGCGACGCTGGCTGGAGTTGCGCTTGAACGCCTCCAGCGAGTGACGGATGCCCGCCCCCATGCGCGAAGCCAGGCGCCCGGACATCCCGGCGATGCGGGCGCGCACGGTGTCGTTCAGGTCCTCGTTGAAATCCTTCAACCAGTAGTAATTGACCTGGTCACGCTGCTTGGAGGCAAAGCCGGCGAGCGCATAGGGGTCGCCGACCTTCTCGATGGCCTCGGCGAACAGCATCATCCCCTCGCGGATGCGGTCGACGATCTTGCCCTGCCCACTCGGGTGGCGCGCCATGATGGAGGTGGACATGTCCGCCAGCATCAGCACCGAGGTGTCGCGGTGCTGCACCGCGCGGCGCCGGTAGATGAAGGCCTTGGGCGAGAGCCCGGCCTTCTTGTCGGCGATGTAGTCGATCACCGCTTCGGTATCCAGCTCGTCGCCGTCCAGCTGCTTGCGCTGTGGCGCCAGACGCATGGGGCGCTGCATCTCCAGACCGCGGGTCAGACGTTTCAGGGTGTCGGCGTTCTCCGACAGGATGGTCGCCGCCAGCTCCGGGTTCTCGTCGTCCAGCACACGCTCGTAGAGGTTCACCCAGTCGGAGATGTAGCGTTGTTCGCGGTAGTCCCACTCGGGATACGGGATGCCGTCCTTCCGTGGCGTATAGGGTACGCCGCGCTTGGCCACCTGGGCCGGCTGCGGAATGCCGGTGCCAATGCGCCCGCCGGTGCCGGAGGTCTCCTGCTGCGGGGTCTGGATATCCGCGTCCGGGTCCTTCTGCGCCTGTTCCGGGGCCTGCTGGGGCTGCTCTTCCTGTTTCTGGTGCTCGAGCTTGTGCTCGTCGTGCGCCTCGTGGTCGCGGAAATCGGCCAGGCTGCCATCGCGCTTGCGTTGCGGGTAGACCGGCAGCGACTGGTTCAGCGACAGCCCCGGCAGATAGGCCTCGGCACGCTCCTCGATCGTGATTTCCGGGAAGGCGTCGTCGGCGAACAGTTCCTCGCCCACGGCCCAGGCGGTGACGATATCGGCGTCCGGCTCCAGCATCCGCTCCAGGCGCGGATCCTGGGCCTCACCGCGCAGCAGGGCCTCGTGGGCGCGCAGGGCGAAGTCGTAGTAGATGCCGGCTGCACCCTCCGGACGCTCGTGGGCCCGGGCGAGTTCCACCAGGCGCGACAGGAAGTTCGGGATGCGCGGGGCCAGGCGCGCGTTCACGCGCAGGTCCTCGGCCAGGTCGAACAGGACCTGGAAGCTGAACATGCGCGCCTCGAACTGAGCGAACAACGGACGCCAGGTGATGCGCGACTTGTCGTCCAGCGGCGGATGCTCGGCGCCGGCGCGCTCGAACAGACGCTCGACGTCGGGTTGCGCGTAGGTATCGAAGGCGAGATGTGCGGCCGCGTGCTGGGTCGCGACGATCGCCTCCTCGCGCGAATCCATCACCGCCGGCATGAACAGGCGGCGCCCGTCGGTCTCGAGCATCGGACGACCCTCGCCCGGCTTCCAGCTGGAATCCGCCAGCGGGATATCGGCATCCAGCCAGGCCATCAGCACCAGGCGCAGAAAGCGCCCGTTCATCCGCGGGCGGAAGCCCGGCAGCGCCTCCAGCAAGAGCTTCAGACTCTCGTCGCTCTCCAGGCGGAAATAGGCCTCGCCGCGCGAGCGCCCGGCCTTCAGCAAGTCCGCCCCACGCCGCGCCCAGGAGAGCAGACCCGCGTCGCCGACCAGGTTGCGGGCGATCGGGGCGCCCTCAAGGTAGGCGTCCAGGGTCAGGCCACGCTCGTCGAACAGCTTTTCGGCCGGCTCGATCAGGGCGCGCAGGCCCTCGATGCCGCGCCCGCCCGAGAGCTTGTCGAATGGAGCCTCGAAATAGGCACGGGCATCCGGCAGGCTCCGTGCGCACCAGCGCAGACCGATCTCGGCCCACTCGCGCTCGCCGGCCTCGCCCCACTCCGCGTACACCCGGTCGGCCTGCGCCATGAAGCCTTCCAGGGCGTAATTGGAGTTCACCCACTCCTGAAAGCGCGCAGCCTGCTCCAGCCACAGCTCCACCGTCTGCATGTGCTCGGCAAGGCGGGCCGAGTGGCGCATAAAGCTCTTGCCGGCCTCGCGGTCATGGAAGAACAGGTCGCGTGCGGTCTCGATCCAGCGCCGCGCGATGGTCGCCCCGAACGGACGGATCGCCGGCAGGGCCTCCTTCGTATCACGGTGCGCGACGAAGCTGATGTCCTCCAGGTGCTGGAGGATCTCCTCGATCTCGACGAGTTCTTCCGCCTCCGGTTTCGCGCCGCCTTGAGTCGCGGGGTCCCTCACGCGGCTTCGGACTCGGGGAAGTGGGCGTCGAAGATCTCCTCCAGTGCCTGGATCAGCTCGGGGTCATCGGTGATCGGGGCGATCATCGCGGCGCGGCAGGCGACGCGCGGGCTCAAACCCGCCTGCATCAGTTCGCCGGCGTAGGCCAGCGCACGGGTGGAGGTGGCCTCTTCCAGACCGTGGTCCTTCAGTGCGCGCGCCTTGCGCCCGGCGGCGACCAGCTTCTCCACGCGATCGGCGTCCAGGCCACCGGATTCCTTGGCCACGATCTCGCGCTCGACATCCTCCTCCGGGTAGTCGAAATGGATGCCGACAAAGCGCTGCTTGGTCGAGGGCTTCAGGTCCTTCAGCACGGTCTGATAACCCGGGTTGTAGGAGATCACCAGCATGAAGTCTTCGTGCGCATCAATGATCTGCGACTTCTTGTCCAGCGGGAGCTGGCGGCGGTGGTCGGTCAGTGGGTGGATCACCACGGTGGTGTCGGTGCGCGCCTCGACGATTTCGTCGAGGTAGCAGATCGCACCCTCCTTGACCGAGCGCGTCAGCGGGCCGTCCTGCCAGACGGTTTCCTCGCCCTCCAGCAGGAAGCGGCCGACCAAGTCGGAACTGGTCAGGTCCTCGTGGCAGGACACCGTCACCAGCGGCTGACCCAGGACGTGGGCGATGTGCTCCAGAAAGCGGGTCTTGCCGCAACCGGTTGGCCCCTTGAGCATCACCGGCAGGCGCTTCGAGTAGGCCGCCTTGAAGATCTCGATCTCGTCGCGCTGGGGCTTGTAGAACGGGGCGTCCCCTGCGTCCCCCGGTTTCTCGATGACGTCGCGTTCCACACCGCGGATGCGGTTGATCAGGTTCTTCATGGGATCTCCGATGTCGACCGCGGGGCCGGGACTGGCCGCGGGGCCGGGACTGGTGTATGCGCGGGGGCGGCGTTACCCTGCTGCGCGTTGGGCGGGCCGCCAATCGTGTTCCCGCAGGCTTTGTTGTATCATTCTCTGTTTCTATTCTATCGAACCTGCGCACTTGCATGAACCAAACGCCCCACGGCTACGGGGTTGGTCTTGCGGATGCGCCCGTCACTCGGATTCAGCGCTTCAATAGAGGACCCGGTATGAAACTTGTCAAGCTCGTCAAGCTGAACAACCTGCAGTACAACCCGAACCGCGACCCGAACTTCTACCGTCGTCCGGTCAACGAGGAATTCCGGCTGCAGGCCGTGCTGAACGGCTCCGGCAGCGCCCAGTGCTCGTTCTCCGTGGAAGGCGAGACCCTGTGCGAGGGCAGCGTGTCCCTGCCGGGCACCTTCGACTGCAAGTTCAGCTACGACACCGCCGGCACCCGCATTGGCGACCTGGTGATCGAGGGCAATGGCGAGACCTTCCACGAGAAGGTCCGCATCGACGTGCTGGAACACGCCTGGATCGGCTGATCCAGCCCCGCTAGCGCGGCCCCGCTCCATCGGGGACGGCAGCAGCGAAAGGCCCCGCGGCAACCTGCCCGGGGCTTTTCGCGTTTTTGGTCCAGCCACAACCGTCCCTTGCCATCTCCTGCCACACGCCCCGTCATCCCCGGCCGCATGCCCCTCGTCATCCCCGGCCGCATACCCCCTCGTCATCCCGGCCGCAGCGAAGCGGAGAGCCGGGATCTCCCGGGCGAGCCCCCGGACGTCCGGGCAATCTCCAGCGGTTATCCGGGATGCCGAGGGAGGAGCGTCTTCATGGTGACCGGAGAATGCCGACAAGGTGCTCCGATCGACCCGTCGCCCGTCCCCGAATCGGGCTTCTGCGGGCTGTTCGTGTCTTCCGTGGTGCAATCGCCTTGGCCCTTCTTCGTATCTTCGTGCGCTTCGCGGTTAACAATGGAATCGGGGCCCCAGACGAAGAAAGCCCCGCCGGAGCGGGGCTTTCGGGCATGGCCATGGCCTACGGTAATCAGTCGATCACACCGGTCACCCAGTACTGCACGTACTTCGGGTTGTCCTCGATAAAGCGATCCACGGCCTCCGCGTAGGAGTTTTCCTGGGCGTAGAACATCGCGTCTTCCAGGACCTCGAGATCCAGGTGCATACGCGAGATCATCATCGCCACGTCGTGGTACTCCTCGGCGAAGCCTTCACGAGCCAGGGCATGGATACGTTCGAAGCTGCCCAGGGCCCCTTCCGGGTCTTCGAGGTAACGCAGGTCATGGGCGCCGAATTTCCAGTGCGGGCTCCAGCCGGTCACCACGATCCACTCGTCACGACGGATGGCGCGTTCCAGCGCGGAGGTCATACCCGCCCCGGAGGAGATCTGCAGGTTGTAGCCATCCAGGCCGTAGGTCTCCATGGCCTCTTCCGACAGCCGCGTCAGACCCGCGCCCGGGTCGATCCCGGTGATGCGGCCATTCAGCTTGTCCCGTACGGAGTCCTTCTTCAGGTCCTCGATGGAGCCGAGCTCGTCCTCGGGGATATAGTCCGGCACCACCCAGCCGAGGCGGGCGTTGCCGTACAGCGGTCCAAGATTCACCACGTCCTGGCCCACGCGTTCCATGTAGTCGGCGTGGGTCCCTGGCAGCCAGGCCATCAGCATCATGTCGATGTCGCCGGAGGCCAGACCCTGGTATTGCGGGGCGATATCGGTCTGGATCAGATCGACCGAGTAGCCCATTTCGTCCTCGATGACGCGTTCGGCCAGCCGGGTCACGAACTCGGCGTCGGACCACGCGGTCCAGCCAATCTGGATATCGTCGGCCTGGACCGTGGAGAGCCCCATGGAGGCGGCCAGTACGCCGCCCAGCAGGGTTGAAGTCAGTGTCTTGGTCATCGTGCTACTCCTTCCTTCGAGTGAAACGGATAGCGCGACGCGAGGGCCGGTCAACTGCTCGCCTTGCGCCGCAGTCCTACGCTCTGAGTGATCCGGTCGAGCAGGATGGCGAGGATCACGACCCCCAGGCCGCCCTCGAACCCCAGCCCGACATCGAGCCGCTGGATACCGGTGAGCACGGTGTTGCCAAGCCCGCCGGCACCGATCATCGACGCGATCACCACCATGGAGAGCGCCAGCATGATGGTCTGGTTGATGCCCGCCATGATCGACGGCATCGCCAGAGGCAGCTGAATCTTGGTCAGGAGTTGGCGCCGATTGCAACCGAAGGCCAGCCCGGCCTCGATCTGCTCGCGATTCACCTGCCGGATACCGAGATTGGTCAGACGCACCACCGGAGGCATGCAGAACACCACCGTGGCGATCGCGCCGGGCACCGTGCCCAGCCCGAAGAAGATAGCGGCGGGGATCAGGTAGACGAAAGGCGGCATGGTCTGCATCAGATCCAGCACCGGACGGATGGAGGCCTCGAGCCAATCGCTGCGCGCCATCGCGACCCCGACCGGCATACCAATCGCCAGCGCCACGGCGGTGGCCGCCAGCACCAGCGACAACGTCTTGATGGTGGGCTCCCACAGGTCCATCCCGAGGATCAGGCCCAGCGCCACGATGGCGAAGATGCCAAAGCGCCAGCTGACCCGCCACCAGCTAAGCCCCACCAGCACCAGCACCAGCAGCCACGCGGGGATCGCGAGCAAGGCCCCCTCGAAGGAGTTGGTCAGCAGCCCCAGGAACCAGGCAATACCGTCCAGCGCCGGCTCCAGGTTATCGAGGATCCAGTCGACTCCGCCCTCGATCCATTCGCCCACCGGGATATTGATGCGCCCTTCCATGTCAGTAATCTCCGTTCGCGGCGGCCGCGTTGCGGCTGCGGTCCAGGGCCTCGACCAGGCGCTGCAGGGTTACCAGACCGCGGAACCGGCCCTGGCCATCCACCACCGGGATGGATACCGGGCTCTGCGCAGCCCGCCGCGGCAGGTCGGCCAGCGCCGTATCCTCGGGGACCGGCTCCACCTCCACCGCGACCTCGCTGGCGGCGCGATCCAGGGTAAGCTCGCCCAGACGCTTGGCCTGGACGACGGACTGGAAGCGCCCGCCGGCATCGACGATCACGGCCTCGTTACCCGGTACGTGGGCAATGCGGTTGCGCGCCTCACCAGCCGTGGTATCGGCTTCCAGTACCGGGATGTTCTCGCTGTCCATGATGTCGCAGGCCTGGAATACCTGGGTGATGTCCACGCCGTGGAAGAACGAGCGCACGTATTCGTTGGCTGGGTGCGTGATGATTTCCTTCGGCGTACCCACCTGCACCACCTCGCCCCCCTGCATGATGGCGATGCGATCCCCGATCCGGATCGCCTCGTCAAGGTCGTGGGAGATGAACACGACCGTACGTCGGTGTTCGCGCTGCAGGTCCAGCAGGCGGTCCTGCATCTCGGTGCGGATCAACGGGTCCAGCGCCGAGAAGGCCTCGTCCATCAGCATGATCGAGGGATCGGTCGCCAGCGCACGGGCCAGGCCCACGCGCTGCTGCATCCCGCCGGAAAGTTCATCCGGATAGCTGCGGGCATGGGCCTTGAGACCCACCTGGTCCAGGGCCTCCTGGGCGCGTTCACGGCGGCGGGCGCGGCCGACGCCGGCGATCTCCAGGCCGAGGGCGGCGTTGTCGATCACGGTCTTGTGCGGCATCAGCGCGAAAGACTGGAACACCATCGCCAGATCCTCGCTGCGCAGCCGGATCAGATCGCGCTGGCTCATGCGCGTGACGTCACGCCCACGGACCTCCACCGTGCCGGCAGTGGGCTCGATCAGGCGGTTAAGCAGACGCACCAGGGTGGACTTGCCCGACCCGGACAGCCCCATCACCACGAAGATCTCGCCCTCGGCGATATCGAGGTTGCAGTCCTTCACGCCCACCGTGTTGCCGGTGCGTTCGAAGATCGTGTCCTTGTCCAGCCCGTCCTCGATCAGACGCAGGCCTTCCTGCGGGTTCGGCCCGAAGACCTTGTACAGCTCGCGCACCCGGATGATGGGTTCCATGCCACGATCTCCCTGTAACGCTGCGTCCGGCCGTCAGGCCGGACCGGGGCCCGTTACCAGTCGTACTGGCGAATGAACTCGGGAAGCTTGTCGATCATTTCGTCGCGCCCGAAGAAACGATCGGCGCGGGACAGGCGCATCTCGTCCTGGATGTCCTGATCGCCACCGAAGCAGAATACCGGAAGATTGATCTGGTATTCCATGCGCAGCATCCGGATCACGTCCAGCGGGTCGAAGGCCTCGATCTCGTCCAGATCCAGCAGCAGGAAGCGGTACAGTAGGATTTCGTTCCACGGACCCAGTTCATCCAGGTCGGTCACCCGGTGCAACTGCCAGCCCTGCGGCAGTTGGGCCTGCATGCGCTCGGTCAAGCCGGCATCCTGCGTCATCAGGATGACGCGTTTCTCCAGGCGGCGTTCGATCGTCGGTTCGGACATACGGCATCTCCGGCGTTCGTGGGTAACGGAAAGGGCGGGTCAGGCCGCCGCGATTCCGCGATAGAGCCCGTCGATGCGGGCGCTGATCTCGTCGACCATGCGGGCGTCGAGCTGGCCATTCAGGCGCGAGCGCACGCGCAGGCGCTCCGGGGACTCGCCAATCAGGTGTTCCTCGAGGATGGCGGTGGTCGCCGGGTCCTCGCACCAGACCCGTGCGATGTGCGAGCCCTCGACGTGCAGGCGCAGGCGCCCACAGGCCCCGCGGGTCTCGAACACGTGATTGTCGCGGTTCACCCGAATCCCGTCGCGCACCGCAGGCGACCCCTGCCCGTCGGCCAGATCCTCGAGCTCCTCGCGCCCGGCCGCCAGCCACTGTTCGATGGTGTCTCGGTCCGGCTCGATCACCCGCACCGGCACGCCGAAACGGCGTTCCAGGACCGCGCGCAGGGCGGCCTCGACCTGCGCGGGCTCGGGTGGCTCCGGGCACTGACGGGCGCAATCCGTCATGCCGGTCTCCAGCGCCGGGCGCAGCCAGTCGCGGTAGCCCTCGCTAGGGGCATGGACACAGGCGAGAAAACGCTCGACCGGGAAGTGCCGCAGGAAGCTGGCCCCGAACACACAGCCCTCGTCGAGCGTGGCCGCGCCGGTGCCCATGATTTTGCGCCCCTGGACCCAGACATCCTGGCCCCGCGCCTCCACGCCCTCCAGCCCAAGCTCGCGCAGGACATCCATCGCAATGCCCAGGCCCATGGCAAACAAGTGGCGATGCCCCCGAGCGAGGACATGACGCGGCTGGATCAGGAAGAAACAGGCCTGATCGGCATCCACCCAGACCGAGCCACCGCCCAGCGGGCGCCGCACCACCGGGACGCCCTGCTCCGCACAGGCCGCAAGGTCCAGATCGGACGTGGCATCCTGGCTAGCGCCGACCGAAATATGTGGCTCGCGGGCGTGCGTCCAGAGTACGCGCGGGGGGGCGTCCGGCGAGGTCATGCTCGCCAGCCCCGCATACAGCGCGTGGAGTTCCTCGGCGGAGCGAGCCCCGGCGTCGATCCACTCCGGGGTCACCGTCGATGCGACCAAGTGTCAGCCCTCGGTCTTGTCCTGGCCGGCAGCGGGATCGTCCGCCTTGTCCTCCTGGCCGGGCTGGTAGAAGTAACGGAAATAGAAGTCACTGCGCGAGAGGTCCCCGTACAGCTTGGCGCGTTCTTCCACACCGCTGCGCATGATCTCGACCATGGCCATGGCCTGCTCGCCATCGATGATATGGATGCCGCCGGACAGCTCCTGATCGGTGTCGAGAAAGTGCGCGGCCAGCTCTTCCGGCTCCTGGATGTAGACCAGGAAGGACTTGCACTCGGCATCCTCCAGATCCAGCGGCTGCATCACGATCTTGCCGAGCCAGGCCAGGCGCGCGACCTGGTTGAACTGATGGATATCGAGCTTCTTGCCCTTCTTGTACTTGTTGAGTTCGTTGCGGATCTCGCCAATATTGGCGATCTTCATCGATTTCATGGATGTACATCCTGCCGCGAGTGTTGCGGGAGCATAAAACAACTGCGTGCCCGGGCCGTAAAAAAACCCCGGCAGACCGGGGTTCTTGAGTGGGGTACGCGGGAATTCCGACACCCCTTGCGCCGTTCCATGGCGCGAACGGATTATAGCGGGGTTACCACTCGAATCCGCTATCTTCCTGCTCCTCGTAGCCGGCGACCGCCTTCAGGGTCTCCTCCAGCGCGCCGGGCGAGCTGCGCAGACGCATGAAGCTGTTGTCTCCCAGCATCCGCAGATCCGGGAAATGCAGCGCCTTGCGGAAGCGCATGTGCAGCGCCTCCACCTCACCGCCACGGACCAGGATCTCCATCGGCACGGTCGCGGTATGGCGGAACTCGCCCACATCCACGATGCCGAGCTGGTGCAGGTCGGCCGAGTCCTGGGCGGCACCGTCCGCCTCGCGCACGGCCACGCCGATCACGGTGACGTCCTGCCCCGGGATATCCACCCGGTAGACCTCGCTGACCCCGGCGACACGGGATGCGAGATTGCCATCCAGCTCGCTCAGCGCCGCCCGCCGGGAGCCATGACTGGCCAGCTCGTACGGGGCATCAAAGCGCTCCATGCCGAAGGTATAGCGATAGCGGTTCAGATCACGCTCGCTCAGCCCGCCCTCGGAACCGTACTCGCGTTCGGCACCCAGGGTGCTGGACAGGCGGTTGGCGACCCCCGTTACCGGACGATCCAGCCGGTAGGCGTGGCGGAAATACTCCAGGTTGTTGTAGCTCACCTGCAGCTGGCCATCGACCGCGGTCACCGCCACGCGGATCGGGGCAATGTAGCCACCCCGCTCCTCGGAACCGGCGACCGACAGCAGATCATCGTGCGTCACCACAATCACGTGCCGGTCATCACTGACCGGGTACTCACCAAGGAACCGGAAATCGGCCCCCTCCAGGCGTTCGCGAACACTGGCGGCCTCGGCGGAAACATCGGTCCCCGATTCGGTATAGGCCAGCACGAACGGGCGATAGGTATCGGCCGCCACGGTCTGGCTGGCCGCAAACAACGCAACCACCGCCACCATTCCGGCCGCACTCATATAGCCGCGCAAGGCATGAATTGCTCGCATGGCATCCTCCTTTGAATTCTTGTGGAGTTCGAGCGGAACGCTCGACTAGAAAAAAGGCCCGGGACGCACCCCCCGGTGCGGAACGAACTTCGGCATTGCCCGCCCTCCCTTGCGGACCCGACCTTCCCCTCAAGGCCGGCGCGCCATTCACTGGCGCACGACACCGAAGCCCGCTGCGGTCAGCCGACCGCCCCGGACCTCCCGATCAGAACCGGTACGCGTACCCGATCTCGAGCTCGTACTGACGCATCTCGATCTCGATGTCCTGGCCATCCAGCGGGTTGGTGCCACTTACGCTCTTCTTCGGCGCATACATCGCGGCAAAGCTGAGCTCATGGTTCTCACCAAAGCCCTTGGTGAAGCCCGCCGTGAAATGATCTTCCATAACGGCCGGTGCAAGGATATTAATCAGCACGTCATCCGAGCGAACCGGATTCTGACCGCGGTTGTAACCAACACGCCACGTCCAGTCATTGCCGGCCTCGAACTGGGCACCAATCTTGAAGACGTTGATATCTCGCCACCCGAAGCCGGGGCCGTTCTTCCCGCCGAGGCGTGCTTCCGGATCTCCCATTGAAGGGTCCCCCCCCATCATTCCAATGGCTTCGGGGCTATTAAACAGATTCGAGAAGGGGTTCGAGACTGCGTCAACATCCGAATAGTTGATTCGCTGATAATCCGCGGCGATGGTCACAGACGGCGTCACTTCGACCGAGATCCCCGCACCCCAGGTTGACGGAATGTCGAAACTACCGCCTTCAGCAAAGAGCCCGGAATAATCGTCGAAATCGCCGTTGCGGATCTTGGAACGATAGTTAGCGCCAATGGTAACTCCGTCCGCAACATCCGCCTGGAATCCGATCTGCCCACCATAACCCCAGGCAGAATCAGTCCCGTTATCACTAAGATTCTGCGGGTCGGAGCTGAAGCCCTCGAACCCTTGAATACCCTTGGCCTCGAACCGAGAGTAGCTAATAATTGGGCTGACGCCCACGCTCACCCGCCCATCCGCAAACTTCTGCGCATAGGTCGGGATGATCGCCAACTGCTCGAGATTTACTCCCGCCGAACCGCCACCAAACGTCCCGGTTGGCTGGCCCGGACCATTATTCACATTCGGATAGTTGGTGTTCAGCCCACCGTTGCCCAGCAGGGTGACACCCCAGGATCGGGTTTCGTCGATCTGCTGGACATAGCCAATCGAGGGAATGAAGAAATTCTTGCTCCCACTCTCCACCTCCCCGGGGGCTAGCGGGAAAGGTCCCTGTCCTTGCGGCTGCCCTGCCGTATAGGAACGCTCCGGCCGAAAGTAGGCGAGCGAGCCATCGATACGGGTCTCCATGCCAGCCAGGCCGGCGGGATTGATACCGGGCGCGTAGGAATCCTGGGAGATCGCCATGCCGACGCCCCCCATGCCCTTGGCCTTGGTGCCATACCCGTGGGCGAAGTAGCCGTTGGTGGCGTGCGCGACGCCGGCGGAGCCCATGGCCAAGCCGACCGCGATCGTCACCAGGCTGCGGCGAATGAAGCGTGCTTCCATCTTTTATCTCCTTTGGTGGTCTTCTTGTTGTGTTGTGCGAACACCCCGGTTCCGCACGGCCCCCTTGTATCGCCGCCGGTCCGGTCTTGGTGGTGTTCCCACGACCCGCGCCACGGTGACCGACTGTGGCGCGAGTTTTTCGGCAGGTGTGTTCAAGGGCACTCGGACGAATGGCCTTGATAACCCTGCTCGAAACCTGAATATTCAAAAAGTCTTATTGATCCCCTGACGTGCGAAAGCCCCGGGGGTGCCGGGGCTTTCGCTGGATACTACCACTATCGATTTCAGGCTGTCTTCTCGTCTTCCGCCTCGTCGGCGTCGAAGTCGAAGGTACCGACATCCTCCCCGGCCATTTGCCGCTGGACGAAGCCGACATCGGTCGAGTTCAGCGCAAACGGGAAGGACAGGATGTCGGTCGGGCTGGAATCGCCATACGGGCGGTTGCAGGCCGAGACCTCCTCGTCCGACTTGCCGGGGCAGCCGGAGGTCTGGAACGGCTTGCCGGAGGCAATCAGTTCTTCCACCTCGGCCTGCGGCAGACCGAAGTCCACTATTTGACCGTCGGCATTGAACTTCATGTCGTCGATGCGACCACCGGCGTAGTCGATGACGAAGCGACCCAGCTGCACGCGGCGCCACTGGTCACGCGGGACCGGGTTCCAGTCTTCCATCAGCGAGCCCTCTTCCGGGAAGAAGGCAAACATGTGGTTGTGGCCACCCAAGTCACGGATGCGCTGGCAGACCTGCAGGATCTCTTCCTCGGTCTCGCCCATGCCGCAGATCAGGTGCGCGCCAAACTTCTCTGGGCCGAAGATCTCGGCGGCCCACTCGATGGACTGCCAGTACTTGTCCCAGCTATGTGGGCTTTCGACCGCCTTGCCGCGGGTGCGCTCGAAGATCTCCGGGGTCACCGCGTCCAGCGCGACGGTGAAGATGTCCGCACCCTTGTCGCGCAGGAGCTGGAGGTCTTCATAGCTCATGGTGGTCGGATTGGACAGGATCGACACCGGGATATGATTGACCTCGGCGACCCAGCGCTCCAGCAGCTCGACGGTGTCGGCGTCGGAGTTCGGGTGGGTGATCATGGAGATGCACATGCGCTCGAACTGGCCGGCGTCGGCGTGGTTCTTCACGCGTTCGATCACCTCGTCGTACTTGGCCGTTGGCCAGTCGACGCGGATGAAGTTACGGTCGGCGTAATCCCGCGATTCCTCGCGGTGGCGGGCCAGGCCGCAGTAGGAGCAGTTGGCACGGCAGCCTTCCGGGTACGTGACCAGGAGGTTCAGGCAGTGCGTGCAGGACGTGCGATGCATGGTGCCCGGCACCAGGCCCAGCGTGATCGCGGCCGCGGTGGACATCTGCACGTACTCCGGCGAACGCATGTCCGGGGTCTTGATGTGATAGTCGGGCCGATAAAAGTTGATCGGCGCGACCATCTCCTCTGCACTTGCACTCATGGAATTCCTCCAGCGTTGTCTCGGGGATGCCAGGCATCCGTCGACCGGGGCCGATTACGCGGCCCGGTCACCATCGTTGAAATACTCGGAAAATGCAATCCATCCGCGGCGCTGGGTGGCATCTTCCTGCGCCCGCGGGGTTCGCCAGTGTTCGTTGAGGAAGGCGCGCCGCTCGCAGGCGCGATCCAGCGCCGGCCCGTACTGGTCGCGCATGTCTTCGTCGTAGTCGGCCAGGGCCTCGGCGTCGCCTTCCAGATGGCCGATCGCGGCCTCGCCGGCGGCCTCGCCCGAAACCACCGCTGCGGCAATACCGGCACCGGTAATCGGGTGCGTCAGGCCACCCGCGTCGCCGACGAACAGCACGTCGCCAGCCACCAGCGACTCCCGCAGGCCGCCAACCGGGATCGCCCCGCCGGTGCGGTAGCGGATCTCCTCGCCCAGCAGTCCCTGTTCCACGAGCTGGGCATGCAGGGATTCCAGCGGCGCCTTGAGATCACCGGCAATGCGCTTGTCCGCGCCCAGGCCGAGATTGGCCCATTGGCCCTTGGGGAACAGCCAGGCGTAGCCGCCCGGGTAGTCATCGGACAGCCAGACATCGGTGGCGGTGTAAGGCTTGCTCAGCGGCACGGTGTACTGGCGGGTCTGCACCGTAGGCAGGGCCGGCAGGCCCAACGACTCGGCGACCGGCGAATGCGGCCCATCGGCCGCGATCAGTACGCGATAGCCGATCTCGTGTTCGGCACCGGCGTGTTTCACCCGGGCGGTATGACGTTCCGCGTCCACCGCCACCAGCGGAGTCGAGGTCACCAGCTGCGCCCCGTTCGCCTCGGCGGCACGGATGATGGCGCGATCAAACTCGCCGCGATCCACCATCAGGCCCGGGAAGTCGGAATGTTCCACCGCGCCCGAGGGCAGGAAGCTCTGCATCGCGTCGATCCGCTGTAGCAACACGCCGTCGGGCTGCGCGTACGCGCCCATCGGGTTGGGGATGAACTCGGCGCACTGCACCGGCTCGCCGAAGGCCTTGTTACGCTCGACCGCGAGCACCGACAGCCCGGCCTCGGCACACACACGCGCGGCCGAGGCCCCGCCCGGGCCCAGACCGACAACCAGCACATCCACCGCGCCGGGCAGCATTAGCGAAAACCTCGTGTTCCGTTCATCATTCCGCGACCGCTTCGACCTCGGCCTGCGCCAGCGCCGACTGGATGGCGGCGATGAAGTCATCCGCGCTCAGCTGGAGCATCTCGACGTCGCGCTCGGCGAAGAAGGCGCGCACGCGCTCTTCCATCTCCGCCTGCGGCGTATCCCGCAGGGCCGCCTCGAGATCGGCGATCGTGCGGGCCGGCTTCACGAAGATGTCCCCGGTAATCCACAGCTGCTTCAGACGCTTGCGCTCCGGGTCCAGCGCCACGCCCACCCGCATCAGCCCGCCATCGGACTTGGAGATGCTCTCGAACATCGGGGCATCGGTCGCCGGACGGTTGCGCTGATACACCCACTCTTCGGTATCGATGTCGGCCAGCGCCTCGTCGAAGGCGCGGCGCTCTTCCGGGAGCAGGCCGGCGGCTTCGGTGCGCACCCCGAATTCCTCGGCGAAGGCGCGCGCAATGGCCTCCTTGACCACGTCCAGCGCGGGCATCTCGTCGAGCAGCGTGGCGAGGTTCACTACCCGGTCGCGCGCCGACTCGATGGCCTTGTTGGAAAGCTTCTCCGCCGGGATGCGCAGGATGCGCAGCATGTCCTCGACATCGAACTCGATCAGCAACGTGCCCTGGTACATGATCGAATCGCCGTCAAAGGCGCCGCCGGTGCCCGAAATCTTCCGGCCGTCGACCTCGATATCGTTGCGCGGGCGGAACTGCGCGTCCACGCCCAGCGAACGCATGCCGGCCGCCGCGGCGTTACAGATGCGCGCGGCAATCTGCCCCATGTCGGCCGAACCGAGAAAGCGTTTGTCCAGATACAGTTCCCAACCGAGCTGGGTGGCATCGAAATAGATCGCACCACCGCCGGTGATGCGGCGCTGGATGGCGATGCCGTTCTCCTGGCAGTACTCGGTGTTGATCTCCTGGTCCACGTTCTGGTGGAACCCCACCAGGGCACAGGGCTGGAACTGCAAAAAGCGCAGGGTATGCGGCGATGCGCCTTCCTGATGGCATTCCAGCAGGGCGCGGTTGAACGCCATGTTCTCGGCGGCCGGGCGCAGCCCGGTGTCGAGGATGCGCAGGGTCGTCTGGTCGCGCTCAGGCATGACAACCACCTCCGGCTGCAACCTCGCCCCCCTCGGTGACGATGCGAATGCCGCCCAGGCCCTGGCGCGCCTTGCGCTCCTGCTCGCGACGGCGGGCTTCCTCGGCCACGATGGTGTCGAGGTCCAGTTCGACGCCACTGGCGGCGCCGGCGTCTTCGGCCATCACCTCGTCCCCGACAGCGATCGAGCAACAGGCCGGAGTCACGCGCACCTTCTTGCCCAGGCGCGCGGCGAGCTCCACCACCCCCTCCGCCGGGTGAGCGATCCCGGACAGGCCCGCCATCACGGCGTAGCTGTCGATCTGGCTCTTGGCCTCGCCCGGCGGACGGGCGCAGCCCAGCAGCAGCGAGGTATCACCCAGGCGTGCGCGGGCGTCGTGGAAGAAGCGTCCCACCGCATGCACATCCGGGGTCTCGAACGGGCGACTGGCCGGCGCGTAGAATGGCATGACCACCACCAGCACCACGGCATCGGGCAGGTGGCGCGCCAGCATCTCGAGCGCATTCCACTCGCCCAGCAGCTTGCCGTAGTGCAGGCCGATGACGATATGCGGGACCACCTTCATGTTGGTGTTCACCAGGCTCTCGAGCGTGCGCTCGAAGTCGTCCACGCTGCGCCGCAGGTGATAGACCTGCGTGATGGTGTCCTGGGCGCCGATGACGTCCATCATCGCCGCATCGATTCCCGCCTGTTCCATGGACAGCGCAATGTCGTCGTCCACCAGTGCGGTATGCATGGCAATGCGGAATTCGGGGAATTCGTCCTTGATGCGCCGGATGGTGGAGTAATACGGGTCGTATTCGACCTCGTTGCGATGATTCGAGCCACCGGTCAGGAGCATGCCCTGGGCGCCGGACTCGATCACGCCATTCACCTGGCGCCAGAGATCCTCCGGGGTGCGGACCGGGATCATCGGGTCCAGGATCTTCGCCTTGCAGTGATCGCAGGCCAGCTTGCAATCGCCACCGGTGATGGACATCGCAGGCCACGCACTCTTGCCACAATCGGCCAGCTCGCTGGACTGGTAGGACTTGAAGGTCGGGGTATAAAAGTGCACCGAACCCGGATCCCCGGCGTGTTGCAGGCTATGCTGGAGGTCATCAACCAGCAACGGATCGACGGGGACGTCCTCGAGGGGCTCTACCCGCTGGATTACATCGTTCCAGCTTGTCATCGGCGGTCTCCGGGTCGGCGCATTTCTTGAAGGTTTTACTCGGGTATTACCGAAAAAAAGAGGCCGCCAACCGCAACGGGTCAGCGGCCCGGACCGGATCGGGGCTTAGCAGCCGCCGAAACCGTCCGCTTCCATCTTGGCTTCGAAGGCCGCATGGGCGTCGGAACCGGTCTTCAGATCGCCGATTTCGCCATCCCAGTCTTCCGGCTTCAGCTTGATCAGCCAGCCTTCGCCGTAGGGATCTTCGTTAATCAGGCCCGGGTTACCCGCAACCTTGTCGTTGGTCTCGGTGACTTCACCGGTGACCGGGGTCTTCGCCGGACCCACCCACTTGCCGGATTCGACGGTGGTGCAGGACTTGTCCTTCTTGACCGTCTTGCCGACCTTCTTCGGGGTGTAGGACACAATCGTGCCCGCCAGCGAACAGGCGTAGGACGTCAGACCGACGGTGGCGGTACCGTCGCTTTCCTTGCGCACCCAAACGTTGTTTTCAACGTTGTACATCAGATCTTCCGGAATATCACAACCCCGAACTGCACCCATGTCTTCCTCCAGGAATATTCAAATAAAGCGGGAAAATTAAAACGTTATCGTTTTATCACTGCGTAGTATCAGGTCGGCTAACTCGCTCGCCCGATTCACTTCATCGACATCGTCGATGAGATCCGAAGACGCGTCGATTCTATACCCCGGCAGAGCGGGCTGGCAAACGTGCAAGCGCACGCCTGCACGTTTTGCGTCCTGGATAAAGTCCTTGATCAGCTTGCCGTCTTCCATGGCCCGCAGATCATCCGCTACACCCTGCTCCATCAGGCGCACGCCCTCCATGGTGAAGAAGATGTGCACGTCCACATCCATCGAGGCCATCACCGCGCCGAGATAGAACGGCGTGGCGCAACGGCCGGGCGTCGACGGACCCGAGGTCATGATGATCACGACCGTCTGCTCGTCGTTGTCCAGGTAATAGTCGTTGTCGATATCAGCCATGGTCCCGCTCACCGCAGCTTGCGCTGGCACTGGATGTCATCGTCCTTGGCCCGCTTGCAGTAGCCTTCCTCGGCCTTGTCCCCGGTCAGGAACACCTCCAGCGCGGCCTCGATCCCATTGGTGGGCTCGACGCGGGCGATCCAGGCATTGTAGGGATCGGAATTCAGCAGCACCGGGTTCTCCAGCACCTCCTCGTTCCCCTCGACGATCTTGCAGTCGATGAAGTTGGGGATCGGCCCCGCCCATTTTCCACTTTCGATCGTGGCCACCGGCTTGCCCGGCGGTCGCCGCGTACCCGGCCGCCGCACCCGCACGTGGATGATCTTGCCCGCAATCGTCTGCGACAGATCGGTCATCCCCACGGTCAGGGTGTCGTCGTCCTCGCGCCGAAGCCAGATCTGGAATTCGTCGTCGTAGAACAGTTCAGGGTGAAACTCGCAGCCGTTGCAATCCATGTTTCGCCTCATTCCCGGGACCGCGGGGACCCGTGCCTCCACAAAAAAACGGGCGCCAGGCGCCCGTCTTCCAAACTCATCGATGGGCCATGCCGGGCATGGGTCCAGGGATCAAATGACCCCCTTCTCCTTCAACAGGCCAATCGAATCACTCACGTTCTCGTGAATGCCCAGTTTCCGCGCGGACAGGCCCATGGCCAGACCCAGCAACTGGGTGAAGTACAACACCTTCACATCGGTCTTGATGCCGAACTCGGTCTCGGCACGAACCTGGTGCATCTCCAGACCGGAGTGGCAGGTCGGGCACTCGGTGGCGATTACTTCCGCACCGGAGTCTTCCGCCGACTGCAGCAGGTTCAGCACCAGCTGGGTCGAGGTATCCGAATCGGACAAGGTGTGCGCACCACCGCAGCAGGACGTCTTCAACGGATACTCGACGTTCACCGCACCCGCGGCGCCAAGAAGGTCATCCATGAAGTGCGGCTGATAGCTGGAGTCGGAGCCCGGGCCATTGTCCTTCTCCGGGAAGATCTGGCGCGGACGGGTGTACATGCAACCGTAGTAGTTCGCGACCTTGATACCGTTCAGGCTCTTGGTCATCTTCTGCTTGATGCCTTCCGGGCCGAGTTCTTCCATCAGCCACTCGAGCAGGTGGAGGGTGCGAACGTCGCCGCTATAGACCGGGTCATCCGACTGACGCGCAAGATCCTGCACGGTGTTCATCGCGTCTTCCGACGTAGCGGTTTCGAACTCGGCTTTCTTCAGGTTGTGATAGCAGCCGTTGCAGGGGGCCATCACGGTGTCCATGCCCATCTGTTCGGAGGCGATCGCCATGTTCCGTGCAGACAGGTAGGTCTGCAGCATGGGGTGAACGTTCTTCACCTCCATCGCGCCACAGCAGTTCCAGTCGCGCAGGTTTTCCATCTCGAGCCCCAGCGCCTTCACAAGCACGCGGGTGGAGCGATCGTACGGCCCACCGGAACCCTCAAGTGCGCAACCCGGATAGTAAGCAACCTTAGCCATGAGCGGCCTCCTTCTGTTCGCGCACGTAACTCTTCAGCACGTCCCCGGTCTTGCCCCAGGACTTGGTGCGCGGCGTATGAATGGTGTTGAAGCCCATCGCCATCAGGTGCTTCACCGGGAGGTGCTTCATCATGCGGAAGACGAACACCTTCAGCCATTCCTGCAGAAGCGGCTGGCCGGTCTTCTTGAAGAAGTTCTGCATCACCTTGCCGTCTTCGATGCGGCCAGTCTTGTAGATCTGGTCGGCGAACTCTTCATCAAAGATGCTGGACGGGGTCTTTTCGGTGATCCCTTCCTCTTCCATCCAGTGCGCCAGCGCCTTCATCACGCCTTCCGGCTTCACGTCCTTCGGACAGATGTTCGTGCATTTGTTGCAAGAAACGCACTGCCAGATGATGTCCTTGTCCTTGACCAGCTCTTCCTTCATGCCAAGGCGGGTCAGGTAGATCCAGTAGCGCGGATTGAACTGCACATTCTGCGCGTACATCGTGCAGGAGTTGGTGCAGGACCCGCACTGCCAGCAGCGGTGCACGTTCTCCGCACCCGTGTAGGTCTGGATCTTCGCCTCGAAATCGTCGTCGTAATCGCGAACCGTGCGCGGGGCAATCATGGTGTTCCAGTGACCGGAAACATCCACCCCGTCGACCACCAGCTCGTCGTGCTGCTGGAGTCGTTCGTCCTCGATCAGTGCTTTTTCATGTATTGCCATGACGTCTCTCCGAAAACCTGTCTTGCCAGGCTCAAGTTCGTTCCGTTATTCAATGCAGCGACGCATCGGTTCCTTTCAGGCGACCTTCCGGGGAATCGATCCCCAGCATCTTCACAGCCAGCTCCAGTGGATCCTGCTTGCCACCAAACTGGTTGTCGATCATCCCTAAACTCATCGATAGCGAACGGGCGTAGTCCGAATAGGCCTGGACCCAGACCAGATCCGTCACAAACGGCAGGTCTCGGTAAAAGCCCTCTTCCGCCAGCGCCTCGTAAAACCAGCGCCGCGCCCCCTCGATCGCACCGACCGACTCCCCGATCGGGATCGACCGAAGCGTGTCGTTGGCGCGAATGAACTCGCGCAACGACCCGGTCGTGGTCGAAGTATCCCAGACCCAGCGACAGGCCAGTGGCACGGCGTCGGGATCTGCAAAATGCAGGATCTCGGCACCGAAGTCCCAGATCGCCCGGCGCAGCTTCTTGTCATCCGCCGCCAGGTCCGCGAATGCGGCCAGGCGTTCGTTGACATCCACATCCGGGCGGACCAGGGAACGTACCCCATCCACCAGGGCGCCTTGCCGTTCCGCCATCAGGGTGACCAGCTTCCGGCGAACCGAGAAGACCAGCCCCCCAAGGGCCCGAACATCCTCTGCATCGATCTCGTCGCCCTTCGCCACGATCGCCGCAAAGACTTCATGCTTCGAACGCAAGGCCTCGATGAACGTCTCCAACCCATCGACCCCGCCCGCTTCGGCGATGGTCGCTTTCAGGGTGGAGAGCTTGGACGCGAGGATCTCCTTGTCAAAGGTAACCTCAAGCGGCTCCGGGACCAGCCCCGAAGCCGCCTCGTCGCTGACGACCTCAGCCGGCTTTCTGAACCAGCGCATGCAGATCCGCAACCGCGCGGCCACCGGCGGCGGCACCCTGGGCGATCGAGTCGTCGATCGTCTCGGGACCGTAGGCCGCACCGCAGGAGTAGATCCCCTTGCGGGTGGTACCACAGGTGTTGGTGTACTGCTCGGCCTTCTCGATGAAGCCGTGCTTCTCGAGGCCGATACCGAACACCTGGGAAAGCTCGGGGTTATCCGCGTTCGGATCCATGCCAATGGCATGCACGACGATATCGAACGGGATGATGATCGGGCGCTTGACCAGGGTATCTTCACCCTTGACCAGCAGGCGACCATCGCCCGAGGCCGTCACTTCCGCGATACGGGCCTTGACGAACTTGGTTTTGAACTCTTCCTGGGACTTCCAGTAGAACTTGTCTTCGTACAAGCCGAAGGTCCGGATGTCCATGTAGTAGATGAACACGTCGGTTTCCGGCGAGATCTCCTTGATTTCCATCGCCAGGTTGGCGGAGACGGTACAGCAGATCTTGGAGCACCATTCGCGACCGATCTGACGGTCACGGGAGCCCACACACAGCAGGATGCAGACACGTTCCGGCACACGGCCGTCGGACGGGCAGGCGATCTTGCCACTGCCCACCATCTGTTCCATCTGGGTGGTGGTCAGCACGTCTTCATACGTGCCAAAACCCCACTCCGGCTTGTTGATGGAGTCGAAATGGGTGAACCCGGTTGCCAGAACCACGGCGCCGGCCTGGACGGATTCGCCGTTGGTCAGCTTGGCGGTGAAGTTACCCGCCTCGCCTTCCAGCTTCTCGACCTTGGCGCTCTTGTGCACGGTCGAGTTGGCGTCGTCTTCCACGCGCTTGACCATGCGACCTATGGCGTCCTTGGCCCACTCGCCGGAAGGCACCAGCTTGGCGTAACCCGACAGGATCGGGGCGCCGCCGAGGACGTCTTCCTTCTCGACAACCACGGCCTTGTAGCCGGCCGAGTTGACATTGGCGGCAGCGGCCAGACCGGCCGGCCCACCACCCACTACTAGAACGGTATCTTGCTGCATCAGACCTTGCCCCCGTAAGCGAGTTCAGGATTGTAGAGGTATTCGATATTGCCGGCTTCGACTTCCTTCAGGTACTCCTGGAAGGTCTTCTTGGCCTCGGACCAGGACATGCCCATCTTCTCGACCAGGTCCTCGCAGGGCGACGCGTGCCACTGCAGCTGGACGATCTTGAACGGGTCCGCACCGCAGGCCAGGGCCGCGAACTGGACTTCCGCCATGATCGGGATCTGGAAGTTCTGGTTGTGTGCCTTGCCGATCCACTGGTTCTTGTCCATGGTCGTGACACAGCCGGTATCGTTGGCCAGCATCACGTCAGCGTTGGCTTCCTCGCGGGCCACGCGGATCTTGCGATCCATCGTGAACGAGCGAGTGAATTCGCGCTCGGAGATGATGTGGCGGAAGCCGAAGCCGCAGCAGTCGTACCAGGTCGAATAGTCGATCACCTGCGCACCCAGGGCCTGGGCGGTGGAGGTAATGATCGCGGTACGGTTGCCGCCCAGCACGGTCGGATCGTACACCGCGTCCTCGTGAACCATCTTGTAGTAATGGCAGGCCACGTGGGCGGTGGTGCGGATGTGGGAGACATCGATGGTCTGCAGCTCGGAAGCGATGCGGTTACGCATCACGTGCACCCACTCGGAGTAGTGGATGATCTCTTCCGGGATGACCAGCTTGCCGTCGACCAGGCGACCCAGCTTGCCGAGGATCTTGGTGACCTTCTCGCGCAGCTCGGCGGACTCGACCAGATACTTGCGGATCTCCTTGTAGTTACCGAAGGACGTGCCGCAATGCACCAGCGGGTAGAAATGACCCAGCTCGTGGCCGTGCTGCTTGCCGGAGACGTAGGCCTGGTGGAAGTTGCGCAGGAACACCGCAGCGAGCGACTCGACGTTCCCGATACCGGAGCCGTGGTAGTTCCACGCGGTGCAGGAGGTCTGGTCGGTTTCGTCGAGGTAGTCCTTGCCCGGCTCGAAGCCGAACTTGTTCATGAACCACAGCAGCGAGGTCGGGTAGCCAGGGATGTTCCCGCACTGGCCACAGGACTTGTGGTGCCACAGCTGCTTGGTCGGGACCTTCTTGTCCCAGCCGAACAGGGTCTTTACCGACATCGGCTCGTGTTCATCGTTAATGCGATGAATGATGATCTGGCCGTCCTTCTCGAGCTCGTACATGTGCTCGCGGACGTCGTCCATGCGGTCGCCAAGGTCGACGGTGCGGCGGTCGACGTGCTTGCGCACCCAGTCGGTGGCCTTGACTGCGTCTTCCTTCGACAGGTCGGTCGACTGGAAGAACGAACCGTGACCGGCGATGCCCTGCCCGTCGGTGTTGTGGGAACCGGGCTTCATGGTGCCGGCGCCAGCGCCTTCACCATTCTGGTTGTGATTGCCTGGGGTCTGTTCACTCATAACGCTTCTCCTGATGTCTTGGATGCGGGAATCGGCAGGCGACTTACTCGTCGTCTTCCTCTTCCTGCTCCTCGAGCCAGTCTTCGTAGTCCTCGCGCTTCTCGTCGATGAAGTCTTCGATCACGTCGAAGAGGTTCTCGTCCATCAGCTCGAGGGACTTCAGGACTCCGGTCATTTCCCAGATGGTGTACATCTCCACCGAGGTCTTCAGGGACACTTCCCAGGCGGTCTCGACCGTCTGCAGCGTCTTCACCGGAATTGCCTTGCGCAGGATGCGCAGATCACCTTCCACCTTCTGGATGTTGGGACCCCAGTCAGGGAAGTGATCGGGCTGGATCATATCGGGAGACAGCTGGTTCCCCGTGGTGATCAGCTTGAGCATGACGCGGCCGAACGGACGAAGCACGTCCTTGGCGGACTGCATCTCGTGCTTGATGGCCACTTCGCGCATGATCGCGACCAGGCCACCGGGGGAGTTCTTAAACGGGCAGCGCGCCGCACAGGTCATGCACTGGGCGCAGGCCCAGATCTTTTCCTGCATCGCGTCGTAGATCTGCTCGACGTTCTCGGTCCAGAGCAGCTGCACGATCTCGCGGGGCGAGTAATCGTAGAACTGGGCGGACGGACACGTGGCCGTGCAGATGCCGCAGTTCAGGCAGCCGTTAAGCTCGTGGTCGTAGCGAAAATCTCCACGAATATCGTCGAAGATTTGCTGCATCTCAGCGTATGTCGCCATATCTCACACCTCTTCGCTTTAGGCGATGCAGGTTTCTTGTGAACCTTGCGCAGCCAGCCTAGACCTCGTCCAGGCACCAATCCAGTTACCGCATGGCAACCATCGTTATTCAGGATTCGGGGCGGCAACCCTTGCGAATTGCCGCCCCGAATCAAGCACTTGAAGCGCCTTAGCCCTTCTTGATCAGGAAGTAGAACTTGCCGCCTTCTTCCTTGTGCTCCATCAGCTCGTTGCCGGTCTGCTTGGAAAATGCCTGGAAGTCCTTCACGGCGCCCGGGTCGGTCGCGATGATGTGCAGAACCTGGCCGGCGTCCATCGCGGCCAGCGCCTTCTTGGCGCGCAGGATGGGCAGCGGGCAGTTCAGGCCGGAAGCATCGAGTTCTTGGTCAAAGTTGGCCATCGTTTCTCTCCTTTGAGTGCGTTTTATCAGTCGTGTACTGCGGTCCGGTTGGGCCCTGTGCGCTGCAGCCATTACCGAACGGTAATCAACCGAATTCCCCCTTATAGGCGAATCGGCATCGGAATACAACCGAATTCTAATCCGGGCTTACCACCGGTTTTCCGGTCTGGGCCCACCCGACAATGCCGCCGCGCAGGCTGCTTGCACAGTCCACCCCCTGTTGGGCGAGAAAGGCGCAGGCCTGGGCGGAACGCGCCCCACTCTGACAGTAAATGACCACCGGCGCATCACTACCGGTGAACTCGTCCTTGCGCAGCGGCAAGGTGGCCAGCGGGACAAGCTCCGCTCCCGGGATGACGCCGCGACCGGTCTCGCCCGGCGAGCGCACATCCAGCAAACGAAAGCTCTTGCCCTCGTTGCGCCACTGTTCCAGTTCGTCCGGGGTGATCTCGGTAAATCCGTACACGCTGCGCTCCGGGTCTTTCACTTGCGGGGGATGCCGTACTCGTCGCGTGAGCTCTGACCGGCGGCCGCTCTACGCAAGGAGTGGGCGCGGAGCATAGCGAAACCGATCGGAAATGCAAACAAGACCAAGGGGGGAGAGGTGGATGGTCGCCCGGGACGAAAAGTTCTGCTATCGTCGCCCACGCTTAAGAAAACGCTGATGCAGACACATCAGCTTCATTGCTTCGCGGAGGATATCCCGGTGGACAAGAGCGAATTCCAGGTCGACGGCCACTATGCCGTCACGCTGAAAGACGAAAACGGCAAGCTGCGCCCTGCCAACATCTACGTGCACGACATGCAGGACAACTACATGATCGCGCGGCGTACCTCCGGCGGCGACGTGGGCCTGCTGTTCAAGATGGACTATGACGACGTCATCAAGCTCGTCCGCACCCACAAGGTGCTGGACCGCAAGAAGTTCATGGTGCCTGCGGCGATGCTCAAGCCGAAGCTGTGGGAAACCCGCGACAGCATGCGCACCTATTCGTCGGCCCCGGGGCTTGGCAAGTAACGACCGCCCCCGGCATGCCCACATAAGAGGGCCGGCGCCCGCCGGCCCTCGCGGCATGCCTTCTATTGTCCATTTCCTGCTCGCCGTCCTTCTGGTGGTGGCGAGCCTGGCGGTACCACCCGCCCACTCCAGTGGCGTTTCCCTGCCCGACCTGGGCGAGGCCTCCGGCGGCGTACTGACCCCGGCGGAAGAACGCGAGCTCGGCCGCTCCCTGCTGCGCGAGGTCCGCCGCAGCGCCCCCCTGGTGACCGATCCCGAGATCGTCTTTTATGTCGACTCCCTGGGACGCCAATTGCTGGCCAACGCACCCAGCGCCGATGGGCCGTTCTACTTCCTGACCATCGACAACAGCCAGGTGAACGCCTTCGCGATGCCCGGGGGCATCATCGGCATCCATGCCGGGCTCATGCTAGAGGTCCGCGACGAGGCCGAACTGGCCGCCGTGGTCGCACACGAAATCGCGCATGTTACCCAACGGCACCTCGCGCGCATGTTCGCGCGCGGGCGCGACATCAATTTCACCACCGGCCTCGCCATCCTGGCGGGCATCCTTGCCTCGGCGGTGGATCCGACCCTGGGCTCGGCCATCATTACCGGGGGTGTGGCCGGCGGCATCCAGCAACAGATCAATTTTACCCGCGCAAACGAGGCCGAGGCGGATCGGGCCGGGATGCAGATCCTGCAAGGCACCGGCTTCGACCCCAATGCGATGGCCGATTTCTTCGAGCGCCTGCAAGAGCTCTCGCGCGGGGTAGGCGACCAGGTGCCGGAGTACCTGCGCACGCACCCGGTCACCCTCGACCGGATCACCGACGCCCGCAACCGCGCAAACCAGATGGCCGCCAGCGACACCCGCAACCGCGGCCCCGAATTCCAGTGGATGCAGGCGCGCATGCAGGCGCTGCAGGATCCACGGCGAACCCTGGAGCGCTTCCGCGCAACGGACACCCCTTCGCCACAGCAGCGCTACGGGGCGGCGGTCGCCTATCTCGAGCGCGGAGAACCCGGCCGCGCCCGCGAACAGCTCGAACGCCTGGAGGCAGCGGACGCCCCCGGACTGACCCTCGAACTCGCGTTCGCGGCACTGCTGCGCGAGGAAGGCGAACACAGCGCGGCGCTGGAACGGCTGGAGGATCTGGACGCGGTGTACCCCGGCCACCCGGTGATCCGCGAACGCCTGGCCCGGGTCCACCGCGACCTCGGACAGCCCGACCGCGCCATTCGCATCCTGTCCGACATGATCCGCCGCGAGGCGGCCCCCAATCCGGAGCTCCTGCGCCTGCAGGCGGACATCGCGGACGCCGCCGGGTATATTGCAATCAGCCGCGAGGCCATGGCCGAATACTTCTTTCATCGCGCCCAGTACGAGGAGGCCGTGCGCCAGTTCGAGGCGGGAATGGACGCCTCGGATGCCAGCGAGCGCGACCGTCAACGCATCGAGGACAAGCGCGACACGGCCCGAGAGACCGCACGCGAGGCGCGCGAGGACCGGCGATAGAAACCCCGTACACGGGGAATGTTCCCGCAGGACCGTTCGTCTACCGACAGTCATAGAACTGCCCGAAAACCCACCACCAATACACCCGGACAAGAGAGGTAGAACTCCTTATGCACATCTCACGCCGAGAATTCATGCAGTTACTGGCCGCCGCCAGCGCCGCCGGTTTCCCCCTGGGCACCGCCGCCTGCAGCAACAACAAGGGCGGCACTGCGGGTGATCCCTACGACACCCTGGATCGCTTCGGCAATGTGCACCTGCTGCACTACACCGACTGCCACGCCCAGCTCAAGCCGGTGTACTTCCGCGAGCCGAACGTCAACCTCGGCGTGGCGGACATGCGTAACCGTCCGCCGCACATCGTGAGCGAGCACTTCCTCAAGCATTACGACATCGAACGCGACAGCATCTACGCCCACGCCTATACCAACCTGAACTTCATGGAGGCGGCCGAACAGTACGGTCGCGTAGGCGGCTTTGCGCATCTGAAGACGCTGATCAACAAGCTGCGTGACTCGCGACCCAACGCCCTCCTGCTGGACGGCGGCGACACTTGGGGCGGCGGCTCCGGCTCCGCGCTTTGGACCAACGCGCAGGACATGGTGGATGCACAGAAACTGCTGGGCATCGACGTCATGACCGGTCACTGGGAATTCACCTACGGCGCCGACCGCGTGGAAGAGGTCGTGAACGGCGACTTCGCCGATGCCGGCATCGACTTCGTCGCCCAGAACGTGCGCGACGTGGACTGGGGTGACCGCATCTTCAAGCCCTACGTGATCCGCGAGATGAACGGCGTGAACGTGGCGGTGGTCGGCCAGGCCTTCCCCTACACCCCGATCGCCAACCCGCGCTGGATGGTTGAACAGTGGTCCTTCGGCATCCGTCCGGACGACATGCAGGAGACCGTCAACGACGCGCGTGCCGAAGGCGCCGAGATCGTCGTTGCCCTGTCGCACAACGGCATGGACGTGGACATCAAGATGGCCGGCATGGTCGAGGGCCTGGACGCCATCATGGGCGGCCATACCCATGATGCCGTGCCGCAGCCCCTGCCAGTCGAGCGCCCCGACGGCGGGACCTGCCTGGTCACCAATGCCGGCTCGAATGCCAAGTTCGTCGGCGTGCTGGACTTCGACTTCCGCGACGGCGCAATCAAGGACTGGGAATACCGCCTGGTGCCGGTGTTCGCCGAGATGCTGCCGGAAGACCCGGCAATGGCGACCTACATCCACAACATGCGCAACAGCGAGGTCACCTGGAAGGGCGAGACCTTCAACATGGAGGAGAAGCTGTCCGAGGAACTGGCGGTCACCGAGGACCTGCTGTTCCGCCGCGGCAACTTCAACGGCACCTTCGACCAGCTGATCTGCGATGGCCTGATTGAATACAACGATGCGCAGATCTCGTTCTCCCCGGGCTTCCGCTGGGGCACCACCGTGCTGCCGGGCATGCCGATCACCTTCGAGCACGTGATGGACCAGACCGGTCTCACCTACCCGGAGATGACCCGCAACGCGTTCACCGGGGCCCAGATCAAGGAGATCCTGGAAGACGTGGCCGACAACCTGTACAACGCCGACCCGTTCTACCAGCAGGGCGGCGACATGGTCCGTGTCGGCGGCCTGAAGTACGCCATCGACCCGAGCGCCAGTGCCGGCAACCGGATCTCCGAAATGGAACTGGACGGCAGGAAGCTGGACGCCGACAAGGAATACGTCGTCGCCGGCTGGGCCAGCGTGCAGCAGAGCGTGCCCGGCGGTGTCGGGGTCGACATCTGGGACGGCGTCGCCGACTACCTGCGCAGCCAGGACGGCAATGTGCGCATCAGCGACCTCAACGAACCGAAGGTCAAGGGCATCGGCGAGGACAACCTCGGCTACGTCCCGACCACCGAGGACATGTACCGCAGGTCCTGATCGGTTCTCACCCTTTCCGGGGGCCACCCCGGAACGAGAAAGCCCCGCTCATGCGGGGCTTTTTTGTGGCCGTCTTCCGGGTGACCCGTCTCCGGGCAAGTCGCCCGGGGCACCGGGGTTCTCTCTAAACATCCACCCAGCGCCCGCTGGCATCACGGCAGGCCGTGCCGTTAATCGTTTCGGGGTAGCCGTCCATGGTGGCCTGCACCTGGTACTCGCGGCAGTCCTGCCCCGAGGAGCGGTAGGTCCGGGTCGGTGTGGCGTGGTACTGATGCCCGGTATTCGGGTTGCGCCAGGTCGAGCTCTGGCGATCCGGGACCGTCTCCAGCGTACGCGACACGCGCATCCGGTCCACGTCATCCATGCTCCGCCCCACCGAACCACCAACCGCCGCACCCGCCAGGGTCCCGGCAATAATCGCCGCAGTACGCCCGCGCCCGCCGCCGATCTGACTGCCGATAACACCGCCTGCCGCGCCCCCGATCAGGGCCCCCGTCTGCTGCTTGCTCACCGTCTGACACCCTGCCAGCAAGGTCACGGAAACCACCAGAAACAGTATCGTCAGAATCCTGCTTGTCACCTTTCTAGCCTCCCGACGGCACGAACCGCCCTGATCCTCAACACGCAGACAGACTACGCCCACGCATCTGAATGGAAGGTGAAAGCATCGATCACATCACGGCGCGCGTTCGCGCCAGACACAGCAAAGGGGCCCGCCCACGCCAGCAGCGCTTTGCGAGAAGACAAGAGGAAGAGGAGCAAAAGAAATGGTGGGCCGTGTAGGAATCGAACCTACAACCAATGGATTAAGAGTCCACTGCTCTACCAATTGAGCTAACGGCCCCCTGAACAAAAAAGGGGGTGGGGTGACCGATGGGACTCGAACCCACGACAACCGGAGTCACAATCCGGGACTCTACCAACTGAGCTACGGTCACCACCGTGTCACTGTACAGCTACTTGCGCGAAGGGCGGCCCTGGCGCGCCCGGCAGGACTCGAACCTGCAACCGTCGGCTTAGAAGGCCGATGCTCTATCCGGTTGAGCTACGAGCGCGTTACCGCCGAGCATTGAGGCCATGGCGCCTGATCCGAGCCTGCCGGAAAACCGTGGCCGGGAGCCATGGTCGGGGTAGAGGGATTCGAACCCCCGACATCCTGCTCCCAAAGCAGGCGCGCTACCAGACTGCGCTATACCCCGTCGAGCCGTCCCCGCTAAAGGGCCTACACAGCGAGCGCAGGATGGTAGCCCCGCGAGGGGTTCGCGGTCAACATTCATCAACAGATTCCGCCTGCAATGCCCTCCCCTCGGGCGCGGCTCCGTGCTAACGTCGGCTCGGGACGTTCGCAGGGTCGCGAGCGCGGAGGGGACGGATGCTCGACTGGGTAGCCAACACAGCCATTGTATTGGGGGCAAGCGGCCTCCTGTATGCCCAATGGACACTCGCCCGGCTGCTGCGCGAGCTCCCCGAGAGCCGGGTCCGCACCGGCTGGAAGATGATGTTCTTTCTGGTCCCGGTCTTTACCCTCGGCTACTTCGGCTACATCCCGCTGAACTGGGGGCTCTACGAGGGCCTGCCCGATCTCCTGGTGCCGGCCATCTTCCTCCTCGGGGGGTGTTTCGTCTGCACCGTGGTCGGCCTGACCCACAGCTCGGTGGAGAAGATCCGCCACATTACGCGGCTGGAACACGAATCCATCACCGACCCTCTGACCGGCCTGTTCAACCGCCGGCACATGGATCGCCGGCTGGACGAGGAGGTATCCCGCGCCCGGCGCTACGGCCAGCCATTGTCCGTCGTGATGCTGGATATCGACCAGTTCAAGCCGATCAATGACCGCCTGGGGCACCTGATCGGGGACTACATCCTGACGACCCTGGCCGAACGCATGCAGCAAGTCCTGCGGCGCTCCGATCTCGCCGCGCGCTTCGGCGGGGAGGAGTTCGTCGTCGTCGCCCCGCATACCGACCTCAAAGCAGCCATGGCGCTGGGCGAGAAGCTGCGCGAAGCCATATCCGGCCACCCGATCACCCTGACCGGGCACCAGGCCGCCCCGCCCTGCGCACCGGATACCCTGACGGTCACGGTCAGCGTCGGCATCGCCAGCCTCGACGCGAACCCGAAATCCAGGGACACCGCCGAGACCCTGATTGCCCGTGCCGACGACTCGCTCTATCGCGCCAAACAGGACGGGCGCAACCGCTGCGAGGCCAGCGCGCCCGCAAGCGGCCTCTCGGCGGCCCTGTAGCCAGGCATCTCCGCTGGCCGAGGCATCCGCCTCGCCCCCATGCAGATTCCGCCCGGCAAATCGCTTGAGCCCCCGCGCCCGCCATGGGAAGATCGCGGGCGTTCCCCCGGAGGCGAGACCCCATGACGGCCCAGATCATCGACGGACGCGCGATTGGCCAGACCCACCGCGCAAGAATCGCGACCGAGATCGAATCCATGACCGCCCGCGACCTGCGTCCGCCGGGCCTCGCCGTGGTGCTAGTCGGGACCAACCCGGCCTCCGAGGTCTATGTGCGCAACAAGCGCAAGGCCTGCGAACAGGTGGGTGTCGTCTCGCACTCCTATGACCTGCCCGCGGGCACGCCGCAGACCGATCTGCTGGCGTTGATCGACCAGCTCAATGCCGACCGCACCATCGACGGCATCCTGGTCCAGCTGCCGCTGCCGGATCACATTGACCCCGAGACGGTGATCGAGCGCATCTCCCCGGCCAAAGACGTGGACGGCTTCCACCCGTACAACGTCGGCCGCCTGGTGGCGCGCGTGCCACGCCTGCGCCCCTGCACCCCCTGGGGTGTCATCCAGCTACTGAGGCATATTGAGGAACCGTTCAAGGGCCGCACAGCCTGCGTGATCGGCGCCTCCAATATCGTCGGCCGACCCATGGCTCTGGAACTGCTGCTGGCCGGTGCGACCCCGACCATCTGCCATCGCTTCACCCCGGATACCGCCGCCATTGCACGACAGTCCGACATCGTCGTCGCCGCGGTCGGCAAGCCCGGTCTGGTCAAGGGCGACTGGATCAAGCCCGGCGCCACGGTGATCGACATCGGCATCAACCGCCGCGACGACGGCACCCTGACCGGCGACGTGGAGTTCGACGCCGCCGCCGAGAAGGCCGCCTGGATCACGCCCGTGCCGGGCGGGGTCGGTCCGATGACCGTGGCGATGCTGCTGGACAACACCCTGCGCGCCCGCGCCTTCGGGACCCACGAAGCGGCCTGAACAATGGCGTCCAGCGCCCGCCTGCGGGCGGCGGGCGCTTGCTCCTCGCGGGTTTAGCCCGCTGCGTGACGACGCGCGGCCTCCAGCCGCAGACGCACGCGTTCGCGCCCCAGATACTCCCAGATACGCGGCAGCTCCGGTCCAAAGGTCTGGCCGGACAACGCGGCCCGCAGCGGCATGAACAGCTTGCGCCCCTTGCGTTCGGTGGCCTGCCCCACCGCCTTGGCCAGGGCTGGAAAATCCTCGGCCGCATCCAGCGCCTCCAGCCCTGCGCTAAAGAAATCCGCGCCGGCAGCCGTCAGTTCCTCGCGCGCGGCCGCGCTGTATGGCGCCGGATCGGCGGCGAACGCCGCGACCCACAGTGGCGCCTCCTCGGCGCGGGTGATGTTGTCGCGCAGCAGCCGCGCCAGCGCCGGGCGCTGCTCGGCGGCCACCGCCTCCAGCACCCCCGCCGCCTCCAGGTAGGCCTGCATCTCGGCATCCGAAAGGCTACGCAAGGCCTCCGACTGCCAGTGATCCAGCTGCTGCGGATCATGCCGCGCCGCGCTGTGACCAATACGCTCGGGGCTGAATCCGGCCGCCAGCTCCGTGGGCGACAGCAGGGCATCGCTCTCGTAGCGATGCCCAAGACGCGCCAGGTGGTTCAGGATCGCGACCGGCAGATAGCCCTTCGTCCGCAACTCCTCGACGCTCGCGGAACCATTGCGCTTGGACAGCGGCGCGCCGTCCTGCCCCATCACCAATGGCAGGTGGTGATAGGCCGGAGCGCCCAGGCCCAGGGCCTCCAGCAGCATCATCTGCCGCGGGGTGTTGGCGATATGATCCTCACCGCGCACCACGTCGGTCACGCCCATCAGGGCATCGTCGATCGCGTTGGAGAAGAAGAAGGCCGGCGTGCCATCGGAGCGGCGAATCACGAAATCACCGATCTCGTCGGTACGGAAGCTGACCGGCCCACGCACCCCGTCCTCGAAGCGGATGGTCCGGCCCAGTGGCACACGAAAACGCAGCGTGGGCTCTTGCCCCTCGGCCTCGCGCCGACCGACCTCCTCCGCACTCAGATGGGCGCAGGTCCCCGGATAGCGCGGCGGCTTGCCCTGGGCACGCATGCGCTTGCGTCCGCGCTCCAGTTCTGCCGGTGAGCAGAAACAGGGATAGGCGAGCCCCTGATCGATCAGCTGGCGGTAATAGCCCGCGTAGAGTTCGCCGCGCTCGGACTGCGCGTAGGGGCCGGCATCGCCCCCGGCACCAAAGCCCTCGTCCCAGTCCAGCCCCAGCCAGCGCAGATCGCGCTGCAGTGCGTCGACGAACTCCGGGCGCGAGCGCTCGGCGTCGGTGTCCTCGATGCGCAGCAGGAAATGCCCTCCGCGCGAACGGGCCCGCAGCGCGCTGAACAGCGCCGTGCGTACATTGCCCAGGTGCAACAGGCCGGTGGGACTGGGGGCGAAGCGGGTGCGGATTATCGAGTTCGTCATCGCGCGCATGGTAGCGGAGCGCCCCGCGAGCCACCAGCCGGGCATTCCGTGGGCATGGTGCCGTTGCTGGCGAGCATCCGGCCCGCCGGGTACCATGGCCGCCCGACATTCATCAGGAGGGTCAGTCCCGTGCAACGATCCCGTTTCCGGCTCGGCATTGTGCTGGCCACCGCCCTTCTTGCCCTATTGCTTTCAGGAGCCCCCATGGCCGACACCAACCCGCAGGTCGCGATCGAAACCAACCATGGCCACATCGTGCTGGAACTCAACGCCGAAGCCGCCCCGGAGACGGTCGCCAACTTCCTCTCCTACGTGGATGATGGCTTCTTCGACGGCACGATCTTTCACCGCGTGATCCCGGGCTTCATGGTCCAGGGCGGCGGCTTCGACAAGGATATGAACCAGAAGTCCGCTGGCGAGCCGATCCGCAACGAAGCGGACAATGGTCTGAAGAACGTGGTCGGTGCGATCTCCATGGCGCGTACTCAGGACCCGCATTCCGCCACCGCCCAGTTCTTCATCAACGTGAACGACAACGACTTCCTGAACCACACGGCCCCGAACGCGCAGGGCTGGGGCTATGCCGTGTTCGGCAAGGTCTCCGAGGGCATGGACGTGGTGCGCAAGATCGAGGCTCTTCCCACCGGCCGCGCCGGCATGCATCAGGACGTACCGCAGGAGCCGGTCGTGATGGAAAGCGTCAAGCGCGTCGAGGACTAACCTCTTCGTGAGTGCCCGCGCGCCGGCCCTGGTCATCTCCGACCTGCATCTGGATCGCGAACCCGGCCCTCTGCTGGAGGCCACGCTCGCCTTCCTCGAAGGGCCGGCGCGCGCGGCCTCCTCTCTGTACATCCTCGGCGACCTGTTCGAGTACTGGGTCGGCGACGACGCCGGCTTTCCCGCTGCCGAACGGCTCGCCGCAGGCCTGAAGACACTGGACATCCCGGTTGCCTTTATCCATGGCAATCGGGATTTTCTCGTGGGCGAGGCCTACGCCGCGCGCGCGGGCATGCAACTTGCCCCCGACCCCCTGCATGCGGCCCTGCCCTGCGGACCCGCCGTGCTCCTGCACGGTGACTCCCTGTGCACCGACGACACCGAGCACATGGCGTTTCGTCAGCAAGTACGCAGTGGGGAATGGCAACGGGCGTTTCTCGCCCATCCGCTGGAAGAACGCATCCGCCAGGCCGAGGCCATGCGCGCCGCCAGCCGCGACAGCGGCCAGATGAAGGCCGCCGCGATCATGGACGTCAATGCCGAAACAGTCGCCGACACCTTCCGCGACGCCGACGTCCCGCTAATGATCCACGGCCATACCCACCGCCCGGCGATCCACAAGCTGACCGTCGACGGCCAGCCACGCCAACGCTGCGTTCTGCCCGCCTGGGACGAACACCCCGGCTACCTTGAGATCAGCGCGGCAGGCCCCGTCCTGCGCCAACTCGACGGCTCGCCCTACCCCGAACACCTGCTCTGCACCTAAGCGAATCCGCCACAGCGAGCACTACCGGATCGCACTCTGCGAAAGCAGGGTTTGTGGGAGCGGGCTTGCCCGCGAACGTCCCCGCCAAGCCCTAACAGAAAGTCCACAGGGTCCCGAATCGTATCCGTACGAAGATAGCCTTTCACGTCGAGGCTAGGCCTGGTTCGGCGTTCGGTGTTTACGTGCCTTCGGTCCGCCGCCTGCCACGCGCTCTCTCGCGAGCGCACCGCGAGGTACTTCTTTGCTCGTACAAAGAAGTACCCAAGAAACACGCCCGACTGCCGCGACCCCGGCCCGCTGTGCGGGCCGGGGTTTCCCTCGCTCCGAGGCTTTTCGCGGGCGGCGCTGAACTCGCTGCGCCTTCGGCTCCGCTCAGACATCCAGCGCCTCTTCTCCCGCGAAAACCCTCTCCACTCGGCGCGACGACAACGGGGAGGAAGGTCCAAACAACGGCTATCCCAGCGATATAGCTAGTGGATGATGGCTAGACTTTCGGACATCTTGGGCACGCTCGGCCTGCGGCCATAGCGTGCCGCGCCCGCGAAGCGGGCGCCGGGGGCATAGGATGTGATGAGCGCAGCAAATCGCATCACGGGTCCGCACGGCGTGGAGAACGGTGCGTTTCGCTGCGCTCAACCGCACCCTACGAGGAGGTCGGGGCGGCGGCCTGAGCCTCCAGTTGGGCCATCTCGGATTCGGTGAAGCCGGCGGCGCGGCGTGCCGCGTGCGCGAATGGTGGGCGCACGCGGCCGGGCATGTATTCGGCCAGCAGGTCGAGGAACAGCGGTTCGGGATCGAGACCGCGTGCCCGGGCCAGTTCGCGGAACCAGTGCGTACCGATCGCCACGTGCGCGACCTCCTCGCGCTGGATGATCCCCAACAGGCCCACGGTGTCGACATCCCCCGCCGCCTCCAGCCGCTGGATCATGCCCGGAGTCACGTCCAAGCCGCGTGCCTCCAGCACCCGCGGCACCAGTGCCATGCGCACCATCACGTCGTGGTCGGTCGCCAGCGCCGCCTCCCACAAGCCGTTGTGGGCCGCCAGATCCCCGTAGTCCGCACCCAGCTCGAGGAGCCGCGCCCGCAGCAACCGGAAGTGCCGCGCCTCCTCCGCCGCGACCTGCAGCCAGTCGCTGACGAACGGCGCCGGCATGTCGCGGAATCGGTACACGGCATCCAGTGCCAGGTTGATCGCATTGAACTCGATGTGCGCCACCGCATGCACCAGTGCGACCCGACCGGCAGTGGTCTTTAGCCCACGCCGCGGCAGCTCCTTCGGATGCACCAGCACCGGCCGCTCCGGCCGTCCGGGCACCTCCATGCGTTGCGGCGCGGGGGCAGTCGCACCCTCCAGCTCATCCGCCCACCAGGCGCGCGTCAGCTCCAGCACACGCTCACACTTGGCCTCCGGGTCGCGCTCGCGCAGCGCGGCCTCGGCCGCGCGGTAGACGGCCGGGTGCGGCCGCGGTCTTTCGCTCATGGCATCCCTCTGTCGCTACGCACGGTCAGGCGCGGACGCGCACGTTCACCATCATGTCGTTGTCCTCGTGCTCCAGATTATGACAGTGGAACACGTAGAGCTGATCGCCATCGTAGTGATGGGTGAAGTCGAGCGCGATGCGCACGGTCTCGCCCGGCCACAGCAGGACCGTGTCCTTCCAGCCCAGGTCCGTGACGGTCAGGCCTTCATCGTTCACGGCCTGCTGGCGCACGAAGTCCGGACCGCCCGAACGTGACAGCACCTGGAACGAGAAGCCATGGATATGCATCGGATGCGGCATGCTGCGGTCCGCATTGCGAATCGTCCAGACCTCCCGCGTGTTGGCATCCACCTCGATCGGCACCCGGTCAGGATCGTACGTCTCTCCGTTGATGCGCCATTGCATCGGCGCCATGTCCAGACGGATATCCCGTTCGCCGGCATCCGTCACGTCGATGGGCTCGATCCGCGACAAACGCTCGGGCACCTCGGCGGTGACCGCCTCGCCCTCGCGGACCACGAACTCGAGCAATGCGAGCGGATCGCCGTCGTGCATGCCGCCACCCATCATGCGACCCATGCCACGCCCCATCATTCCGCCGCCCATGCCGCCACCGGCCATTGGGTCGAATTCCAGGCTGTGCAGCTCGACCCGGTCGCCTCCGGCAAACGCGGCAAAGTCGACCAGGACCTCCAGGCGTTCTCCCGGCGACAGGAAGGCCTCGTGGGCCTCCCGGGGCGACTCCAGCAGGCCCGCGTCCGTGCCGATGACCCGGAACGGAATGGCCTGACCCTCCGCGCGCAGGGCCAGCCGGTAGATCCGGGCGGTGGAGCCGTTCAACAGGCGCAGGCGATGCAGGCGCCGCTCCACTTCATGGGTCGCCGACGGCGTCATGTTCACCAGCACCTCGTCGCCGAGATACCCCATCATCCGCTGCATCGGGTTCGGCTGGTACACCAGATGGCCGAGCCGGTCGAAGCGCTTGTCCTGCAGCACCAGCGGCAGGTCGGTCTTGCCGAGTTCCAGCCCCAGAGCCTCGTTCAGCACCACGTTGTCGTCATCGCTCACCAGCAGGAAGCTCGCCAGCCCCTGGTGGGCCTGGCGCGCCGTCCGGTGATGGGCATGGGTGTGATACCAGTAGGTACCGCCACGATTGGTGACTTTAAAGCGGTATTCGTACTGCTCACCGGGGTCGACCGTATGGATCGGATGCCCATCCACCCGGCCCGGAACGTGCAGGCCATGCCAGTGGATGATCGTGCCCTCGTCGAGCTGGTTGTCCAGGGTCACGTCCAGTTCATCGCCAGTGCGTAGCAAGAGGATTGGATTCTGGTATTCATGGCCGTTCATCTGCGTCCGGTACCAGAGGAACGGGGTCTCCTCGCGCCCCGGCACCGGCAGCCACCCCTGCTCCGCGACCAGGGTGAACGGCTCGTTGGGTGCGAGCACCGCAAACGGGCCGTTCGCGCCGGGCAGAAACAGGGCGTTGTCGAAACGGGGGGCGGACACTGCATGGTTGAACAGGCTCCAGCCGCCGAATGTGGTGATGACGGGAAGCGCTGCGGCCAGCCCCAGAAACTGACGTCGTTTCATCATTACTTTTCTCCAGTACGGGATGCCGGCATGCTCCGGCGCAGCAGAATGGAATTGCCGATCACCGACAGCGAGCTGGCGGTCATCGCGATCACGCCGATCATCGGGTGCAGCAGCCCGGCCGCGGCGATCGGGATCGCGGCGCTGTTGTAGCCCCAGGCCCAAAACAGGTTCTGCACGATCTTGCGGAAGGTCAGCCGCGACAGCTGGACGGCCTCGACGACCTTGGTCAGCTCGCCGCGCACCAGGGTCACGTCCGCCGCCTCAATCGCGACGTCGGCACCGGCCCCGATCGCAATCCCGACGTTCGCCTGCTGCAGGGCCGGGGCGTCGTTGATGCCGTCGCCGACCATTGCCACGTGCTCGCCGTACTCCTTTTGCAACTCGCGAATGGCCTCGACCTTGCCCTCCGGCAGCACGCCGGCCCGCACCTCGTCGATCCCCACCTGCGCGGCCACGGCCTTCGCGGTGCGCTCGTTGTCGCCGGTGACCATCACGCAGCGGATACCGAGGTCATGCAGTTGTTCGATCGCGGCCTGCGACTCTTCCTTGAGCGTATCGGCGACCGCGACAACGCCGGCCGGGCGGTCGCCGATAGCCACCAGCATCGCGGTCTTGCCGGCATCCTCCAACTCCCGCAACGGGCCAAGCAGGGCCGACGGATCCAGGCCCTGCTCCTCCAGCAGGCGCTGGCTGCCCACCAGAACCCGTTCCCCGTCCAGGCGGGCCTCCACACCGCGCGCGGTGTGCGACTGGAACTGCTCGGCCTCGGCGACCTCCAGCTCCCGGTCCCGCGCGCCCTGCACGATGGCGTCGGCCAGCGGGTGCGCGGAACCGGCCTCGACGGCCGCCGCGGCCCGCAGCACGCGGGACTCGTCGAAGCCCTCGGCCGGGATGACATCGGTCAGCGCGGGCTTCCCCCGGGTGATGGTGCCGGTCTTGTCGAGCACGATCACCGCAATGTCCTTCAGGGTCTGGATCGCGGAGCCCGAGCGGATCAGCACGCCACGCTCGGCCCCCATGCCGGACCCGACCATCAGCGCGGTGGGCGTGGCCAGCCCCAGCGCACAGGGGCACGCAATAACCAGCACGGCGATCGCCGCCAGGATCGCCAGCACCAGCGGCGGGCGCTCCGAATCGACCCAGGGCAGGAAACCCTCGCCCCAGATCAGGATGGGCTGCAACGCCCCGGAGAACGCCAGCCAGGCCGCGAATGCCGCCAGGGCGATGACCAGCACGGCCGGGACGAAACGGGCGGTGATCCGGTCCGCCAGCTCCTGCACCGGCACGCGCGAGCCCTGCGCCTCGTTGACCAGGCGAATCACCTGCGACAGGAAGGTGTCAGCCCCCACCCGAGTGGCGCGCACCTTCAGCCGCCCCTGCTGGTTCAGGGTCGCACCAAGCACGGCGTCACCCTCGCCCTTGTCCACCGGCACCGACTCGCCGGTCGCGATGGACTCGTCCACGGTGCTCTCGCCCGCCACCACCTCGCCGTCAGTCGGCACCTTCTCGCCCGGGCGCACGATCATCACGTCGCCCACCTGGAGCGACTTGACCGACACCTCGACCTCCTCGCCATCGCGTTCGACCCGGGCGGTCTTCGCACCTAGGTTCAGCAGCTTGCGGATCGCCGAGGAGGCCTCGCCCTTGGCGCGGTACTCTAGATACCGCCCAAGCATGTGGAAGGCCATGATGGTCGCGGCCATCTCGATGAATGAGGTCATCGGATAGACGAAACCGACCAGTCCAATCAGGTAGGGCGGCAGCGAGCCCATGGAGATCAGTACGTCCATGTTCAGGTTGCCGCTTTTCAGCGAACGCCAGGCGGAACGATGCGTGGCCGCGCCCCCCGCCAGGAACACCACCGGGAAGGCCAAAAGCGCAATGATCAGCAGATAGCCGGGGATCGGCTGCCAAAACATGTGCGGCATCATCAGGACCATGATCGCGATGGTCGGCACCATCGCGAACCACAGACGGTTCCAGGCCTGCTTCACGTAGGCGGCATCGATCGCCGCGTCGTCTGCCTCGCTGGCGGCGTCGTCGGTCTCCACCGCCGCCACGTCGTAGCCAGCCCCCTCCACCGCCGCGCGCAGGGCCTCGCCATCGGGCCCCTCAGGCGTCACCTCCACCGTCACCCGGTGGTCCGAGATGTTGGTGCGTATGGATTCGATCCCGGCGAGCTTCTCGATCGCCGCGCGCACGATGCCCGCGCAGTGATCTGAGCCCATACCGGGCACCACCAGGCGCACCGCACCCGAACCCCCGGCCTCCCCCTCGACCTGCGCGACGTCGTAGCCGGCGCCCTCCACCGCGGCGCGCAGCCCCTGCGGGTCGACCTGGTCGGGGGCATACCCCACCGTCACCCGGTGCCGGGCAATATTGGTTCCCACCGAATTCACCCCCGGGGTCTTTTCCAGCGCCGCGCGCACAATGCCCGCGCAGTGGTCCGACCCCATGCCGGGGACGATGACCACCGCCTCGCGTGCGTTCGCCGGCTTCGTTTCTGACGTCGTCATCGCGTGACTCCTCACCGACCACCGAACAGATACTTGATCAGCGCGGCAATCCCGAGGATCAGCAGCACCAGGACCAGAAGCCCGATCAGGCCTCCGCCGAGACCCATACCGCCCAGCCAGCCAAAACCTTGTTCATTCATCATGATGTAGTCCTCCCAGGGACCTAAATGCAACGGCGATACGCGAAACCGCGCACCGAGGGGGCGATCAACAATCGCCCGGGGCCAGGCGGATGCCCGGCCGGGGAGGGCTCAGAGAGGGGGCCGCAGATCCGGACCCGCGCGGGCGCCGGGACCCATGGCCACGGCCCCCGGAACGGGGCGGGATAGCGAAGCGGTGACCGGCATGGTCACGGAGGAAGGCAGGGCCGAGACCCCGCAGACACCACAGACCGCGCACGGCATCTCGCAGCTCGAGAAGTCCGCCTGAACCGCGGGGTCCAAAGGCATGAGGTCCGAATGCTCTGTGGCACCTTGATCCGGGCAATGGCCCGGCGTCGCCATTTGCGCCCCGTGATCCCCATGCATCATCCCCGCACCGGCGATCGGCGCCAGCAACAGCGCAGCGGCGATCAGCAGAGTCAGCAGGTGGGACAGGGCGCGCGGCACGGCAAGCCTCGAAAACACATGTGGAATACAAGTCTAGCAGCGAGGGCGGCCTTTCACATGATCCAGATCAAAGGCCGTGAAGACCCTACCGCGGGGACACAAAACAGCGGGAACGCTTGCCGCGCCGCTACAACACCGGCGCCAGCAGATAGGCTGCACGCGCGGCCACACGGCGCCAGAGCGGGAGATCGTTCACGTCCTGCGGAGTCATCTCGCGCGAGCGGGCGAAGTCGGCCTCGAACATACGCGCCGTCTCGCGCGCGAAGGCCGGGTCCAGCACCAGGGCCGTGACCTCGAAGTTCAGCCGGAAGGAACGGTTGTCCAGGTTCACGGTACCCACGGCCGCGCCCATGTCGTCCACCACGAACGCCTTGCCGTGCAGGAAGCCTTCCTCGTAACGATAGATGCGCACGCCGGCGTCCAGCAGCGGCCCCAGGAAGGCGTAGGCCGCATGCGTGGTCAGCGGGTTGTCGGTGACCTCGGGAATCAGCACGCGCACGTCGACGCCGCTGAGTGCGGCCAGCTTGAGCATGCCCTGCACGCCCTCGTCGGGCACGAAGTACGGGCTGGCTATCCAGATGCGCCGGTCCGCCGCGTGGATCGCCTGCTGCATCATCAGGCTGGCGGTCTCGAATTCGTCGGCCGGACCGGAGGGAAGGATCAATACCGGGACGCCATCTTCCGCCATGGTCGCCGGCTTCCATTCCAGCTCCGGGACCGCCTCGGTGGCCCAGTGCCAGTCCTCCAGGAACACCGACTGCAACGCGAGGGCGGACGGCCCCGCAATGCGCAGGTGGGTGTCGCGCCAGGAACCGATCTCCGGATCACGGCCCAGGTACTCGTCCCCTACATTAAGCCCGCCGAGCCAGGCCTGTTCGCCATCGGCGACCACGATCTTGCGATGATTGCGGAAGTTCAGCTGGAAGCGATTGCCGCGTCCGCGGGTGGAGTGAAAGTGCTGCACATGGACGCCCGCCTCCCGCAGGGTGTCCAGGTAGCTCCCGGGCAGGCGGTAGCTCCCGATCTCGTCATACAGGAAATAGACCTCGACACCGGCCTCGGCACGCTCCACCAGCCGGCGCTGGAGTTCGCGCCCGATCGCGTCGTCACGCACGATATAGAACTGCACCAGCAGGTAGCGTTCGGCCTGCCCGATGCCGCGAAAGATGCTGTCGAAGGTCGCCTCGCCGTCCACCAGCAGCTCGACCTCGTTGCCGTGGAGAAACGGCCAGCGGGCGAGCTGCTGTACGCCATCCAGGTGTTTGCTCGGTTCCTGCGCGACGTACTGGTGCGACCACAGCTCCTCGGTCTTCGGCTGCAGCGCGCGGGCCAGGCTGGAGTCCTCGTCGCGGCGCGCCACGACATAGCCGCGAAACTCGCTGGCGCCGAACACCCAATAGGCCGGGACAGCCACATACGGCACGGTGTTGAGTGAAACGATCCAGGCCACCGCGCCCTGCGGCGTGCGGGTGGACATCAGCGCATCCAGCGAGGACAGGAAGCCCAGCAGGTGGAACCCGATAACGACTGTCAGGAGGACACGCCAGCGCGACCGGCGACGCGGAGACTGGCCGGGCTGAGTGTTCAAGGCTCGCGACATTCCCGCCCGGCTCGGGTCGTGGGCTCAGAGGGCGTCGAGGCCGCGCGCCAGATCGCGCTGGATGTCGGCGACGGCCTCGAGCCCGACCGCGACCCGCACCAGGGCCTCGGTAATACCCTGGGCCTCGCGCTTCTCCGGGTCCACGCGACCGTGGGTGGTGGTGGCCGGATGGGTAATGGTGGTCTTGGCATCGCCCAGGTTCGCGGTAATCGACAGGAACTGCGTGGCGTCGATCACCGACCAGGCCGCGTCGCGCCCGCCGGCGACCTCAAAGCTGAGGACCCCGCCGAAGCCGCTTTGCTGCTGCTTCGCGATCGCATGCTGCGGGTGATCTTCGAGGCCGGGGTAATGCACGGCCGTGACCGCGGGGTGGGATTTGAGCCACTGCGCCAGATTGAGCGCGTTCTCGCTGTGCGCACGCATGCGCAGGGGCAGCGTCTCCAACCCCTTCAGGAACACCCAGGCGTTGAACGGCGACAACGTCGGACCCGCGGTGCGCAGGAAGCCGTAGACATCCTTGCCCACCCGCTCGGCGTCGCCCACCACGGCACCGCCGAGGCAGCGGCCCTGGCCATCAAGGAACTTGGTCGCCGAGTGGATAATGATATCGGCGCCCAGATCCAGCGGGCGCTGCAGGATCGGCGTGCAGAAGCAGTTGTCCACCGCGAGCAGGACGTCGTGGCGATGGGCGATGTCGGCCAGCGCACGGATGTCCACCACCTCGCCCAGCGGGTTCGATGGCGTCTCGCAGAAGTACAGCCGCGTATTCGACTGCGTCGCCTGCTCCCAGGCCTCGAGGTTCGACAGCTCGACGTAGGTCACCTCGACGCCGAAACGCGCCAGGTAGTTGTTGAACAGCACGGTGGTGGTCCCGAACACCGAGCGCGAACAGACCACGTGATCGCCCGCCTTCAGCAGGCCCATCATGGTCGCGAGGATCGCGGACATCCCGGAGGCGGTCGCCACGCAAGACTCGCCTCCCTCCAGCGCGGCCAGGCGGTCCTGGAAGGTGCGCACGGTGGGGTTGGTGAAGCGCGAATAGATATTGCCCGGGACCTCGCCACCGAAGCGCGCGGCGGCCTCCGCGGCACTGCCGAACACGAAGCTCGAGGTCGGGAAGATCGCCTCGGAGTGCTCGCCCTCGGGCGTGCGCTGGTAGCCATAGCGGATGGCGACGGTCTGCGGGTCGTATTCGCTGGGATCGAAATCGGTCATTGGGGTCTCTCGGGCCACGGATTGCTGACCGGACAGTGTACCCGGCGTTTCCGTCAGTTTCCGGGCTGCAGCCGGTCCGCCACGCGCGTGAGCACGTCGTAGCTGATGGTGCCCGCCGCGCGGGCGACCCGTTCCACCGGCAGGCCCTCGCCCCACAACGTCGCCATGGCACCGACCTGCACCTCCGGCAACCCGGACAGGTCCACCGCCAGCATGTCCATGGAGACACGTCCGATCAGCGGGCAGAGCCGGTCCTGCACAAGGATCGGCGTGCCCGACGGGGCATGCCGCGGGTAGCCATCGGCATATCCCATTGCCACGATCCCGGCACGGCCCGGATCGGCGGCGGTCCAGGTCGCGCCATAGCCCACCGTACTGCCAGGCTCGAGAGGCTGGGTGGCGATGATCGGGGCGCGCACGGTCATCGCCGGGCGCAGATCGCCGTCCGGGCCCTCCGGGAGGTGCTCGACGGGGACCGAGGCCGGATGCGCGCCGTAGAGCATGATGCCGGGGCGCGCCCAGTAGTCGCCGGACGCCGCCGACGCGCAGCCCTTGCCCCAGCCGGCGAACAGGGCCGCCGAATTGGCCACGCTACGGAGCCCCGGGAAAGCGGAAACCGTCGCGCCGAATTGTTCCAGCTGGCGGGCATTCTGCGGATGCCCGGGCTCGTCGGCGCACGCCAGGTGCGTCATCCAGTGCAGGCCACCGCACCCGTGCCCGCCAGCCTGCAAACGCGTGGCGACGCGCTTTGCCACCTGCGGCGCGAACCCCAGGCGATTCATGCCGGTGTTGAGTTTGACCCAGACCACGGGGAGCACCACACCAGCGCCGTCGAGATGGTCAAGCTGGGTCGCGTCGTGCAGCACGGGCTGCAGGTCGAACTCGGTACAGGCACGCGCCTCGGAGACGTCGCGAGGGCCCTGCAACACGAGCAGCGGGCCGCGAAAGCCGGCAGCGCGCAGGGCGCGGGCCTCGCCAATCTGGGAAACGGCCAGCCCGTCGCTCGCCTCGGCGAGGGCCTCGGCCGCCCACAACAGACCATGTCCGTAGCCCTCGGCCTTGATGACCGACCACATCGGAACGCCCGGCGCCAAGCGGCGCGCCACACCCAGGTTGTGTCGGAGCGCCTCGGGATGAAGGTGGATGCAGGCCGCGCGTCTCACGTCGTGCCTAGTGGCCGATCTCGCCGTAAACGTCGGGGGCGTAGTTCTCGAAGCGGGTGAACTGCCCGTGGAAGGTCAGGCGCACGGTCCCGATGGGGCCATTACGCTGCTTGGCGATAATGATCTCCGCCGTGCCCTTGTCGGGCGACTCGTCGTTGTAGACCTCGTCGCGATAAACGAAGGCGATGATATCCGCATCCTGCTCAATGGCCCCGGACTCGCGCAGGTCGGACATCACCGGGCGCTTGTTCGGACGCTGTTCCAGCGAACGGTTGAGCTGCGACAACGCGATCATCGGCACACTCAGCTCCTTCGCCAGGGCCTTCAAGCCACGCGAGATATCCGAGATCTCGTTGGCGCGATTCTCGCTGCTGCCGGGGGACTGCATCAGCTGCAGGTAGTCGACCACGATCAGGCCCAGGCCCTTGTGTTCGCGCATCAACCGCCGGGTCCGTGCTCGCAGCTCGGTAGGCGAGAGCGCCGGGGTATCGTCGATGTACAGCGGGGCCTCGGACAGCATCTGCACCGCGCTGGTGAGGCGCGGCCAGTCGCCATCCTCCAACCGTCCGGAGCGCAGCTTCTGCTGGTTGATCCGCCCCATCGAGGACAGCAGGCGAATGGCCAGCTGCTCACCCGGCATCTCCATGGAGAAAATCGCGACCGGCTCGGAGTTCTTCATCGCGACATACTCGGCAATGTTCATCGCGAACGAGGTCTTCCCCATCGAAGGCCGCCCGGCCACGATCACCAGATCGCCAGGATTCAGCCCCGAGGTGAGGGCATCCAGATCCTGATAACCCGTGGCAATCCCGGTGATTGGATTCTGGCTTTCGTAGAGATACTCGATCTGATCCACCGCCGCCGTCAGCAGTGGCTTCATCCCGCGAAAGCCCTGGGCCCCGCGTGCACCCTGCTCTGCGATGCGGAAGACCTTCTGCTCCGCCACATCCAGCAGTTCCTTGGAACCGCGGCCGTCCGGGGTATAGGCGGAATCGGCGATCTCGGTACCTACCGAGATCAGCGAACGCAGGATAGAGCGCTCGCGGACGATATCCGCATAGGCCACGATGTTGGCGGCACTCGGCGTCTCGGCGGCCAGCCGTCCGAGATAGGCCATGCCACCGGCCGATTCCAGCTCGGTCGTGCGATCCAGCTGCTCCGATACGGTGACCATGTCGAACGGGGCATTACGATCCGCCAACGCGGACACCGCCCGGAAGATCAGGCGGTGATCATGGCGGTAGAAGTCGTCTGCAGTGATGCGGTCCGCCACCCGGTCCCAGGCAGCGTTATCCAGCATCAGCCCTCCGAGGACCGCCTGCTCGGCCTCCTCGGAATGCGGGGGGACCCGCGGATTCGGGATCATGGGCGAGTTCATGCGACGAACCCGCCCATGTGCCGGGTATCAGCGACCCGGTGGGGCCACCCTCCCGACATCCGGCGGATCACTCTTCGCCGATCACGACGACGCGGATGTCGACGTCCACGTCCGAATGCAGGTGCAGGGCGATCTCGAATTCACCGGTGGTGCGCAGCGGGCCTTCCGGCATGCGCACTTCGCGCTTTTCGACTTCGGTACCCTTGGCGGTCAGCGCGTCGGCGATGTCCGCCGGGCCGATGGAGCCGAACAGCTTGCCTTCGCCACCGGACTTCGCGGTGATCTCGAGCACGGTTGCGTCCAGCTTTTCCTTGCGGGCCTCGGCCGCAGCCAGGGCCTCGGCCGCAGCCTTTTCCAGTTCAGCGCGACGCGCCTCGAATTCGGCGATGTTCTCGGCGGTGGCAAACTTGGCCTTGCCCTGCGGCAGCAGGAAGTTGCGCGCAAATCCCGGACGCACGTTGACGCGGTCGCCCAGGGTGCCCAGGTTATCGATCTTTTCCAGCAGAATGACTTCCATCTTTGGTATTCCTGTAACGTTTGATCAGCCCCCGAAGGGGCGCATTCTACACCGGTCTCGGACCGGTCTCACGGATTGTTGTCACTGTCCTGCCCGCCCTGCGCTGAACCGGGGCCCAGTCGCGAGCGGATATCCGCCCAGGCGTCGATCACCCCGATGGTGGCCAGCAGCAGAAACATCTGCGGCATGGCCAGGGCCAGGAGCACGTACATCCCCACCAGCCAGAAACTGCTCATCCCCTGCCGGAAGGTCAGCGCGTGCATCAGCGCGATCCCCTGCAGGAAGAACAGTACCGCCAGGATGAACGCCAACTCCGTGGCCACCGGCACCGGGCCCAGATGCCCGATACCGGCCAGCAACAGCGTGACGGCACTCAGCATCCGCCCGAACTGCAGGCCCCGGAACTCCTCGCCGAACGCCCCCGGGTTGTACAGCAGTGCCTGCCAGTAGCGACCCAGCAGCACGGCCAGCGTCAGGCTCAGCAGCAGGATCCCGGCCAACAACCCGGTCAGGTACGGCGCCGCGCGACGCAGCCCCGCCTCCAACTCCTGTGGGCCGGTGTCGCTGCCCTCGACCAGAGGCCCCAGCAGGGCCATGCCCGCCTCGGCCCAGGTGGACTCGAGATCCGGCACCAGCAGGTGCACGGCCAGCACGCCGATCCCGGCGACCGCGGCGGCGACCTGCAGCGTCATGCGCCACGAGATCGTGCGCCGCAGCAGCTCGGCGAGCAGCGCCACTGGCGCCCACTGCACCACCCCGGCAACCACCCCCGCGAACAGCGGGGCCTCCGGGATCAGGACAAACATCGCCACCCCGAGCACCACTGCGGACAGCACCATCACCAGGAGTGCCTGGCGCAGGCCGATGCGCAACCCCACGAGGGCGATCAGCGCACTGCTGAGCAGCGCCACCGGAGGCAGGAACAAGCCCGCCACGCCAAAGCCGGAAACCGCGCCTACGGCGCGGCTCCGGCTTTTCATCGCAAATTCGGCCAGTACGCGCATGGCGACGGCCCCGGCGAACCGGTGCGGGACTTAGTGGTTATCGCTGTACGGCAGCAGGGCGAGGAAGCGCGCACGCTTCACCGCCGTGGCCAGCTGGCGCTGATATTTCGCGCTGGTACCGGTGACGCGGCTAGGCACGATCTTGCCGGTCTCGGTCACAAAACCCTTCAACAGATTCAGGTCCTTGTAATCGATGTACTCGATGCCTTCAGCGGTGAACTTGCAATACTTGCGGCGACGCGGAAAACGGGCCATGTCAGATCTCCTTCAATGATTCGGTCAACGAACGGGCGGGATTTACTCGGCGGAAGCCGAGTCGTCGGAGGCACCTTCGCCACCCTCGTCGTCACGCTCGCGGCGACGGCCCTTGCCACTCTCCTCTTCCTGGCCCTTGGCCAGTGGGGAGATCTCGGTCACGGCCTCTTCCATGCGCATCGCCAGGTGGCGCAGCACGGCATCGTTGAACCGGAAGGCACTGGCGAGCTCTTCCATCGCCTCTTCCGAGGCCTCGATGTTCATGAGCACGTAGTGGGCCTTCACCAGCTTCTGGATCGGGTAGGCCAGCTGACGGCGGCCCCAGTCTTCCAGGCGGTGGATCTTGCCTTCATGGCCTTCGACCAGGCCCTTGTAGCGCTCGATCATCGCCGGGACCTGCTCGCTCTGGTCCGGGTGGACCAGGAACACAACTTCGTAATGACGCATCGGGAACTCCTTGCGGGTATCAGCCTCCCGTCAAATGCGGTGAGGCAAGGGTTCGACCCAGCGGACGCAGCCGCAGGGCAGAAAGGCGCAATACGATAACCGAAGCGGGCGCCAACAACAAGCAGGGGAGCCGGCGAAACAGGGGTTTGCACCGCCCCTCGGAAGGCTACCGGCTACGCAGAACCGGTCGGCGGACCTTCGCGGCGCTGACGAACCGCCTCGAACAGGGTGACGCCGGTGGCGACGGAGACGTTGAGGCTCTCCACCGCCCCCTGCATCGGCAGGGCCGCGAGGTAGTCACAGGCCTCCCGGGTCAGACGCCGCAGGCCCTCGCCCTCGGCCCCCATAACGATCGCGGTCGGTGGGCGCAGGTCCAGATCATAGAGGCTCTCGCCCCCCTCCCCGGCCAGGCCTACGGTCCACATCCCGGCATCCTTCAGGGCTGCCAGCGTCCGCGCGAGATTGCCGACCGTCACCACCGGCACGGTCTCGGCGGCCCCGGACGCCACCTTGATGGCGGCGGGGGTCAATGCGGCGCTGTGATGGCGCGGCATGACCACCGCCCCGGCCCCGGCCGCATCCGCGGTCCGCAGGCAGGCCCCGAGATTGTGCGGGTCGGTCACCCCGTCGAGCACCAGCAGAAGATCCAGGCCATCGCGCACCCGGGTGATCAGAGCCTTTTCGTCCAGCAGCGGACGCGGCGTGCAGTGCACGACCACACCCTGGTTCTGGAACCCCGGAAGCTGTTGATCAAGCCGCTCGCGGGCTACCCGCTCGATCGAGATGCCGCGCGACTGCGCCAGCTCTCGCAGGCGTTCCAGAGCGGGTTCGACGGGGTCGGTCGCCAGCTGCAGCCGCTTGACCCGCTCCGGGGCCCGCTGCAACACGGCGGCCACTGCGTGGATGCCCCCAAAGGTCTCGGCGCGGCTACCCTTGCCCCCCTTGCTCATCGCGGACCTCCGGGACGGCGATCCCGCCTCGGGTCAACGCCCCGGCGGACACCGCCTGAGCGGCCCCCGAGCAAGCGGGGGAACAGACGCGGGTTCACCCGGCGCCTCAGGACGAGGACGGACGCCGACGACGGCTGCGGCCACGCCCCGACCCAGAGGATTCCTTGGCCTTGGCCGGGCGATCCGCGCTCGGCTCGACAATGGTATTTCCGTCCTTGTCGGCCTCGGGGCGCGGCGGCGGCACCGCCTCGTTGCCCGGTTCCGGGGCATCGCTGTTGCCTTCATCCGGCGCGCTCCGCGGGCGGCGTGCGTTGCCCCGGCCACGTCCGCTGCCCCGGGTCCGTTCATTCCCCGGGCTTGCTTCATTCCCCGGGCTCGCTTCATTCCCTGGGCTCGCTTCATTCCCTGGGCTCGCCTCATTCCCTGGGCTCGCCTCATTCCCTGGGCTCGCCTCATTCCCTGGGCTTGCTTCATTCCCTGGGGTCGGCTCTTGCCCCGAGGTCGGTTCTTTCGCCGGGCTCGGCTCGGCAGCAGGGCTCGTCTCGCCACCGGCGGCTCCACGGCGGCGGCCACCACGACGGCGGCGCTTCTTCTTCGGCGCCGGGGCCTCATCGTCGGCCGCGGGCGCTTCCGGCCCGGCTGCTGTGGGTTTTGCCTCAGGCTCGGGCGCTGCTTCGGTTGGTTCGGCGGCGGCCTCGACCGGAGCCGCATCGGCATCCTTGCGGCGCTTGCTACGACGGCTGCGCTTTTTCGGCGGCGGAGCCGCGGGACTCGGCTGACCCGCTTCCTGGGCCAGGGCCAGATCGATCTTGCGATCATCCAGGCTCACCCGGGCCACCTGCACTTGAAGCTCGTCGCCGATACGGAACACCCGGCCACCGCGTTCGCCGGTCAGGCTGTGGCGCGCCGGGTCAAAGTGGTAGAAGTCGTTGTCGAGGCTGGTCACATGCACCAGGCCCTCGATGTAGACGTCCTTGATCTCCACGAACAGACCGAACCCGGTGACTCCGGAGACCACGCCGGGGAAGGTCTCGCCGACCTTGTCCTGCATGTACTCGGCCTTCAGCCAGGCCACCGCGTCGCGGGTCGCATCGTCGGCGCGTCGCTCGGCCATCGAGCAATGCTCACCCAACTGCTCCATGTCGCCATGGGAGTACGGGAAGGCCTTGGCGCTGCCCTTGCGCAGCACATGGCGAATGCCGCGATGCACCAGCAGGTCCGGATAGCGGCGGATCGGCGAGGTGAAGTGCGCGTAGTCGTCCAGCGCCAGGCCAAAGTGGCCATCGAGTTCCGGGGCATACACCGCCTGGCTCAGCGAGCGCAGCAGCACGGTCTGGATCAACTGCTGGTCGGTGCGCTGGCGCGCCGCCTTCAGGACCTCGGTGTAGTCGGCGGGGCTCGGCTCGTCACCACCACCCAGGCTCAGGCCCGCGCCATTGAGGAAGTCGCGCAGGTCGTCGATCTTGTCCGACGGCGGCTGATCATGGATGCGGTACAGCGCCGGCACCTTGTGCTTCTTGAGGAAGCGCGCGGCGGCCACATTGGCCATGATCATGCATTCCTCGACCAGGCGATGCGCATCGTTGCGCACCGTCGGCACGATCTTCTCGATCTTGCGGTCCTCGCCAAAGACGATCTTGGTCTCGGTGGTGTCGAAGTCGATCGCGCCCCGGCGATTGCGCGCCGCGTGCAGGGCCTTGAAGGCCTGGTGCAGGGTCTCCAGGTTCGGCATCACATGCGCGTTCTGCTTGCGCTGCGCCGCGTCGCCGTCGAGCATCGCGGCCACGTCCTCGTAGATCAGACGGGCGTGCGAACGGATCAGTCCCTCGTGGAAGCGATAGCTCTTCAGCGCCCCGCGCGCACCGATCTCCATCTCGCAGATCATGCTCAACCGGTCCACGTTCGGATTCAGCGAGCACAGACCGTTGGACAGGGCCTCCGGCAACATCGGGATCACGTTGTTCGGGAAGTACACCGAGGTGCCGCGTGTGCGCGCCTCGCGATCCAGCGCGGCGTCGCGCTGGACATAGTGCGACACGTCGGCGATCGCAACCCACAGCCGCCAGCCCTTGCCTTCCGGCTCGCAGTACAGGGCGTCGTCGAAGTCGCGGGCGTCGTCGCCATCGATCGTGACGAACGGCTTCTCACGCAGGTCCAGGCGATCCTTCTTGTCTGCCTCGGCCACCGCGGCGCCCAGCTCGTCGGCCGCCGCGGTGACCTCGTCCGGCCACTCGTGCGGCAGGGCGTGGGCGCGGATCGCGATGTCGATCTCCATACCCGGCGCCATGTGCTCGCCGAGGACTTCCTGCACGTCCCCACGCAGGCGCGCCGTGCGCGAAGCGGATTCACGGATACGCACGACCACGATCTGGTCGTCCTCCGCCTCGCCCAGGCCGTCCGGCGGCACCAGGATGTCGTGGGTGATGCGCTTGTTGTCCGGGGTCAGGATACCGACACCGTCCTCGATCTTCAGGCGCCCGACCACCTGGGTGGTGTTGTGCTCCAGGACCTCGACAATCCCGCCCTCGCGGCGGCCGCGACGATCCACGCCCATGACCCGGGCCAGAACGCGGTCGCCATGAAATACCCCGCGCATCTGCTTCGGCGACAGGAACAGGTCGTCGTCCTGCTCGTCCGGCACCAGGAAACCAAAACCATCCGGGTGACCGATCACGCGCCCGCGGATCAGGTCTTCCTGGTTGACCGGCAGATAGGCACCGCGCCGGTTGCAAAGGGCCTGCCCATCGCGCTCCATCGCCTTCAGGCGGCGGCGCAGGGCCTCGAGGCGATCCTCGTCGTCGATCTTCAGACGTTCCGCGATCTCGTCGTAGGACAACGGATTGTCGGCTTCCTGCAGAAGCCCGAGGATGAACTCGCGACTGGGGATGGGGTTGTCGTATTTCTGCGCCTCGCGCTCGAAATTGGGATCGGCGGGGGTCTTGCGACGTTGTCTTGGCATTCAGTGAACTCTGTGGATGTTGCAATGGGCAGCCCCTCACCAGGAATCCGGCTGGGCGCGCAAAGCGCCCATTATGAGGCATGCGGAATTTTGTTGCGCAGGGGACGCGTTTGCGCGCCCCCTGCCGACCACACCGGAGGGAAACATTCCCGCTCCGGGGCGTTGACAGCCCCCCAGCCGCGCACTATATTGCGCGCTCCTGAAGCGCAGGACACACGGTTTCCTCTCGTGTGTCGTCCCTCGTGCCGAGGTGGCGGAATTGGTAGACGCGCTAGCTTCAGGTGCTAGTGGGGGTAACCCCGTGGAGGTTCAAGTCCTCTCCTCGGCACCATTTTTCAGCTGTAACCGAATCCCTGTTATACGCGAAGCGACACCCGTGAGGGTGGCGTATTTTTGCGTGGCGAATCCCACCTGCTCCGCCACTCGGCTCGCCGGAGCCCGCACGATGCGCGCGCCCCGACGTGCCCAGGGAGACACTCAATCAGCTGTCGAACGGGTCGCGCAACACCAGGGTCTCGTCACGATCGGGCCCCGTGGAGACCATGTCAACCGGCACCCCGACCACCGCGCTCAGACGCTCCAGATAGGCGCGGGCATTAGCCGGCAGCTGGTCATACTCGCGGATCCCGACCGTGGATTCCGTCCACCCCGGCATCTCCTCGTAAATCGGCGTGCAGGCCGCATAGGCCTCGGCGCCGGACGGCGGCGCCTCGCGGGTCTCGCCATCGCAGTTGTAGCCCACGCAGATCTGCACGTTCTCCAGGCCGTCCAGCACATCCAGCTTGGTCATGCACAATCCGCTGATGCTGTTCACCTTGACTGCCCGCTTCAGCGCGACGGCATCGAACCAGCCGCAGCGCCGTGCGCGCCCCGTGGTGGAACCGAACTCATTACCCTGCCGCGCCAGGTGTTCACCCATGTTGTCGAACAGCTCGGTCGGGAACGGTCCGGCGCCCACCCGGGTCGTGTAGGCCTTGGTGATCCCCAGCACGTAGTCGAGATCGCGCGGACCCACACCCGACCCAGTGGACGCACCACCGGCGGTGGTATTCGACGACGTCACGAATGGATAGGTGCCGTGGTCGATGTCCAGCAGCGTGCCCTGGGCCCCCTCGAACATGACGTCCTTGCCCTGCTCGCGCAGCTTGTGCAGGCGGCCCGCCACGTCGGTGACCATCGGCTGCAGGCGCTCGGCGTGCGCCAGGCACTGCTCCAAGACCTCTTGTTGGTCGATGGTCGGGGCCTTGAAGTAATGCTTCAGCGCGAAGTTGTGGTAGTCCATCACCTCGCCCAGCTTGGCCGCCAGGCGTTCGCGGTGGAACAGGTCGTCCAGACGCAGGCCCCGGCGCGCAACCTTGTCCTCGTAGGCAGGACCAATGCCGCGCCCGGTGGTCCCGATCGCGGCCTTGCCACGGGCCTTTTCGCGCGCCAGGTCGAGGGCCACATGGTAGGGGAGGATCAGCTGGCAGGCATCCGACAGGCGCAGACGGTCCGCCACCGGCACACCATTGGCCTCCAGTTCCTCCATCTCGGTGATCAGAGCCTCGGGCGAGAGCACCACGCCGTTGCCGATCATGCATTCCACACCCTCCCGCAGGATGCCCGACGGGATCAGGTGGAGCACGGTCTTCTCGCCATCGATCACCAGGGTATGCCCGGCATTGTGCCCGCCCTGGAAGCGCACGACGGCCGCGGCATCCTCGGTCAGACGATCGACAATCTTGCCCTTGCCCTCGTCACCCCACTGGCTGCCCAGTACGACTACAAAACGTCCCATCGCCATCAATGCTCCACTACTGTCCATTCCCCGGCGCGCTGCTCGAGCCGCGCGCCCCCGGGTACTTCGTTGTCCTGGCCTTCCAGCTCGCGCACTACGCGCACGCCGCGGGCACGGAGATCCGCAATGGCCGCCTCCAGCGCCACATCGCCGGTGGCCGGTGCCAGCACCGTCTGACGAGGCGTCATCGGCGCCCCGGCCTCGCGGCGCACGAAGGCGCGCAGGTCAGTGCTGAAACCGGTGGCCGCGCGTGCGCGGCCGAAGACGCGACCGATCTCGTTATAACGGCCACCGCGCGCGATCGCCTGGCCGGACCCGGGCACGAAGGCCGCGAACACCAGACCGGTGTGATAGGCATAGCCGCGCAGCTCGGCCAGGTCCAGGTGCAGGTCCAGGCCCGGCTCGCTCGCCTCAAGCCGTGCGACCACAGCCTGCAGGTGATCCAGCGCCACCGCCACCTCGGCTGGTGCACCGGCCAAGGCGCGACGGGCAGCGTCGAGTACCGTGGCATCGCCATTCAGATCCACCAGGGAGCGCAGCCGCGCACAGGCCGCCGGATCCATGCCGCCGGCCTGCCAGGCCGCCAGGGTCTGTTCGATCTCGGGCACGCTCTTGCGCTGGAGTTGATCGAAAAATTCCTGCTCCTGGCTCGCATCCAGACCCGCATCCTGCGCCAGGGCGCGATAGATCCCAACGTGGCCGAGATCCATGCTAGGACGCTCCACTCCGCAGGCAGCCAGGGTCGCCAGCATCAAGCGAATAATCTCGAGATCACTATCGATCCCGTCATGGCCAAACAGCTCGGCCCCGGCCTGGAGCGGACTGCGTGAACCCGACCATTCATCTGCACGGGTACGCAGCGCACTGCCCACGTAACAAAGCCGATTCGGGCCCTGGACACGCAGACGGTGAGCATCGATCCGCGCCACTTGCGGGGTCAGGTCTGCGCGCACGCCCATCATGCGGCCAGTGAGCTGATCAGTCAGCTTGAAGGTCTGCAAATCCAGTGCGTGCCCGGCACCAGTCAACAGGGACTCCAGATACTCCGCCAGCGGCGGCATCACCAGGTCATAGCCCCAGGTGTCGAACTGGTCCAGCACGCGCCGGCGGAGGTCCTCCAGACGGCGCGCAGCATCCGGAAGGGCCTCCTCCAGCCCGTCCGGCAGCAACCAGCGGTTGATATCGGTCATCTCGTCCCTGCTCTTGTGCTGTGATCCGCCACGCCCGAGTGGCAGCCCGGCAAAAATCGGGCCCGGAATCTTCCGGGCCCGTTGCAAACGGCCACCTTCGAGGCGGCCACGGCGGACCGCCTCCGCCCCTCCTTTACCGGGTCGGCAACGGCGCCGGGCGTTCGCCACCGGGGGCGTTGAAGAACTGGAAGAACTCGGAGTTCGGTTCCAGGATGAAGGTACTGTTCTCGCCGCTCATGCTATTGCGGTAAGCGATCAGGCTTCGATAGAAGCGGAAGAACTCCTGATCCTCGCCAAACGACCGACCGAGGGTCTCGGTGGCGATCGCATCACCGGCACCACGGATCTCTTCCGAGTCACGATAAGCGTTCGCCAGGATGACCGTGCGTTCACGGTCGGCGCGCGAGCGGATGCGCTCGGCCTCTTCCTGACCACGGGCGCGGAAGTCCTGGGCGACCCGCTGACGCTCGGCGCGCATGCGTTCGTACACCGACTCGGACACCTCGTCCGGCAGGTCCATGCGGCGGATGCGGACGTCAACCAGGTCGATCCCCAGCTCCTGCGCGGTCTCCAGCGCGGTCTGGCGCACCGCACCCATGATCGTCAGGCGTTCGCCAGCGACCACGTCCTGCAACTCGAAGCGCGCAAACTCGTTACGCATCCCGTCGCGCAGGATCTGGGCCAGGCGCTCCTCGGCCAGACGCTCGTCACCACGGGTGGCACGGTAGAACTGGCCGACATCGTCAATCCGCCACTTGGCGTAGAAGTCGACAATGATGTTCTTCGCCTCGGAGGTCAGGAACCGGTCCGGCGGGATATTCAGCGTCATGATCCGGGCGTCGAACTTCTCGACGTTCTGGATCAGCGGGAACTTGAAGTGCAGCCCAGGGGCCGGGTCGACCTCCCGGATCTCCCCGAGGGCGAACTTGATCACGCGGTCACGCTCGTCGACGGTGTAGGTCGACAGCGCGACCACGATCCCGAGCACGACTACGGCAATACCGACGATGCGTAACATTAGCGAACCTCCCGCGAACGCTGGGCGGCCGGGCTGCGATCGCCCAGTCGGTTCGTGCCCGTGCCACTGTTGCCGAACGTGCTGCGGCTGGTATCCAGCGGCCGCGGTGTTGGCGTGTCACCGGAATTAGTGGTGGAACGCTGCCCCTGGAACAGTTGATCCAGCGGCAGCATCATCAGGTTGTTACTGCTGCCAACATCCAGCATTACCTTGCGGGAATCCTGCAGCACGGCCTCGACGGCCTCGAGGTACAGGCGGTCGCGGGTTACGTCCGGCGCCTGCTGGTATTCGGCCAGCAACTGATCGAAGCGCGAGGCGTCACCCTCGGCGCGCGCAATCACCTGGTCCCGGTAACCCTCGGCCTCCTCGATGATACGGGCGGCCTGACCGCGTGCCCGCGGAATCACACCGTTGGCGTAGGCCTCGGCCTCGTTGCGGAAACGCACCTCGTCCTCGCGGGCACGAATCGCGTCGGCAAAGGCCTCCTGCACCGGCTCCGGCGGCTGCGCCTGCTGCATGGACACGGCCGTCACGATAATGCCCGCGCCATAGGAATCGAGGTTTTCCTGCATCACCACTCGCGAGGAGGATGCGATCTCGCCACGCCCCTCGCCGAGAATGAAGTCCAGGTTGTTCTTGCCGATACGCTCGCGGATCGCCGACTCCATCACCTGGTTCACGGTGGTGTCGGGATCGCGCACGTTGAACAGGTAGTCGACCAGATCGAGGACGCGATACTGCACCGCGATATCGACATCAATGATGTTCTCGTCACCGGTCACGATCAGCGCACGGTGGGAGAGCGTGCGCACGTTGTCGACATTCTCGATCTCGACGCGCTCGATCGGGTATGGCAGGTGCCAGCCCGGCCCCGGATTTTTCACTTGCTGGAACTCGCCGAAACGCAGCACGACCCCGCGCTCGCCTTCCGAGATGATATGGAATCCGGAGGCCAGCCAGACGACCACGGCAATAATCAGACCGAGGCTGACCAGGGCCTGCGTGCCGCGCCCCATGCCGCCGCTTCCGGAACCGCCGGAGCCGCCACTGCCGCCCCCGCCGAAGATGCCGTTCAGCTGACGCGACAGCTTGCGCATCATTTCTTCGAGATCGGGCGGCTGGTTACCGCCTCCGCCGCCACCGCTACCGCGCTGGCCGCCACCACCCCCACTCCAGGGGTCGCGGTTGTTATTTCCCGGTTCGTTCCAGGGCATGGAGTGGACTCCGTCGCTCGCTCAGGGCTGCGCCCGACGCGGAATCCATGGAGACCGGCGGGCATAAGGGGTCACATTCTAGGGAGGCGCCTCCGGGCGGGCAACCACGTCCGGAGGGAAATGGGGGTTACTCGGGGCCCATACCGGCCGGCTCGGCCTCAATCACGACAAACGCCTGGGCGTAATCGCGCTCGTCGCTGATGCTGAGATGGATGGTCCCGGCGCCCAGACGCTCGGCCGTGGCGCGGGCACGCCCCTCCAGCACGAACTCGGGCCGACCACGGGCATCATGGGTCACGCCGGCCTCGGCCAGTGCCATATCCGCCCCGATGCCGCAGCCGAGCGCCTTGGACAGGGCCTCCTTGGCGGCGAAGCGCCGGGCGAGAAAACCGGCCGGGTGTTCGGGCGGGAGATCCGCGCGCTCCAGCGGGTGCAAGATGCGTTCCGCCAGGCGCGCACCATGGCGCTCCCACATGCCCTGCATGCGCGCGACCTGCACCAGATCGGTTCCAATGCCCAGGATCATCCGACGCTCAAACCGGGTACTGACCGGGCGGCAGACCCTGGCGCGCGGCATCCATCAGGCCGCGCATATGGCTGACCGCCTCGGGCAGGCCGGTGAACAGGGCCCGGGCCACGATCGAATGCCCAATGTTCAGCTCGTGAAACACCGGGTTGGCAGCAATCGGCCGCACGTTGTCATAGTCCAGCCCGTGCCCCGCGTTGATGACCAGCCCCATGGCCTGGCCAGCCGCAGCGGCCTCGTTGATGCCGCCCAGGAGCCGCTCGCGCTCGGCGACATCGCGGGCATTCGCATAGGCGCCGGTGTGCAGCTCTACCACCGGGGCGCCGATGGCCACGGCGGCCTCCAGCTGGCGCACATCCGGCTCCACGAACAGCGAGACCTCGATCCCGGCGGCGGTCAGCGGCGCGACAAACGCGCGCAGCCGCTCCATCTGACCCAAGGCATCCAGGCCGCCCTCGGTGGTCAACTCCTCGCGTTTTTCCGGCACGATGCAGCACGCCTCCGGGAGCAGCTTCAGGGCGATCGCCTGCATCCCCTCGGTGGCGGCCATCTCCAGATTCATCGGAACCTTCAGCCGCGGCTTGATCCCGAACACGTCGTCATCCTGAATATGGCGCCGATCCTCGCGCAGATGCAGGGTGATCGAGTCGGCCCCGCTGGCCTCGGCCAGGCGCACGGCCTGCATCAGGTCCGGATACGGCGTATGCCGCGCCTGGCGGATGGTGGCGATATGGTCAAGATTGACCCCGAGCTTCAGCGGAGCAGGATGCGACATGATGCGGTGCCCTTGTATGGCTGCGGTCCGGGCCACTACAGCAGACCCCGGGTCCGCAGCGGCCGCCCGGCCAGATGGGTGTCGATCAGCCGACGCATGAAGTCGCGGCTGACGCGGGCCTGATTATCCGGCACGTCGCAGGCGCTGGCCAGCGCCTGCAGCGCGACACCGGGGATCGCCTCGCTGCGACCAGCGGCCACACGTTCCATCCCTGCTTCCGGGTCGTAGCGATACCAGGCATCGGGGTCCAGCTCGGCCGGGTCCACGTGCTCGAGTCCGGAATCGAGTGGTGCGAGCAGGGCCCATTCCGCGCGGCGCAGGACCGTATCGGCGCGCTCGCGGGCGGCCAGCCGGGCATAAGCGGATAACAGCGCCGGGAGCGCCTCCGGGATCGGTGCGTCGCGTGGGTACAGGCGCAGGATCAGCTCGTTCAGGTACAACCCGCAGACCAGGGCCCGCCCGGTCAACGGGAAGACCCGCTGCTGCTCGGCCACATTCAGCGTCGGCAGCTCGCCGCGCCCACGCCAGGCGAGATCCAGCAGCACGAAGGGCTGCACCGATCCGGCCTTGCCGCGCACCACGGCCGACAGGCGCCCGGCCTCGGCGGTGAGCAGGTCGAGCACCCGACTGTTCTCGCGTAGCGGGCGGGCGTGCAGGACCACCCCCTGGGTGAGCCCGGCGGTCGCGCTCACCGCGATTCTTCGATCCCGAGGTCACGCAGGGCGCGCGGGTTGCGGGTCCAGTCGGCCTCGACTCGCACGGTCAGGCGCAGCATCACCTTGCGCTCCAGCAGCGCCTCCAACTGGACGCGGGCGGCCTGGCCGATGCGCTTGAGTCGCTGCCCGCCCTTGCCGATCACGATGCCCTTCTGGCTGTCGCGCTCGACCAGGATCACGGCATCAATGTGAGTGGTGCGCGGCTCGTCCGACCATTCCTCCACGCGCACCGCCACCGAGTACGGGACTTCCTGCCCCAGATGCTCCAGCATGGACTCCCGGATCATCTCTTCGGCACGGAAGCGCTGCGGGCGATCCGAGAGCTGATCCGGGTCGTACAGGAACGGCCCCTCCGGGATATGCGCCCGAATCTCCGCAATCAGACCGTCCAGGTTGGATCCGGTCTTTGCCGAAAGCGGTACCACGCCGACATAGCCGAAGGCCGCAGCGCGGGCCTCGATGAACGGAAGCAGTTCTTCCTTCTCCCGACACTGGTCCACCTTGTTGATCACCAGGAGTGCCGGACGCCCGGAATGACGGATGGTCTCCTCGATGCGTTCGTCGCCGGGGCCGAACTCTCCAGCCTCGACGATGAAACAGACCAGATCGGCATCCGCCAGCGCCTGGCTGGCCGTGCGATTGAGGACCCGGTTCACCAGCTGGGTACGCTCGGTATCGATCCCAGGGGTATCCATCAGTACCACCTGATCCTGCCCCTCGGTCACGATGCCGAGGATGCGATTGCGCGTGGTATGCGGCCGGCGGGTCGTCGCCGCCAGCTTCTCCCCAACCAGGCGGTTCATCAGCGTGGTCTTGCCCACGTTGGGCCGGCCAATCAGTGCGACCAGCCCGCAGTGCGTGGTGGCGGGTTCGGGGACTACGGTTTCACTCATTGTTCCTGTACCTGTTGCAGGCGTTTCAGGGCAGCCTCGGCCGCGGCCTGTTCGGCGCGACGGCGCGAGGAGCCCTGGCCACGTTGGCCCCAGCCCTGGGTGGGCAGGTGGACCGCCACGGTGAACTGGCGCTTGTGATCGGGGCCGACCACCTCCAGCACCTCGTAGACCGGCAGATCCGCATTGCGGCCCTGCAGTTGTTCCTGCAGCCGGGTCTTGGGGTCCTTCAGCGATTCGGCCGACGGGAGATCGTTCAGGCGCTCGACATACAGCGCCAGGGTAAAGTCGCGCGCGGCCTCCATCCCGGCCTCGCGGTAGGTCACCCCGATCAGGGCCTCCACCGCATCGGCCAGGATGGAGTCACGGCGCTGGCCGCCACTCTTGCGCTCGCCCTGGCCCAGGTTCAGCGTGCCCTCGAGGCCGGTCTCCCGAGCCAGATCCGCCAGCGACTCGCGATTGACCAGCGCCGCACGCAGGCGGGTGAGATCCCCTTCCGGGGCATCCGGGAGCTTCTCGTACAGGGCGTCGGCGATCACCAGCCCAAGGACGGCGTCACCCAGGAATTCCAGGCGTTCATTATTGCGCCCGCCGGCGCTGCGGTGGGTCAACGCCTGGTCAATCCCCTCGCCGTCGCGCACAGCCGCGGGCAGCAGACTGCGAAAATCCCGGTTCACGAACCCACCCGACAAAGCATGCAAGGAACCGACGCCGACCCCATCAGGGGGCCAGCGTCTCGCTGTTCGAGAAGCGCGCCACCACATCCACATTGCCGAGGAATTCGCGGCGCACCTCGTACTCCACGTGCAGCTGGCGGCTGGCACCATTCTCAGTCACGCTGAAGTCCTCCTCGACAATCCCGTCGTATACGGAATTGATCTGGAAGCGGCGGTTGATCTCGCGCCACAGTTCGCGTTCGCTCTTCTCTGCCGCGCCGGCCTGGGTGGCGACGTCCTGCATGATCGAGCGCACGGTGAGGAACTGGGTGTACTGCGTGCCCATCTTGATCACGAAGGTACCGATCAGCAGCGCCAGGAAGATCAGCGCGAGAATGGTGATCGCGCCCGCGCCCTGCATCGAGTGTCTGGAATGTTGCATGAATACCCCGTCCCTGTTTGCCCGCCCCCGCGGGGCTACTAGCGAATCGCCTGGCCGATCCGGGAAAAGTCCCGATGGCCTTCATTGTAATCCCAATGCAGCCAGATGAAGAGCGCACGCCCAACCAGATGCTCCTCGGCGACAAAACCCCAGGACCGGCTGTCGTTGGAATTATCGCGGTTGTCACCGACCATGAAATAGTGCCCGTCGGGCACGGTGACCGATCCATCCAGGCTGGCCTGCTGCTCGCGCATCAGGGTGTTGTACGTGCGCCCGTCCAGGGTCTCCTCGAAAATCGAGGCACCCGACATCACCTGCCCCGAGCCCTCGCCTTCGAAGGTACCGACGCGCTCGGCCGACTGCGGCTCCCCATTCACGTACAGGACGCGGTCGCGGAACGCGATGGTGTCGCCCGGCAGGCCGATCACACGCTTGATGTAGTCCTCGGCCGGGTTGCGCGGATATTTGAACACCACCACCTCGCCCCGCTCCGGTTCCCCGGTGTCGAGAATCTTGGTGCGCGTCACCGGCAGACGAATGCCGTAGGAAAACTTGCTGACCATGATGAAGTCGCCCACCAGCAGGGTGGGCATCATCGAACCCGAGGGAATGCGAAAGGGCTCGGCCACGAACGAGCGCAGGATCAGCACGATCAGCAGGACCGGGAAGAACGAGCGCGAGTAATCGACGAACCAGGGCATTTCACGCTGGCGCTCGGGGCTCCGGCGCCGCCGCAGGATCACCCAGCCCAGCCAGATCAGGCCGGTCACGGCGGTTGCCAGCACCAGGATCAGTTCGAGATTTGCCATGCCGTGTCCTTTTGTTCCCGGCCCGCCGGGGATCGCCCTGCGACCCGTCCGGGCCGCAGGCCTGGTTGTTACTTCTTGTCGTCGTCTACCGACAGCACCGCGAGGAAGGCTTCCTGCGGGACATCCACCCGGCCGATCGACTTCATGCGTTTCTTGCCGGCCTTCTGCTTTTCCAGCAGCTTGCGCTTGCGCGAGACATCCCCGCCGTAGCACTTGGCCAGCACGTTCTTGCGCATCGCCTTGACCGTGGAACGCGCGATGATCTTCGACCCGATCGCCGCCTGGATCGCCACTTCGTACATCTGGCGCGGGATGATCTTGGCCATGCGCTCGATGATCTGGCGCCCGCGCGACTCGGCGTGGTCGCGATGCACGATCGCCGACAGCGCATCCACCCGGTCGCCATTGATCAGGATATCCACACGTACCAGCGGCGCCGCCTCGAACCGCAGCGGCTGATAGTCGAACGAGGCGTAGCCACGGGTCGCGGACTTCAAGCGATCGAAGAAGTCCAGCATCACCTCGGACATCGGCAACTCGTAGGCCAGCTGCACCTGGCGCCCCAGGTACTGCATCTTGGTCTGCGACCCGCGCTTTTCCACGCACAGCGTGATCACCGCGCCGACATACTCCTGCGGGACCAGGATATTGGCCTCGATGATCGGTTCGCGGATCTCGCCAATCTCGTTGTTCGGCGGCAGCTCCGAGGGGTTATGCACCATCACCACCTCGCCGTCGCTTCTTTCCACCTCGTAGACCACGGTGGGCGCGGTGGTGATCAGGTCGAGGTCGTATTCCCGCTCCAGGCGCTCCTGCACGATCTCCATGTGCAGCATGCCGAGGAAGCCGCAGCGAAAGCCGAAGCCCAGCGCCTGCGAGGTCTCCGGCTCGAAGGACAGCGCGGCGTCGTTCAGGCGCAGCTTGTCCAGGGCATCGCGCAGGTCGTTGAAGTCCTCTGCACTGACCGGGAACAGCCCGGCAAACACCCGCGGCTGAACCTCCTGGAAACCCGGCACGGGTTCGGAGGCCGGGTTATTGAAGTCCGTAAAGGTATCCCCGACCTTGGCCCCGGAAATGTCCTTGATGGTCGCGATCAGATAGCCGACGTCGCCGACCTCCAGGGTCGCGCGATCCACCGGCTTGGGGGTGAACACCCCGACCCGGCTGACCTCGTGGGCACGCCCGACCGACATCGCCTTGATCTTCTGCCCGGCGCGGAAGCGCCCGGCCTTCACCCGCACCAGCGCGACCACGCCCAGGTAATTGTCGTACCAGGAGTCGATCACCAGCGCCTTGGGTGCAGCCTCGGAATCGCCCTCCGGCGGCGGGATACGACGCACGATCTCTTCCAGCAGTTCGGCCATCCCCTCGCCGGTCTTCGCGGAGACTCGCAGGGCGTCGGTGGCCTCGATACCGATCACATCCTCGATCTCGGCCGCCACCCGATCGGGCTCAGCAGCCGGCAGGTCAATCTTGTTCAGGACCGGCACGACCTCCAGACCCTGGTCGAGTGCGGTGTAGCAGTTCGCCACGCTCTGCGCCTCGACGCCCTGCGACGCATCGACCACCAGCAGTGCGCCTTCGCAGGCGAACAGCGAACGCGACACCTCGTAGGAGAAATCCACGTGCCCCGGGGTGTCGATGAGGTTCAGCTGGTAACGCTGACCATCCTGGGCGTCATAGAACAGCGACACGCTCTGCGCCTTGATGGTGATTCCGCGCTCGCGCTCCAGATCCATCGAGTCCAGCACCTGCTCCGACATCTCGCGCTCGGTCAGGCCGTTGCAACCCTGGATCAGGCGGTCCGCCAGCGTGGACTTGCCATGGTCAATATGCGCGATGATGGAGAAATTGCGGGTAAGGCGGGTTTCGGTCATGCAGGGGCCAGTAGGTCCAGCAGTGCCTTTCGGTCGAGGAAATGGCAGCAGAGAATGTCGCCGTCGACCGCGAGCACCGGGACCTTGACGTTGAAACGCGCCTGCAGGTCCGGGTCCTCGTCGATGTCGACGACCGTAAGCGCGAAAGTATAACGGCTTTTAAGGGCCATGATCTCGGCCAGCATGTCATGGCAGAGACCGCAGCTCTCGCGATGATAAAGGGTCAGTTCGGTCATCCAGAAACGATTGGGAGGGCTGCCGAACCCGCCGGCAGCCCTCCCGTTCTCCATTGCGGCCCCGAAGCACCCGCGCCGTTGGACACGCGCGAGCGCAGCACGAGGCGGTTTCAGTCCCGCGGAACGCGCAGGGCGATATAGGTCGGATTGCCGCCACGGTACACCAGTACCGGCACCGTGCGCCGCTCACCCACCTCTTCGATCCGCTTCTCCAGGGTCTCCACCGAGTCGACCGCATGGCCGCCGAACTGGACGATCACGTCGCCGGAACGCACCCCGGCCGAGCGCGCCGGATTGTCGGTGACGTCCCGGACCACCAGGCCGCCATCGACGTCCAGCTCTGCGGCACGCTCGGCATCCAGCGGCTCCAGGACCATCCCCAACAGGCTTTGCGGCTCGGTCCGCTCCGGGGCCTCACGCTGCGGCCCGCCGCGCTGGGCGGAAATATCCTCCGGCAGACGCTCGATCTCGACGATGATGGTGCGAGTCTCGTCACCGCGGCGCACCTTGACCTCGGCCTCGGCGCCCACCGGCGTGCGCCCGACAATCGGCGGCAGCGCGGACGAGTTCGGCACCTCGATGCCGTTGAACGACAGGATCACGTCCCCGGTTTCAAAGCCGGCCTTCTGCGCCGGACTGTTCGGCTGCACGCGCGAGACTAGCGCCCCGGCCGGCTTGTCCATGCCGAAGGAATCGGCCAGCTCGCGGGTCACTTCCTGGATCAGCACACCCAGCCAGCCACGCGTCACCTCGCCGTGCTCGCGCAACTGCTGCACCACGTCGCCCACCATCTCGATGGGCACGGCAAAGGACAGCCCCATGAACCCGCCGGTCCGGCTGTAGATCTGCGCGTTGATGCCAATCACTTCGCCATCCAGGTTCAGCAGCGGCCCCCCGGAGTTGCCCGGGTTGATGGCCACATCGGTCTGAATGAACGGCACGTAATTCTCGCTCGGGAGGCTGCGCCCCTTGGCACTGACGATGCCGGCGGTCACCGAGTGGTCGAAGCCGAACGGTGAACCGATCGCCAGCACCCATTCGCCAACCTTCAGATCGGACGAGGAGCCCAGTTTCAGAGTGGGCAGGTTCTCGGCGTCAATCTTGAGCAAGGCCACATCACTCTGCGGGTCCTTGCCAACGATCTCGGCGTCGAACACGCGGCGGTCGGACAGGTGCACGACAACCTCCGAGGCGCCCTCCACCACATGGTTGGCGGTGATGATGTAGCCATCTTCGGTATAGATGAACCCGGAACCCAGCGAGTTGCGTTCGAAGCGCTCCGGCCCGCGCGGGCCCTCGCCACCCGGGCCGCCAAAGAAGCGCTCGAACAGGTCTTCGAAGGGCGAGCCCTCGAAGTCCGGCATCTGACTGCGATGCGGGTTCTCGCGCTCGCGGGTGGTCGCGATATTCACCACCGCCGGGCTGTGCTCCTCCGCCAGCGGCACGAAGTCCGGCAGCATGCGCGCCGAGGCCGGCAGCGACAGGGCGAGAAAGGTCAGGGCCACCAGTGCCCATTGCATCGGTTTCATCATCATCCAGCCCGCATTGGGAAGTCGTAGGTTCATGGCTCTAGAAAGCCGGCCCGGCCACAAGTTCCCGGCGACCGGCACGAAGATTCAGGGCCGGGGCGCGGCCATGGGTGCCGCAGCGCGGTGGGTTCCCGTGGCCGGATGGCGCTCCAGCAGCACCGGCGCCAGATCCGGGGCGCGCCGGCGCAGCCAGGCGCGCACGCCGAGCAGCCCGCCCGCGAACCCCAGGGCCCCGACCAGCAAATGGAAGCCCTCCCCGAGTCCGGGCACAACCAGCATCAGCAGTGCCGGCGCCGCCACCAGGCCGGCGAGCGGCAGCAGGTACATCGCCAGGGCCCCCGAAACCAGCGCCTGATCGCGGATACCCAGGGTCACGGTATCTCCCGGCTGCAGCGAGCCGGGATGGCCGATGGACACCTCCACTGCCTTGCGGCCCAGCACTTCGGACAGGACGCCGCTGCCGCAGCCCGTCCGGGCCGAACAACTGCCGCAGGTCGAACGGCGTTCGATACGCACACGCGCCGCGTAGCCCTCCACCGAGAGCACGGTTCCCTGTTCGCGGATCCATTCACTCATGCTTGCGGGCCCATGTGGCGATTCAATTGCCGGGGTGATGCACCACGGCGTCCAGCACGCCCCGCACCGTCGCCTGCGGGACATCGCCTACCGCAGTGACCTGGTGCCCCGCAATCGAACGCGCGGCCCCGTGCGTGGCCCCGGCACGTGTCGTCCCCTCGAACATCTGCTCGCCGCTGGCCTTCTCGATATAGACCGAGACCGAGGCCAGACCGTCGCTCAACACGAAATGACGCAGGCTGGCCTGGTCGTCTCCGACACGGCGTTCGGACGCGGCAATCGCGGAAAAGCCATCCGGAAGGTTGGCAAAGCTCCAGCCGTCCATGCCGGTCTGCTCGTCCCAGTCGGGCTTCTTGTGCCCATGGTCGGCTCGCACCTCGACATGCTCGGCGTCCTCGCGGGTCGCCTCGAGGGCGGTTTCCGCGACCTCGTCAAGATGCTCAAGATCGGTAAAGGCCAGGCGCTCAAGCAGCGCCCCGTGACCGTCGTACAGTTCGCTGAGCAAGGGGAGCGCGGTCGCGGTGTGCAGGCAGTAGCGATGGCTGTAACGCAGCATATCGCGGGCACGCGCAAGGATCATGCGGCACTCGAGACCGGCGACACGATCGACACCCATGTCTTCCAGGGCGTAGTGATCGTGGTGCTCGAGCAGGAAGACCGGCGCTCCGGCCGGCCAGTGCGGGGCCCCTCCACCACCCTCGCCGGCCGCGGCCCGGGCTCCCTTCAACGCGCTCAGACGGTCGACCGACCGCAGGATCTCGCGGTGGCTTCCAGTCAGGGTTTCCAGGCGCTCGCGGTAGCCACCGTTCTCGGCGGCGTGCACCACACGAATGGCGTCCAGCCGGTCATCCCGCTGGAGCACGAAAGTTCCCTGGTAACTCTCCGAATGCAGGCTGCTGGTCATCCGCTGCAGCCAGTCTGCCGGGGATTGATCCCCGGCCAGAATCGGCAACGGAACGCAGCAAAGTGCAGTGGCGGCAACCAGGACGAACGGCAGGCCGCAGCGCATCACGCGTTACTCGTCACTCACCGAGTAACGAACCCGGCCCAGGGCGGTAGAACCCGGCCCGGTCAGTTCCGCGTGATTTTCGAGGTAGCGGGCAAAGCGTGGGTCCAGCGACTCGCGGCCGGCGGCCGGGGCCTCGACGTCGGAGGTACTGGTCCGCTGCACGCCATCGGCGACCTGTGCCGGGGTGCGGGTCTCGCTGGCGACCGGAGCGGCCTCCTGCGTGCCCGTGTCGGGCCCCAGCATCTGCATCCCGACCAGGGTCACCATCGCGACCGCGGCGGCCACGCCGGTGCCCGCAACCGGCTTCAGCCAGCGCGGCTGCGCCGGCTTGTGGGCAGCCGACAGCGGCGCCTCGTCGGCCAGGGCCGCATGGACACCGTCCATGAAGTTCGCGGGGGCCGTGCGGCGCATCCCGCCGCGCAGACTATCGCCGATCAGGTGATAGCGTTCCCACTGGCCGCGGTCCTCTTCGGACTTGACCAGTTCATCCATCAAGCGACGCGTCTCGAAGTCATCCGTTTCTCCGTCCACCAGGGCCGAAAGACGTTCATTCTTTGAGACTTGCTCTGTCATGGCGCTACTCGTTCAGTTGTTGTCTAACAAAGGACGCAAGGTCCGGTCGATGGCCTCGCGGGCCCGGAAGATACGCGACCGGACCGTGCCGATCGGGCATCCCATCGTCTGCGCGATTTCCTCGTAACTCAGTCCCTCGATCTCGCGCAGTGTGATGGCCATCCGAAGGTCGTCGGGCAGTTCCTCGATGGTGCGACGCACCGCCCCTTCAATCTCTTCGGACAACAGTTCCCCCTCCGGGGTTGCACTGTCCTTCAGGGCGGAATCACCGCCCATCTGTTCCGCGTCCTGCGCATCGATTTCGGCCTCGGGCCGCCGCCGTCCCTGGGAGACAAGGTGATTCTTGGCCGTATTGATGGCGATGCGGTAAAGCCACGTATAGAACGCGCTCTCGCCACGAAAGTTCGCCAGCCCCCTGTAGGCCTTGATGAAGGCCTCCTGGGACACGTCCAGGGCCGCTGCATGGTCATGGACATAACGCCCGACCAAGTTGACGATCTTGTGCTGGTACTTCAGCACCAGGACGTCGAAGGCCGCCTTGTCGCCCTTCTGAACTCGCTTGACCAGGGCCTCGTCGGAAGCCTTCTCGCTCATGCGGGGACTCCCGCCAACACGCCAGTCTCCGGTATTCTATGTTGCATGGACCGCCTGACTCGCATTAAGTTCGCTTTGCGCACAACACTGTTGCGCAAGGGCCACAATTCGCTCTGGCAACAAGCGCAGCACGTTACCTGACCCATGGGGACAGTACAACAACCGCGCCTGGCGGACGTCCTCGTGATCGGAAGCGGCGCGGCGGGGCTCTCCGCAGCCCTGCATCTGGCCCCTCACCGTCGCGTCACCGTGATCAGCAAGGGCCCGGTGGATGAGGGTTCTACCCGCTATGCCCAGGGCGGGATCTCGGCAGTCCTCGACCGCACCGACTCCTTCGATGCCCACATTCAGGACACCCTGGACGCGGGCGCGGGCCTGTGTGACCCGGACGCCGTGCGCCGCACCGTGGCGGCGGGCCCCGAGGCGATCCACTGGCTACTCAATCTTGGCGTGCCGTTCACCCGCGAGCCGCTCGAGGGCCGCAGCCGGCTGCACCTGACCCGCGAGGGCGGGCACAGCGCCCGGCGCGTCGCGCACGCCGCCGATGCCACCGGGCGAGCCATCGAAGAGGCCCTGGTGCGCAGCGCCTCGGGCCAGGGCAGCATCGAGGTGTTCGAACGCCACGTCGCCGTGGATCTGATCACCCAACCGGTGGACGGCACCCGCCGCGTGGTTGGCGCCTACGTGCAGGACGCCAAGACCCGTGAGGTGGAGACCATCCTCGCCCCGACCGTGATCCTCGCCACCGGCGGCGCCAGCAAGGTCTACCTCTATAGCTCCAATCCGGACGGCTCCACCGGCGACGGCATTGCGATGGCCTGGCGCGCCGGCTGCCGCATCGCCAACATGGAGTTCATGCAGTTCCACCCGACCTGCCTGTTCCATCCGCGGGCCAAGTCGTTCCTGATCTCCGAGGCGGTCCGCGGCGAGGGCGGAGTCCTGCTCCTGCCCAACGGCGAGCGCTTCATGCCGCGCTTCGACGAGCGCGCCGAGCTGGCCCCGCGCGACATCGTCGCCCGCGCCGTCGACCACGAGATGAAGCGCCTCGGCATCGACCACGTGAACCTCGACATCAGCCACAAGCCGGCCGAGTTCATCCGCGAACACTTCCCCACCATTCACGAGCGCTGTCTGGAATACGGTTTCGACATGACCCGCGAGCCGCTGCCGGTGGTGCCGGCCGCGCACTACACCTGCGGCGGCGTGATGGTGAATCACTTCGGCCAGACCGACCTGCCGGGGCTGTACGCCGCCGGCGAGGCCTCCTACACAGGCCTGCATGGCGCGAACCGCATGGCCAGCAACTCGCTCCTGGAGTGCCTGGTGTATGCCCGTGCCGCGGCCGACCACATCCTGTCGCAGACCGACTTGCCCGCCCCCGAGAAGCTCCCCGTGCCGCCGGCCTGGGACGAGTCCCGAGTGACCGAGTCACAGGAAGAGGTGGTGGTCGCCCACGACTGGGACGAGCTGCGCCGGCTGATGTGGGACTACGTCGGGATCGTGCGCGCCCGCGAGCGCCTGCACCGCGCCGAGCGGCGCATCCGCATCCTGCAGGAAGAGATCCACGAGTATTACAGCCACTTCCGCATCTCCCCGGACCTGCTGGAGCTGCGCAACCTGGCCATGGTCGCCGAGATCATCGTGAAGAGTGCCCTGTCGCGCAAGGAAAGCCGCGGGCTGCACTTCATCCGCGACTACCCGGACACCGACCCGGCCCTGGACGGCCAGCCGACCATCCTCGCCCCCGAAAACGCCCTGCGCCCGGGCGACACCCGCCGGCCGTAATCCTTCTGGGTTCGAGCACCGCGCCGGCCTTTCCCCCGTCATTGCGAGGAGCCGCAGGCGGCGAAGCACAAAAGCAGCGAAGCTGCGTTGAACGGCCGCAGGCCGGCCCGAAGGGCGAGCGGAGCGAGTAACCTCCTGAAGCTCGCAGAGTGGTGGTCAGCCTGTCGCGATCCAGTGGTTCCGCACGGAGGTTGCTTCGTCGCCTGCAGCTCCTCGCGATGACGCGGGCTGCGAAAAGCACCGAGCGACCGCCATTACCACCACTTCTCGTATTTCAGCTGCGCCTCGGGGATGCCCCATTCCGCCAGCAGGGTGGCCATGTCCTCGATGAACTCGCGCGAGCCACAGAAGTAGAACAGCGCATCGCGCGGCAGATCGAGCGACTCCAGCAGCCGATGACTGATGCGTCCGGTGTGGCCCAGCCAGTCCTCGGCCTCGCGGGTCACAGTCAGGCTGACGTCGATATTCGGCGCCTTGGCCATCGCCTCCAGTTCCTGCGGGAACAGCACCTCGTCCTGGTGCGCCACGCTGTACACCAGATGCGCATAGACCTCGGGCATGTCTGCATGAATCGCGCGCAGGATGCCGAACAGCGGCGTCACGCCGATGCCAGCCCCCAGCAGCACGACATTCCTTGCCATGCCGGGCTCAAAGAAGAAACTGCCCTGTCCCGGCGTGATGTACACGGTGTCGCCTTCCTGCGCGACCGCGTGCAGGTGATGCGTCGCGTGGTGGTGGTCGGCGTACTTGATGGCCAGCTGCAAACGGCCATCCGCGCGCGGCGCGGACACGACCGAATAACCACCGACGAAGGGCTTGCCCTCGGGTTGCGGGATCACCAGATCCAGCCACTGGCCGGCCTTGCTGGTAAAACGCTGCGGGTCCGCGGCCAGGGTGAACACCTTGATCAACGGGGTGACCTGCTCGATCGTCTCGATCCGGGCCGGCAGAAAGTGGTCGGGCAGTTCGACGGCGTCGCTCATCTCGGGTCCTTGGTCTCGGATTCGTCGTAAGGCTGGCGCTCGCGGCGCCGCGCCTCCTGATAAAGGGTCTCCTGGGCCGCGAAGTCCAACGCCCCCAGGGTCTCACCGCGCGCGGCGGCCAGGGCCTCCATATGCCGGAAACGGGCCTCGAACTTGCGCGTACTTCCGCGCAGCGCCCCCTCCGGATCCACACCCAGGTGGCGCGCCCAGTTACTGACGGCAAACAGCACGTCGCCGACCTCCTCGGCGATGCGCGCCGCGGCCTCGCCCTGATCCACGGCCTCCTGCACCTCGGCCAGTTCCTCGTGGATCTTGGCGACCACCGGCGCCGGATCGTCCCAGTCAAAGCCGAGCCGGGCGGCGCGGCGCTGGCTCTTTACCGCCCGCGACAGGGCCGGCAGAGCCAGCGGGATGTCGTCCATGGCGCTCGTCTGGGCGCGATCGGCACGCTCCCGGGCCTTGTCCGCCTCCCAGGCCGCCTCGCGCTCCGCATCCGAGGCATGCGCGACATCGGCAAACACGTGCGGATGCCGGCGCACCAGCTTGTCGCCGATCGCGCGCGCTACATCATCCAGATCGAAACGCCCGGCCTCCTCGGCGATGCGCGCCTGGAACACCACCTGAAACAGCAGGTCGCCCAGCTCGTCACGCAGCTCGCGGGTATCCGCCGCCTCGCCCTGGTCGCGCGCGATCACGTCGGCCAGCTCATAGGCCTCTTCCAGGGTGAACGGGACGATAGTCCCGGCCGTCTGCGCCCGATCCCAGGCACAGCCGGATTCGGGATCGCGCAGCCGCGCCATGATCGCCCGCAGGCGGTCCAGCGGACCCGGCACGTCAACGGGTGTGTGTTCGGTCATCGCGGGAGTGTACGGGGTCCGGCAAGCGGTAAAAACCGCCCACCGGATGAACATTCGGAACCGGTGGCTCCTGGCGGGGCCACCGGAAGGGGTCGAACTAGCCCTGCTGATCGGTCTCGCAGAGGCGCCTCTTCTCGTCCGGCAGGTTGTCGGGGCAGATTCCGCAACCTTCGTTGCCCGGCAGGGCCCAGTCGATCTTCTTCGGGTACGGCAGGTCCATCTCGTCCATGATTTTCACGAACTCCGCCTCCGGCTTGCCCTTGCCCAGGCGCGGGTTGCGCATCTTCTCCTGGCCGATGGTGGTGATCTGGCGCTCTTCGTAATCGTGCGCGGGATACACCAGGGTCTCGTCCGGCAGGGTGAAGAACTTGTCGTGGATCGAGTGATAGAGCGTCTTGGCATCCCCCGACTGGAAATCGGTGCGGCCACAGGCCTCGATCAGCAGGGCGTCGCCGGAGAACAGCATTTTCAGGCCCACGTGATCCATCAGGTAGGCGTGGTGCGCATCCGTGTGCCCCGGGGTATAGAGCGGGTTGACCACCAGGTTGCCCACCTGGAAGGGCTCGCCCTCGCGCAGGCCGAAATCGCGACACGGCAGTTCGTCCATCGCCGGCCCGCCCAGCTTGCAGCCGGTCTTTTCGCGCAGCATCCGGGCGCCGGTGATGTGGTCGGCGTGGATATGGGTCTCGATGACGTAATCGAGGCTCAGGCCCATCTCCTGCAGCACGCGCATGTCGCGGTCGACGGTTTCGATGACCGGGTCGATCAATGCGGTCTTGCCGGTATCCGGGCAGCTCAGAAGATAGGTATAGGTGGACGACTCGTCCTCGAACAGTTGCTTGAAAATCATTGCGATTGCCTCCATGGCCCGGCGGGCCGAACGTTATTGACCTGATGCTAGCGCAGCCAACCCGGAACAACCCAAACCAGCCCGACAATCCATGCAGGTGTTTTCCTACGAACCCGTGCCGCGGGAACGAGTTCCCCGCGTGGGGGAACTTCTGTCGGGCCCATCGCCCGGCTATCATCCGCGGCTGACCAATACGCACCAATCAGGGGACTCATCATGGATGCCAATCAAGTGGCCGAACTCATTCGCGCCGGCCTGCCGGCGGCCGAGAAGGTCGAGGTTACCGGAGGCGAGGGCAAATTCGAGGCCCTGGTCGTCAGCCCACAGTTTGCGGGCATGAACGCGGTCAAGAAACATCAGACCGTCTACGCCACCGTACGCGAGCAGATCGACTCCGGCGAACTCCACGCCCTGTCCATCCGCGCCTTCACCCCCGAGGATGCCCCGAACGCCTGAGGCGTTCAGCGCGCGTGCCGATGCTGTCGCCCAAGGGTCGCGAGGAGATTGAACGCCTGCTGGAGGGCGGCCTGGTACACGACTGGGGCGAGGCCGAGACCACCCTGCGCAACGTCACGCGCATGCTGCTGACCACCCGCCCCGACCTCCTGCGCCTGTATTTCACGCCCGAGGCCTGGGAGCAGATCACCGCCTGGCCGCAGAAGAAGGCCGCCAACGCGATCATCGCGGCGCTGCGCACCGGCGTGGTGGACACCCTGGGGCGGCCCGCCATCGCCAACCGCGAGCAGGCGCGGTTCTATCTGCTGTGCTTTCAGGACGACCTCACCGGCCGGGTCGACGCCTGGTGCCGCGAGCACCCCAAGGAATGCCCGCGGCGCAGCCGCAAGCGCACCACGGCCCTGCCCGACGACTCCGACACATGAACAACCCCGCGATCCAGACCTGTGGTGACCCGGCCCTGCAGGACGCGCTCGTGACCCTGTTCGCCCGCTACGGCCTGCGCCTGGTCGTGCACCCGGCCCAGGCGCCGCTGCCCGGCAGCTGGTGGGGCGAACCCGAGGCCGGGATCGTCGGCCATGACGTGCATGTGCGTCCCGACACCCCCATCCACTCGGCCCTGCATGAGGCCGGACACGTCATCTGCATGAACGCAGGACGGCGCGCCGCCCTGCATACCAATGCGGGCGGCGATGACCTGGAGGAGTGCGGCGTATGTTATCTGCAGATCCTGCTGGCCGACGAGATCCCCGGCGTCGGCCGCGAGCGGCTGATGCGGGACATGGACGCCTGGGGCTACAGCTTCCGCCTGGGAAATACCGCTGCCTGGTTCCGCGAGGATGCCGCCGATGCGCGGGGCTTTCTGCAAGCCCATGACCTGATCGACGCCGCCGACCGACCGCGCTTCGCCTGCCGTGGGGCGGCGTCAGCGCTTCCCGCCACCGGATCGGATGCTACACTGGCACCAGTCGAGTAACCCGCGCAGCGGGTACGCCCCGCGGCCCGCCACGCGGCGCTGCAGCGCGGGAACGGATTGGCACAGCACGGATCGGGAACCGCCCCATGGATAGCACCAGCATTGATGCCCTGCTTCAGGACCTGGACCTGACCTCAAGCCTGTCGGAGCAAGCCCGCAGCGAACTGGCCTCGGCCTGCCTGGCCCGGGAACTGGACGCCGGGCGGCGCCTGCGCCCGCAGGAGGTCGAGGATCGCTACCTGTTCCTGGTACGCGGCCAGCTGGTCCGCGTCAGCGGCGGCAATCCGGCCCGCATCACCCTGGAGTCGACCGATCCCGACAGCCCCCTGCAGATGTTCGACCAGAACATCGGGCAGCAGGACTTCCTCATTACCGAGAAGACCTGTCAGTTGCTGGAGATCCCCACAGCGGCGCTGAAGAAGGCCCACAGTGCCTCGCTCGTAGTGCACGACACCGACCTGGACGACACCGAGGGCGCCTTCTTCGGCGAGCTCTACGACCTGATCACCAGCAATCGGCTGGAATTGCCGACCATGCCGGAGATCGCGCTGCGCATTCAGGAACTGACCAACGATCCGGATGCCGACCTGGACAAGCTCACCGAGGTCATCCAGCGCGACGGGACCATCGCCGGTGCGCTGCTGCACGCCACCAACAGCCCGCTGTTTCGCGCCGCCAAGCAGATCCAGTCCGTGCGCGACGCGGTCAACCGCCTGGGCTTTCGCAACACCCGCATGCTGGCGATGAACATGGCCCTGCGTCAGGCCTTCAAGGCCAAGCACGCCTCGACCCGCGACGCGATGGAGTCCAGCTGGAAACACGGCGCCCTGCAGTCGGCCTACAGCTACCTGATCGCGGACTCGCTGAAGCAGCTGGACCGCGAGCGGGCACTGCTGGCCGGGCTGGTCGCCGGGATCGGCGCGGTCCCGATCATCCAGTTCGTGGAACTGCGCGAGGACCACCCCGACCGCGAGCGCGTGCAGTCGCTGGTGCGGCGCCTGAGCAATCTCGCCGGCGTCCTGGTAATCAACTACTGGGATCTGGGCGGCGACCTGGTAACGGTCGCTGAACACGCCGGAGACTGGGGCTATCGCGCCAGCGAACCGGACTACGCCAGCATCGCCCTGGTCGCGGAATGGGCCACCCGCCGCGCCGAAGGCGAGGCCGTCCCCGATGCCACCGATGTCGCGGCCTTCGGGGTTCTCGGGATCACCCCGCCCCCACCCGGCGAGCCGATCGCGTTCCTGGAAGAGCGCGCCGAGGATCTGGCGGAACTCCGCGCCATGTTCAACGTCTGAACCGCGGTGATCGAGCAACGCCTCCCCCAGCTGCACCCGTTTGCCGAGCTGAGCGACCGGGCCCGCGACAAGCTACTGCAACACGCCCGGACCATGACGGTGGATCCGGGCTTCAAGCTGCATGCACGGGACGAATTCCGCAGCATGATCTTCCTGCTGGAAGGCCGCATGATCCTGGCCAGCGGGCGCAATTCGGTCATGTTGAAAGGCGACAGCAGCGAAGCGCTGAACCCCCTGTTCGATGCGCACGACTACCACAGCCATGCCATCGCCGCGACTCGCTCGACCCTCGCCATGCTTGATCGCAAGGTCTATGAAACCCTGATCGACGGCGGCGGCCAGGACAGCGTCGAGGTCAGCGAGATCGAGCTATCCGATCTCGAGGGCGAACTGTTCAGCAGCATCTACACCCATGCCTACTCCGGGGAACTGGCCCTGCCCCAGCTCCCCGAGGTTGCCCTGCACCTGCAGCGGGCCCTGAAAGACCCGGATGTCTCCATCGCCGAGGCCACCCGCATCATCGAAGAAGATCCGAGTGTAGCCGGCCGCCTGCTGAGTGTGGCCAACAGCCCGGCCATGGGCAGCCGCCGTGTCGTCTCGCGCCTTCAGGATGCCGTCGCCCGGCTTGGACTGGAACGCACCCGCCAGTTGGTGATGGCCCTGGCGATGCACCAGGTGTTCATCCATCGCGACAACCCCTACCACGAACTGCTGGAACGCCTGTGGCGGCGCTCCGCACGCATTGCCGCGGTCAGTTGCGTGCTGGCCGACCAGTGCGAGGCCGCCGATCCACAGAGTGCGTTGCTCGCCGGACTCCTGCACCGCGTCGGGGCCTTGCCGGTCATCGCCGAGGTCGCCCGCACCCATCCGGATCGAACACCCGGGGAAGTGGAACGCGTACTGTTCCGACTGGAAGGCCTGATCGGCGAACTGGTTGCCCAGCAATGGGACCTGGCATCCGATATCATAGAGGCCATTCGCGATTCCGGCGGCCCGGAAAACCCGGAAGCTCACGCCCTGACCGACATCGTGCGAATCGCCCGCGCCGCATGCCCGCGGGATGCCGAAGACGACCTGCTCGCCGACCGCATCCCGCTCACCGACCTGCGGGCAGTGGAACGCCTCGGCTTTATCCTGGACGAGGACGGCAACCTGCCCGCCATCGAGACGGCTAGGCAGGAGGTCGAGGCGCTGATCCGCGAGGTTGCCTGAGCACGCCCGATCGCCCCACGCCGGCCGCACAACCCGGCCGCCACGAAATTCAGGGAAGGTCCATGGACACTCGAATCCGCCCCCAGCCCGGTGAAAAACAGCGCGCCGCCGACAAGGTCGCGCGCATCCCGGTCAAGATCCATCCCACCGAGAAGCCCCAGCGCAAGCCCAAGTGGATCCGCGCGCAAAGCCAGGCACGGCCCGAGGTACAGCGCATCAAGGGCATCCTGCGCGAGCAGAAACTGCACACGGTCTGCGAAGAGGCGAGCTGCCCGAACCTCGGCGAATGCTTCGCCCACGGCACCGCCACCTTCATGATCATGGGCGACATCTGCACCCGCCGCTGCCCGTTCTGCGACGTCGCCCACGGCCGCCCCGAGGCCCTCGACGCGGACGAGCCCCGTCACCTGGCCGAGACCATCCAGGCGCTTGGCCTCAACTATGTCGTCATCACCTCGGTGGATCGCGACGACCTGCGCGACGGCGGCGCCGGGCACTTTGTTGACTGCATCCGCGAGGTGCGCGCCCTGAACCCGGACATGAAGATCGAGATCCTCGTACCGGATTTTCGCGGTCGCATGGATCGCGCGCTCGAAATTATGCACCAGGCCCCGCCGGACGTCTTCAACCACAACCTGGAGACGGTCCCGCGCCTGTACCGCGAGGCCCGCCCGGGCGCCGACTACGCCTGGTCGCTGGAGCTGCTCCGGCAGTTCCGGGAACAGCACCCTGGCGTGCCGACAAAGTCGGGCCTGATGCTGGGGCTCGGCGAGACCCGTGAAGAACTGCTGGAGGTCCTGCAGGACCTGCGCGACCACGGCTGCGACATGCTGACCCTGGGCCAGTACCTGCAGCCGTCGCGCCATCACCTGCCGGTGACGCGCTTCCTCTCCCCCGAGGAGTTCGACGAGCTCGGCGACCGCGCCCGCGAGATGGGCTTCAAGCAGGTGGCCAGTGGCCCGATGGTCCGCTCGTCCTACCACGCCGACCTCCAGGCCCAGGGCCTCGAAACCGCCTGACCCGTCCCGGCCCCGGTGGCCCGTTCCAACGGCCCATCCAGCCCTGCATCGCGGGCCTGGCCCGCTCGGCATCCGGTGTTGACGTGCCTCCGTCCGGCCGCCTGCCGGGTTAGGCTGGTCCCGGTTCGTCCTTCGGTGTTTACGGTGCCTCCGGTCCACCGCCTGCCAGGCGCTCTCTCGCGAGCGCACCGCGCCCGTTGTTGATCAAAAACTGGCTTCTTTTCTCGTGCAAAGAAGTACCCAAGAAACACGCCCGACTACCGCGACCCCGGCCCGCTGTGCGGGCCGGGGCTTCCCTCGCTCCGAGACTTTTCGCGGGCGGCGCTGAACTCGCTACGCTGCGCCCCGCTCAAACATCCAGCGCCCCGTGTCTATTTAGAATCGTCCCGCGAAAAGCCTCTCCACTCGGCGCGACGACAACGGGGAGGCAGGTCCAAACAACGGCTATCCCCGCGTGCTTGCCAGTGGATGATGGCTAGGTTTTCGAGCATCTTCGGCACGCTCGGCCTGCGGCCATGGCGTGCCGCACCCGCGAAGCGGGCGCCGGGGGGCGTAGGATGTGATGAGCGCAGCGAATCGCATCAGGGGTTCGCTAGGCGTTGGAGATGGTGCGTTTCGCTGCGCTCAACCGCACCCTACGAGATACCGTCTGTTTTGACCTTCTCCTCCCGTATGGAGCCCCTTGCGGAAGGGTCCTCGGGCCGGCCAGTTAAAAATAGACATGGGGCGCTGGATCTCTGAGCGACGCGCAGCGCAGCGCAGCGAGTTCAGCGCCGCCGGCCCGAGGGCCCTGGAGCAAGGTTCCCGGGCGGAATCCGGGTGCGCCTCGAAGGGTACTTTCTTGGGCAAGCAAGAAAGTACCTCGCGGTGCGCTCGCGAGAGAGCGCACGGCAGGCGGCCGGACGAAGGCACGTAAACACCGGAGGATGAACCGGGACCAGCCCAGCCTTGGGAAGACCAGGCGACGTGTTACGGCGCCGGGCTGCGACCCAATGCCTGCACGCGCACCAGTTCGGCGGGCAACGCCGCCTCGTGCCGAAGCGGGAGATCCACCCCCTCGAACAGCTGGATGGCGAGATTCGCCAGGAGCGCGTCGCGAACACGTTCGATTGCGACCGGACCACCAAGCTGGACCTGCATGGAGGTCGTCGGCAGGCCCGCATAGCCACAGGGGTTGATGCGCGCAAACGGCGCCAGCACCGGCGCCACGTTCAGGGCGAGGCCATGGATGCTGCGGGCGTGGCGCACGCGCAAGCCGAGGGCCGCAATCTTTGCCTGCCCGACATAGACCCCGGGCGCGTTGGCCCGACGTTCGGCCTCGATACCCCATTGGGAGAGCGTCTCGATGATGGCCTGTTCCAGACACTCCACCAGACGCCGCACGCCGATCCCGAGCCGCTTCAAATCGAGCAGCGTGTAGATCACCAGTTGCCCGGGCCCGTGGTAGGTGACCTGACCACCGCGGTCGATCGCCACCACCGGCACGGCCCCGGGATCCAGCAGGTGCTCCGGACGGCCATTGCGCCCCTGGGTGAAGACCGGGGGATGCTGCACGCACCACAGGGCATCGGGGGCATCGGCCGCGCACTCGCGCCCATGCAGCTGCATCGCCTGCCAGACCGGGACGTAAGGCTGCAGCCCCAGCTCGCGCACCTCGACCGGGGCCGGTGTCACAGGATCATGCGCACCCGGTCGCAACGGCCAAGGGAGCGGTAGAAGGCGTCCAGTTGTGCCTGGCTGGTCGCGGTAAAGGTGATGGTGATGCCGACGTAACGGCCGGCGCGCGAGGCCCGTTGCTCGATCACAGCGTCATCGGCATCCAGGTGTTCGGCCACGCAACCCTCTACGGCCTCCATCAACTCCGGATGGGCATCCCCCATCACCTTCACCGGGAACCGGCAGGGAAATTCGATCAAGGTCTCGCGGTCACTCATGCGGCACCTCCGGACTGCATTGGCTCACTCACGGGCGCACCCGGCTTGGCAGCCTGATAGGCCGCATGGAGGGCCTTCCAGACCGGACCAGGATGCCCCGCGCCTACGACCCGGTCATTGAGGCGCGTGACCGGGAGGATCTCGCGGGTCGAACTGGTCAGCCAGATCTCCTCGGCCCGTGCCAGGTCCGGCTCGCTTACCGCGCACTCCTCCACCAGGTAGCCCAACTCGCGCGCCAGATCGAGAACCCGCGACCGCGTCACCCCGGGTAGCACCGAAGGCGCAAGTGGCGGCGTCACCAGACGGCCGTCGAGGACCACGAGGACGTTGCTGGCAGCACCCTCGGTGAGCTGTCCATCACGCAGCAGGATCGCCTCGACCGCACCCTGCTCGACCGCGGCCTGGCGGTTCAGGACATTGGCCAGCAGCGTGGTCGCCTTGATGTCGCAGTGGCCCCAGCGGCGATCCTCGGCGGTCACGGCCGCCACGCCCTCCGTGCGCACCGTCTCCGGCAGAGGACGGATCGGGCTCACCATCGCGAGGACCGTCGGCCGGGCATCCGGCGGGAAGGCATGATCGCGCGGGGCCACGCCGCGGGTCACTTGCAGGTACACCCCCAGATCCGGGGTAGCGGGATCGGCATTGCGCGCCAGAAGATCTTCCAGAAGCGCAGTCCACTGCCCCGCATCAAAGGGGCTGGGAATACGGATCGCCGCGAGAGACCGATCCAGGCGCTCGAGATGCGCGGGGAGCATGAAGAATTCGCCCGCGTAGCTGGGAATCACTTCGTAGACCGAATCCCCGAACAGGAAACCGCGGTCCAGCGGCGAGATCCGCACCTGGTCCAGCGGCAGATAGTCCCCGTTGAAATAGGCAATACTCACGCGCGACCTGCGTGTCAGAACGGCCAGGCCGCCTGGATACCCAGCGCTGCCCCATCCCACAGGCGGCGCACGAGACCACCTTGCTCCACCGTGTGCAACGCAACCAGTGGCTGGGTACGGATCACTTCGCCATCCAGGCGCACGACCACTTCACCGACCGGGTCACCCGCCGCCAGCGGTGCCTCCAACGGCTGGTGCACCTCCATCGAGGCGTCCAGGTCGTCCTCACGCCCCGGCGGAACCATCACCCAGAAAGCCTCGGCCAGCCCCACGGCGACCTCGGTATCCGCCCCGCGGTAGACCCGTGGCGTTCCCAGTTCGTGCGCCCCTTCGAACAGCTTGCGGGTCGCGGTGAAACGCATACCCCAGTTCACCAGCGCCTGGGATTCGTTCGCACGGCGGGTCCCGCCCTGCTGATGGTCGGCCGCTTCGATGCCCATCACCGCGGCCACCAGGCGACGATCATTGCGCTTGGCCGACGACACTAGGTTGTACCCGGCGCTCGAGGTCCAGCCGGTCTTCAGCCCATCAAAGCCGGAATCGCGCCACAGGAGCATATTGCGGTTGCTCTGGGAGATGTCGTTGTACTCGAAGGACCGCTCGCTGTAGTAGCCATAGAGATCCGGAAAATCGCGAATGAGCGCCCGCGCCAGCAGCACCATATCCTGCGCAGTGGTGTACTGCGACTCCTCGGAAGGCAGGCCATGCGGGTTGGCAAAATAGGACTGGCGCATCCCCAGTTCACGAGCCTGGGAGTTCATCATGTCGACAAAGGCCCCCTCGGAGCCGGCCACATGCTCGGCCAGAGCGGTAGAGGCATCGTTCCCGGACTGGACGATCATGCCGCGCAACAGGTCCTCGACCGCGACCTCCTCGCCGACCTCGATGAACATCCGCGATGCCCCGGTCATCCCGGTGCGCCAGGCACGCTCGCTCACCGTGACCATATCGTCCAGCGCCATGCGGCCCTCGGTGATCTCGCCGAACACCACGTAGGCAGTCATCACCTTGGTCAGGCTGGCCGGCTCGCGCTCCACTTGCGGCTCGCGGCTGGCCAGCATCAGACCGGAGTCGAAGTCCATCAGCGCAAAACTCGCCGCCGTCACATCCGATGGCGGGCGCGGGATCCCGCTGGGGGTGATCGCTCCATCCCCGGCCACGGGCAGTTGCTGTTCCTGCGCGTGCACCGGAGCAAGCACCAGCATCGCGAGCAGGCAGGCCACCAGAAACGGCAAAAAGGGAATGCGGACGGACAGAGTCATGGCAGGGAAGGACCTCCTTAAGGACCGGTCTACGATAGCAGAGTGGGGCCCGGGACGGGCCGGAAAAACAACAGCGGCAGAGCCTTTACTGGGCGTTCTCGACTACGCGGTAATCAACGTGCGCCGCACCCTGCAGGCGATCCGTGATCGCGCGCACCGCATCGCCATCCGCCAACGGGCCAATCCGCACGCGATGGAGATCCGCACCGTCGTCCCGCCCCAGGGTGGAGATACGAACCGGGTCGAAACCCAGGGCGCGCAGATCTTCGCGCACCTGTTCGGCGGACTGGCGCTCGGAAAACGCCCCGACCTGGACAAAACGCCCGCCCCCGGCGCCCTCGCCGTTGGACCCGGCGGCGGGCATCCCGGAGTCTGCTATCTCCGGTAGCGGTTCCGGGACTCGCTCGGCCCCCCGTTCCGGCGAGGTCACGGCGGCCACATCGACGACGGGCCCCGCGGCCGACGCGGCCGCAACTCGGGCGTCGGACTCGGTGTCACCCGGCCCCACCGAGCGCACACGCACCCGAGCCACACCGGCATCGGTCATGTCGATGCGGTGGGCCGCAGCGTAGGAAAGGTCGATGATGCGCCCATCCACAAATGGCCCGCGATCATTCACCCGCACCACCACCTGCTTGTTATTCTCCAGGTTGGTGACCTCGACATAGCTTGGCAGCGGCAGAGACTTGTGTGCCGCCGTCATCGCATACATGTCATAGGGCTCGCCGCTGGACGTACGCCGGCCGTGGAATTTCGTGCCGTACCAGGAGGCAATGCCCTCTTCCTCGAAGCCGTCACTGGTCCGCAGGGTGCGATAACGCTGCCCGAACACCTCGTATTCCGACGGGTTGCCATAGCGGCTGGGCGGCTCGTTGCGAGGCTCCGGTTCCGGGATCAGGGCGAGATCCTGCGGCACGTCGGCCGCATCGGGATAGCTGTCATAGGCGGCGTCACCCAGCGGGCGCGGGTCGCGCTCCGGGGTACCGGAACAGCCAGCCAGCGCCAGCAACACAAACCCCAGCAGGAGCGCCCCGGGCGCAGGCCCGGAGGCCGAACTAGTCGGCCAGTGCCTCGGCAAGTTGGTGCACGGCCATCGCATACAGCGGGCTCCGGTTATAGCGGGTAATCACGTAGAAGTTCGGGTATCCCAGGTAGTACTCGTAACCGTCATCGCCCTCGAGACGAATGAAGGAATACTCGCCATCCTCGTCCACGGCCTCATCGGGATAAATGCCGTGCTCGGCCAGTTCGTCGAGACCGAAGCGGGCCTGATAGTTGCGGCTGATCAGGGCCTCGTGGGCATCCCCCTCGACCCGCGCCTTCGCCACCACTGGCTCGCCATGGTTCCAGTGGTGCTCGCGGAAGTAGTTCGCCACCGAACCGATCGCGTCCGGCCAGGAGTTCAACAGGTCACGCTGACCGGAACCGTCGAAGTCCACTGCGTAGTGGCGGTAGCTGGAGGAGATGAACTGGCCGCGCCCCATGGCCCCGGCGTAGGAGCCGCGCGTCTCGCGCGGATCCAGGCCTTCCTCGTCCACCAGGGTCAGGAATTCACCCAGCTCGCGGCGGAAGAAATCCGATCGCGGCGGGTAGTCGAAGCCCAGGGTCACCAGGGCATCGAACACGCGGAAGCCGCCAGTGTTGCGGCCATAGTAGGTCTCGACCCCGATAATGGAGGCGATGATCTTCGGCTCCACACTAAAGCGATCCTCGGCGCGCTTGAGCCAGCGGCCGTGTTCTTCCATGAAGTCGTGACCGCGCTCGATGCGCTGGTCGGTGATGAAGATCGGACGATAGTCCTTCCACGGCCGCGCCTCGGCCGGGCTGGAGATCAGGTCGAGGATGCGCTGCTGGGGGTCGGCGGCGGCAAACATCGCCTCCAGCGCCTCGCGGTCGCGGCCGGCCTCCACCTGTTCGTCGATGAACGCCTGCACCTCGTCGCGCTCGAGATACGGCGGATCGCCGGCACGGAATTCGCTTTCGGCCGCGACCGGGAGGGACACGGCCGCCAGGGACAGGACCAGCCCCGTCCGTAACAGGGTCGGGCGGACAATGCGGGCCCACACGGGGCGCAAGTTCAGGCTCATCGATTCACCAGGCGTTTCTGGGAGGCTATGCTCATGAGAATACCGAAGGCGACCATCAGGGTCACCAGCGAAGTACCCCCGTAACTGACGAGGGGCAGCGGCACGCCGACCACCGGCAACAGGCCGGTCACCATGCCGATATTGACCACCATGTAGACCGCAAAGGTCAGGCTGATACTCCCGCCCAGCAACCGGGCGTAGCGATCCTGCGCCAGCGCGGCGATCCAGAGCCCGCGCGCAACAATCGCAAAATACAGCAGCAGCAACAGGGCGACACCAATAAAGCCGAATTCCTCGGCGTAGACCGCAAAAATGAAGTCGGTGGAACGCTCCGGCAGAAACTCCAGTTGCGACTGGGTCCCGTTCAGCCAGCCCTTGCCATACAGCCCGCCGGACCCGATGGCGATCTTCGACTGGATGATGTGATAGCCGGCGCCCAGCGGATCGGACTCCGGGTTGAACAGCGTCAGCACCCGCTGGCGCTGATAATCCAGCATCTGCGACCACAGGATCGGGATGGCGGCGGCCGCCGTGACCCCAAGCCCCACGAACCAGCGCCAGCCCAGCCCCGCAAGGAAAATCACCAGGAACCCGGCGGCCCCGACCAGCATCGAGGTGCCCAGGTCCGGTTGCTGCATGATCAGATAGACCGGCGCCAGGATCAGCGCCGCGGTCACCACCAGGTCTCGGAAGCGCGGACGACCATTCCGTTGCGACAGGTACCAGGCCACCATCATCGGCACCGCGAGCTTCATGATCTCCGAGGGCTGGAAGCGCATGAAGCCAAGATCCAGCCAGCGCTGCGCACCCTTGCCAACATCCCCGACCCACATCACCGCCAGCAACAGCAGGACCCCGGCTACAAAGAGCCATGGCGAGATCGCTCGCAGGGCATGCATGGACACCTGGGCGACCAGCAGCATGGCGGCCAACCCCAGGCCAATGCGCATGACCTGACGCTCCAGGGCGACCACGCTCTCGCCGGTGGCGCTGAACAGTACCGCCAGCCCCAGCAGCAGCAGGATGGACAGCAGCACCAGCAGCACACTGTCCAGACGCAGGCTGCGCAATACCCACTGGCTGACAGACATCTCGCGACCGGTCACGCTGATCATTCGTCCTCCGGGACAGCGATCGTCATGCCCGCCCCCTCCAGCAGATAGGCATCCATCACCTCGCGGGCCACCGGCGCCGCCACCCGGCCACCGGAACCGCCGTGCTCCACCAGTACCGCCACCGCGATGCGCGGATCCTCGGCCGGGGCATATCCGACGAACAGGGCATGGTCCCACAGGCGCCGTGCCAGTTCCTCCTCGTCGTATTCCTCGTCCTCGCCCAGGCTGAACACCTGCGAGGTACCGGTCTTGCCGGCGATGGTGTACTCCGGCCGGGTACTGCCGACGCTACCCCAGGCGGTGCCATGACGTGCATTCACGGCCTCCACCAGCGAGCCATGGATGGCGTCCCAATGTTTCTCGTCGACCATTACCGGATCCCGCAGCATGGGCAAGCGATACTCGGGTTCGCCCACGCCGTTGTCCATGGCGCGCAGCAGGTGCGGCTGATAGCGCTCGCCACGGGCCGCAAGGGCCGCAGTGAAGTCGGCCATCTGCAGGGGGGTCGACAGCATATAGCCCTGGCCGATTGCGGTGATCAGGGTCTCGCCGGGAAACCACACCTGGTCATGCGTGGCCCGTTTCCAGTTGCGGCTGGGCAGGATGCCCGGGCGCTCCCCGGTGGAATCGATCCCGGTCCGTTGCCCGATCCCGAAGGCCCCCAGAACCGGGACCATGCGGTCGATCCCCATGGTGTGGGCCAGGTCGTAGAAATAGACGTCCGACGACACTGCGATGGCGCGCGACATGTCCACGCGACCATGCCCCTCGCGACGCCAGTCGCGATAGCGCCGCTCATGCCCCGGGAGCTGGAAATACCCGCGGGCAAACATCTCGCGCTCGGCGGTGGTCACCTCTTCATCCAGGGCGGCCAGACCCACCAGCGGCTTGATCGTCGAACCCGGCGGGTACTGGCCACTCAGGGCGCGGTTGAACAGGGGCCGGCGATGGTCGTCACGCACCGCGGCAAAGTCCGCCTGCGAGATTCCGTGGACGAACGACTCGGGATCAAAACCGGGGGCGCTGACCAGCGCAAGCACCTCGCCATTATTCGGATCCACGGCCACGATGGCCCCGTCCCGCCCGGCCAACGCCCGATAGGCCGCCTGCTGCAGGTTGACGTCCAGGGTCAGGGTCAGGTCCGTGCCCGGTTGCGGCGGGGTCACCGAGAGTTCGCGGATCACGCGCCCCTGGGCGTTCACCTCCACCTGGCGATAGCCTGGCCGCCCGTGCAGCAGATCCTCGTAGTAACGCTCAACACCGCTCTTGCCGATATGCGAAGTGCCGGCATAGGCACGCCCGTCGACCCGCTGCAGGTCCTGCTGGTTGATGCGCCCGACATAGCCGACCGCATGCGAGAACTTCGACCCCAGCGGATAGAACCGCAGCGGCCGCGCCTCGATCTCCACCCCGGGCAGCTCGTGGCGCGAAACCGCAATCCGCGCCACCGTCTCGTCGTCCAGGCCGGCCTTCAGCAACACCGGCTGGAACGGCCGCCGCTGACGCACCCCGCGCTGGAACCGCTCGACGTCCGCCTCGCTCAGCTCCACGTAACCACGCAGGCGAGCGAGCAGGGAATCGAGATCGCCGGCCTGCTCGACCGTGACCTCCAGTTGATAGGACGCGCGATTGCCCGCCAAAAGCACGCCATTGCGGTCGCGGATCACCCCTCGAGTGGGGGCAATCGGTTCCACCCGCAGGCGGTTGTTCTCCGAGAGCGTGGTGAAGTGCGTGTGCGCACCGACCTGCAGGCCCGAAAGCCGCCAGCCCAGTGCCAGCAGAATGACCCCCAGGATCACCAGCGCGAGCAGGATGCGCACGGCAAAGCGTTCGCGGTCCTGCTGTTCCTCGCCGTAGGCGTCGCGTTCGGCCATTTCAGGGGGTCACGGGGCCGTGACCCCCGCTGACCACCGCCCACGCAAAGACCGGACCGCCCCAAGGGGGCGGCCCGGCGCTGGCCTCTCGCTGCATGCAGCGGGTGGCGACGTCAGATCTTGCTCTTCTGGAAACGCTTGTAGCTGGCAACAATCTCCGCCTTGGCCGCCTCGGCGTCCGCCCAGCCCTCGACCTTGACCCACTTGCCCTTCTCCAGCTCCTTGTAGTGCTCGAAGAAATGCTTGATCGAGTCCAGCAGTTCCTGACCCACGTCCTCCGGCCCCTGATACTTTTCGTACTGCGGATGCAGTTTGGTCACCGGCACGGCCAGAATCTTGGCGTCCACACCCGCCTCGTCGGTCATCTGCAACACGCCGATCGGACGCGAACGCACCACCGAACCCGGCATCAGCGGCACCGGGGTGACCACCAGCACATCCACCGGATCGCCGTCTTCCGACAGGGTGTGCGGAACAAACCCATAGTTGCACGGGTAGAACATCGCGACCGTCATGAAGCGATCAACCATCAGGGCCCCGCTGTCCTTGTCGATCTCGTATTTGACGGGCTGCCCGTGGGCGGGGATCTCGATCACGACGTTGACGTCATTGGGGAGATCCTTGCCGGCTTCGATCTGGTTCATGTCCATGCTTGCTTCCCAAAAGTTGGTTTGGCTAGCCGGGCATTATACAGGGGACACGCACCTCAAGGGCACCCGGCCAGCGGCCCCAACGGTTGCGGGCAAGCACCTTCAGGCGGTATAAGACCGCGCTCGGGAAACGGTTTGCGTCTTCAGTGACCAGCCCCGTTTCGCCACCGCCATTCACCGTGCCGCCCCCGTTCCCGGCTAGTCCTGCGGTTCGGCGCGGCACCCGGCAGGAGTCAGCTATGCGTATCGTCCTGATGGGCGCCCCCGGTTCCGGCAAGGGCACCCAGGCCAAAAAGATGGTCGCCACCTTCGGCATCCCCCAGATCTCCACCGGCGACCTGCTGCGTGCCGCCGTCGCCGCCGAGACAGAACTCGGCAAGCAGGCCAAGAGCGCGATGGATGCCGGCCAGCTGGTCCCCGACGACCTGGTGCTGGGGCTGATCCGCGATCGCCTGCAGGAACCCGATGCGCAGAAGGGTTTCATCCTCGACGGCTTCCCGCGCAACGTCGCCCAGGCCGAGGCCCTGGATACCATGCTGGCCGACATCGAGTCGCCGCTCGACCGCGCGATCCAGATCGACGTCCCGTTCGAGGAACTCAAGCAGCGCCTGACCGGGCGTGTTTCCTGCGGCGACTGTGGCGCAGTGTTCAACACCCATACCTTCCCGCCACAAAAGGAAGGCGTGTGCGACCTGTGCGGCGGTGACCTGGTCCACCGCGCGGATGACAACGAAGAGACCGTGGTCAACCGCCTCAAGGTCTACGAGGAGCAGACCCAGCCGCTGATCGAGTACTACGACGGTCATGGCCTGCTCAAGCACATCAACGGCACCCGCGACATCGAGCTGATCTTCGACGAGATCCGCCAGCTGCTGTCCTGAATTCGGGATGAGCCGCCGGCCCGCCAGCTCCGCGCCTCGCCGTCACCCGATCGCGCGGCAGGTCGCGGTGAGCCTGGGCTTGGCGGCCGCCGGCCTGATCCCCGTAACCGTTCCCGCCGACGAACGCCCGTCGGGATGCGCGTTTGCCCCGGGGATCGAATGGCCCGAGCTGCGTACCCTCGAGGGCGGCCTGACCGAGATTGACGCCGATCACGTCCGCCGCGACGGCGAACGCATCTCGGCCACAGGCAACGTGCACCTGTTCGAGGCCGGGCGACGCCTGGATACCGACTTCCTCGAATACGACCGCGCCTCCGGCACTGCGCGCACCGAGGGCGACACCCGGCTGTTCGACGGCGACCTGCTGCTGCACACCGAGGGCGGCGAATATCGCCTGGACGCGGAGACCGGCGAGTTCCGCCGAATCGATTTCCTGGTGCAGTCCATCCCGGCACGCGGTAGCGCCGCACGCGGCGTTCAGCATGCCCCGCACCTCCACGACTTCGAAGACGCCGAATACACCACCTGCCCGGTGGGCAACGACTCCTGGTGGCTGCGCACCGGCGACCTGGAGCTGGACCGCGAAAGCGGCGTCGGCGTGGCCCGCAACGCGACGATCCGTTTCAAGGGTGTGCCCATCGCCTACACCCCGTACATCAACTTCCCGCTGGATGATCGCCGCAAGAGCGGCTTCCTGCTGCCCAGTGCGGGTACCGGCGGGCGCACCGGGTTCGATCTCGCGACGCCCTGGTACTGGAACATCGCGCCCAACTACGACGCGACCTTTACCCCGCGCATCATGGCCGACCGCGGAATAATGCTGGGCACCGAGTTCCGCTATCTGCAGCCCCGGCACAATGGTGTGCTCGACGTCCGCTACCTGCCGGATGACCGCGAGACCGGCGAAGACCGTCACTTCGCCCAGTGGCGCCACCAGACCCGGATTACCTCCAATCTGAACCTGCGCCTCGATGCCGCGGATGTCTCCGACCGCGAATACTTCTTCGATTTCGGCAACTCGGACCGTTACGCTGGTTCCACCCCTTATCTTCGGCGCTCCGCTGACCTGACCTGGAACCAGCCGGCCTACCGCCTGCGCACGCGCATCGAGGACTACCAGATCGTCGACCCCGAACTGAGCGCCACCGGCGAGCCCTACCAGCGCCTGCCGCAGATCACCCTGGAGGCCGGGGAATACCTGGGCCACGGCCTGTCCTGGGACCTCGACACCGAACTGGTGCGTTTCGAGCGCAGCGAAGATCAGTCCGGGCGCCCACTGGGCACCCGGCTCGACCTGAACCCCGAAGTGCGCTGGCGCCATGACACCAGTGGCTTCTTCTTCGAACCCGCCGTCGGCATCCGTCACACCCGCTACGAACTGGACCGCCGCGGCCAGGACGACCGTCCGGAATCGATCAGCCGCACCGTGCCGCGCGCCTCCATCGACACCGGACTAATCTTCGAGCGCCCGATCGCGGACGGGCGGCGGCTACAGACTCTGGAACCGCGTATCTTCTACGGCTATGTGCCCTTCCGCGACCAGAATGACATCCCGATCTTCGATACCGGCGAGGCCGATTTCAGTTTCGACAACCTGTTCAGCCTCGACCGCTTCGTCGGCGCCGACCGGGTGGGCGACACCCACCAGGTCACCACCGCCCTAACCACCCGGATCTTCGACCAGCAAACCGGACGCGAGCGCCTGAGCCTATCCGCCGGCCAGATCCACTATCTGGAAGACCGCGAGGTCCGCCGGCGCCCAGGAGATGACCCACTATCCGAGTCACGCTCCGATCTCGCGCTGGAAGGCCGGGTCCGCATCGGCGATGCCTGGGACGGCCGCGGATCCATCCTCTACAACCAGGATGCCGGCGAGACCACGCTGGCGGCGGTCTCGGTCGGCTACAGCCCGCGCGAACGCGCCCGGATCAACGTCGGCTACCGCCAGCGCGAGGCCGGCGCCCGCTCCATCGACCAGACCGATGTCTCCGTAATGTGGCCGGTCACCGAGCGCATCGACGCCATCGGGCGCTGGAACTACAGCCTGCAGGAGGAACGCGATCTCGAACTTCTGGCCGGGCTTCAGTATCGTAGTTGCTGCTATGGTATCCGCGTGGTCGCACGCCGCGCGCTCTCCTTCGACGAGACCTACGACAATTCGATCTACTTCCAACTCACGCTGGACGGCCTGGCACGGTTCGATTCCGGCGTGGATTCGCTATTGCGCGAGGGTATTGCCGGATATGACGCACGTCCCTGAACAACGCCGCCGCGGCAAGGCCCGCGCCCTGCTACCGCTGCTGGCCGCCCTGGTCTACGGCCTCGGCCTGCCGGCGATGGCCCAGACGACCGCGCCCGCGGCCGGCGACCTCTCGCAGGGCGCGGTCGAGGCCCCGGTCACCCCCGGGGCCGCCCGCGACAGCGGGGCCCCGGCCGCCCCCATCACCCCGGAGGGCGACCGCTTCACCGACCGCATCCTGGCCGTGGTGGGCGACGACGTGATCACCCAGCGCGAACTGGTGGAACGCATGAACCTGATCGCCCAGCAGATGGTCGAGCGCGGCACCCGCCCGCCGGATCAGGACACCCTGGCGCGTCAGGTCATGGAGCGCCTGATCGTCGAGCGCGTGCAGCTGCAGGAGGCCGAGCGCGTCGGCATCAACATCGACGAGATGACCCTGAACCGCGCGATGGAGAACATCGCCCGCGAGAACCGCATGACCCTGCCGCAACTGCGCCAGGCCCTGATGCAGGACGGGGTGGACTTTAACGCCTTTCGCGAACAGATCCGCCACGAACTGACCGTGAACCAGCTGCAGCGCCGCCAGGTCGATCAGCGCATCCGCGTCTCCGACCCGGAGATCGCCGACCTGATCGCCTCCGAAAGCGGCGCAATCGACCGCGGCGTGCGCTATCGCATCGCGCAGATCATGGTGCCCCTGCCCCAGGGCGCCGATGCCCGCCAGATCGCCGAGGCACGCGAGAAGGCCGAAGCGCTGCGCCAACGCGTGCGCGAGGGCGAGGACTTCGCCACCGTCGCGATCAGCGAGTCCCAAGGCCCTCAGGCCCTGGAAGGCGGCGACCTCGGCTGGCGCTCGGCCGGCGAGATCCCCGGCATGTTCGCCCGCGAAGCGGTGCTGATGCGCACAGGCGAGATCAGCGAGCTCCTGCGCTCGCCCGGCGGCTTCCACATCATGAAACTGCTGGACCGCGAGGGCGGCGACCAGACGCGCGTGCAGCAGACCCGCGTGCGCCACATCCTGATCAGCCCGGACCAGGTGCGCAGTGACGAGGACGCCCGCCGCCAGGCGCAGTCGCTGTACAACCGCATCCGCGAGGGCGCGAGCTTCGAGGACCTGGCACGTGCCAACTCGGACGACCCCGGCTCGGCCGCCCAGGGCGGCGCCCTCGGCTGGGTCAGCCCGGGCGAACTGGTGCCCGGCTTCGAGGAGGCCATGGACGCCCTGGAACCGAGCATGGTCAGCGAACCGGTGGAGAGCCAGTTCGGCTGGCACATCATCGAGGTCCTGGAACGCCGCGAAGTCGACACCTCGCGCGAACAGATCCGGGCCCGTGCCCGCGAGATCCTGCAAAACCGCAAGCGCGAGGAAGAACTCGAGTTGTGGCTGCGCCGCCTGCGGGACGAGGCCTATGTCGAATACCGGGTCGACGGCTTCGGCTCCTGATCCGCGCGGGGCCCACGCGGTCCCGCGCCTGGCCCTGACCGCCGGCGACCCCGCCGGCATCGGGCCCGATCTCCTGATCGCCATGGCCCGGCAACATGGCCACGCGCAGCGCGTCGCCATCGCCGACCCGGACGTCCTCGAGGCCCGTGCCCGCCAGCTCGGCGAGTCCCTGCGCCTGATCCACTTCGACCCGAAACGCCCGCGCGCGGTCACCCCGGCCCACACCCTGGAGATCCTGCCCGTACCGGTGGCAACCCCGGTGGTCGCCGGCACCCTGGACCCGGCCAACGCCGAGCACGTGCTGGCCTTGCTGGCCACGGCCGCCGCCGGCTGCCTCGACGGCACCTTCGAGGCGATGGTCACCGGTCCGGTGCACAAGGGCGTAATCAACCGCGCCGGGATCGCCTTCAGTGGTCACACCGAGTGGCTGGCCGAGCGCGCCGGCGCGCCGATGCCGGTGATGCTGCTGGCCACCGAGGGCCTGCGGGTCGCGCTGGTCACCACCCACCTGCCACTGCGCGCGGTCCCTGACGCCATCACCGCAGACCGCCTGGAGGCCGTGACCCGCGTCCTGCATCACGACCTGCAGCGCGACTTCGGTATCGCCGACCCGGTGATCGCCGTCTGCGGGCTGAACCCGCATGCCGGCGAGGATGGTGTCCTCGGACGCGAGGAGATCGAGATCATCACCCCCACCCTGGACCGCCTGCGGGAAGCCGGCATGCGTCTGCGCGGGCCACTCCCGGCCGACACCGCATTCACCCCGCGCGCCCTGCACGGCGTCGACGCCGTGCTCGCCATGTACCACGATCAAGGACTGCCGGTTCTCAAGCATGCCGGCTTCGGCAGTGCCATCAATGTCACCCTGGGCCTGCCCTTCATCCGCACCTCGGTGGACCACGGCACGGCACTGGATCTGGCCGGCACCGGGCGCGCCGAGGTCGGCAGCTTCCAGGCCGCCGAACGCCTGGCCGAAACCCTCGCGGCGCGAGCCGCCGCACGCCGGAGCACCCCTAGGGCATGACCCGAATCAAGACCTCGTCGCCGATCCGCAAGCGTTTCGGCCAGAACTTCCTCCACGATGCCGGCATCCTCGCGCGCATCGTCGCGGCGATCGCCCCACAACCCGGCGATGCCGTGCTGGAGATCGGTCCGGGTCGTGGCGCCCTGACGGCCGCCCTGCTGGAGCGCCTGGAGCATCTGGTCGCGGTGGAGATCGACCGCGACCTGGCGGCCGGCCTGCGCGCCGGCTTCCCCCCAGAACGCCTGGATCTGCACGTGGGCGACGCCCTGCATATGCAGCTATCCGATCTCGGCGCGTTGCCCGAGCGGGGTTGGCGCGTGGTCGGCAATCTGCCCTATAACATCTCCACCCCGTTGATGTTCCACCTGCTGGATCAGGTCGGCGCCATCCGCGACATGCACTTCCTGCTGCAACGCGAGGTCGTGGAGCGCATGACCGCCGCCCCCGGCAGCAAGCGCTACGGGCGCCTGACCGTGATGCTGGCCGCCCGCGCCGAGGCGACCGCCCTGTTCACCGTGCCCCCCGGGGCCTTCCACCCCCCGCCCAAGGTCTACTCCAGCGTCGTGCGCATCACGCCCCTGGCCGAACCGCGCGTCGCGGCGACGCTGTACCCAACCTTCGCACGGGTGGTCAACCAGGCATTCTCCAGCCGCCGCAAGACCCTGCGCCGCGGTCTCTCCGGCCTGGCCGAGATCGCCGACCTCGAGGCCGCCGGCCTGGATCCGGGAGAGCGCCCGGAGAACATCGACATCACCGGCTTCGAGGCCCTGGCTCGACGCCTCCACCCCGCCACCCCCTGAACAGCCGGCGGCCGCGATCCGCTACCATGGGCCCATGGACCTGATCGTTGCCGATGTTGGCGGGACCAATACCCGCGTTGCCCGCGCCCACCGCGATGCGGACGGGTGGTCTTTGCACGAGGGCGAGCGCTACCGCAGCCGCGAACACCCCGACCTGGCCAGCATCCTCGAACGCTGGCGCACCGAGGTTGCGACAGTGGATACCTTTGCAGCGGCGGGTCTGGCGGTGGCCGGCCCTGTGCATCATGGCCGGGCGCGCGTCACGAACCTGCCCTGGCCAGCGCTGGACACCACCACGCTCGCGGATCACCTGGGGCTGCCCGTCACCCTGTTGAATGACTTTGCCGCCATCGGCGCGAGCCTCGACGCCCTGCAGCCACAGGACTACGAAACCCTGCAGGAAGGAGCGCACGATCCCGCCGGCCTGCGCCTGGTCGCGGGCGCCGGTACCGGGCTCGGCACCTGTCTGGTGGGCCCGCCCGGCGCCGCCACCATCTTTCCCGGCGAGGGCGGCCACGCGCGCTTCTCGCCCAGCGGGGCGGAGGAGGCCGCACTAGGCGATTTCGTAGCCCGCGAACTGGGCTACTGCACACGCGAGCATCTGCTCAGCGGTCGTGGAATCGCCCGCATCGGGCATTTCGAGCTCGACCGCCAGCCTGACCCGGAATTGGCACAGGCCCTGGAGACCGCCGAACCCGCCGCGGCGATTGGCGAACTGGCGCTCGCCGGGCACCCCGCGGCTCAGGCCGTCATCGATCGCTTCGTCGGCGTCTACGCCGGGCAACTGGCGGACATGGCCCTGACCGCACTCCCCAGCGGGGGGGTCTTCCTGGCCGGTGGCATCGCCCCGCGCTGGCTCGAGGCATTCCGCGGACCACGCTTCCGTAGCACCTTCCGTAATCGCCCACCGATGACCCACTTGCTTGAGCAATTGCCCGTGGCCCTTATCATGCACCCCGAACCGGGCCTGCTCGGCGCTGCCGTTTACGCCAGCCGGTCCGTGAAACCCTGATGCCGGGCCTGCCCCGAGCACGGGCGTTTCCCGCTCACGAATCTGGAGCCGCAACCGCATGAACCAGCCCCAAGAGCACGAAACCGAAGCCCACACCATCGAGATCGAGGTCTCCACCGCCTATGTGGAAGACCAGTCGGAACCCGATGACGACCGCTACGTATTCGCCTATCACGTGGTGATCCGCAACGCGGGCGCGCTGACCGTGCAACTGCTCAACCGCCACTGGATCATCCGCGATGGCCGCGATCAGACGCAGGAGGTACGCGGCGAGGGCGTGATCGGGGAACAGCCCAGCATCGAGCCCGGTGACAGTTTCGAGTACACCAGTGGCACGGTGATCGAGACCCCGGTGGGCACCATGGAAGGCAGCTACGGCATGCGCGACGAACGCGGCAACACCTTCGACGCGCCAATCCCGCCGTTCACGCTATCCGTCCCGCGCACGCTGCACTAGGCGGCCCGATGGCACTGTACGTCGTCGGCGACCTCCAGGGCTGCCTGGACCCGCTGGAACGCCTGCTGGAGCAGGTGCACTTCGACCCGGCGGCCGACCATCTGTGGCTGGTCGGCGACCTGGTCAACCGTGGCCCGGACTCGCTCGGCTGCCTGCGCCGGATCCGGGCGCTGGGGGATGCCGCAACCACGGTACTGGGCAATCACGACCTGCACCTGCTGGCCACCGCGGAAGGCGTGCGCCCCCCCGGCGGCAAGGACACCCTGCGCCCGGTGCTGGACGCGCCGGACGCCGCCGACCTGCTGGACTGGCTGGCGCGGCGCCCGCTCCTGCAATCCGACACGGCAAGCGGCTGGATGCTGGTACATGCGGGCCTCCCGCCGGCCTGGGACCCGGACACAGCGCAGACCGAGGCACGGCGCGTGGAGGCCGATCTACGCGACCCCGCCCGCCGTCAGGCGCTGTTCGAGGTCATGTACGGCGATGAACCGACGCTGTGGAGCCCCAATCTCGACGGCTACGACCGCTCCCGCTACACCATCAACGCCTTCACCCGCATGCGCTACATCACCGCCGACGGGGCGCTGGAATTCGCCGGCAACGGCCCGCCAGAAGAGGGCCCATCCGGCCTCACCCCCTGGTTCCAGGTACCCGTCCGCGCGGCCGCCGGCCACCCGATCGCGTTCGGCCACTGGGCCGCACTCGGACATCGCGTCGGACCGGACTGGCTGGCCCTGGACAGCGGCTGCGTCTGGGGCAACCGCATGACCCTCGCCCGCCTCGACAACACCGACGGCGACCCCGCCCGCGTGACGACCTGGCAAACGCCCTGCCCCGCCTGACCCGGCCGCTACCGCGCAGCACCTTCCAGGCACCCGCCTACCATCCAGCCGCATATGCCATGTTGTGGCTGGCCATGGTTCATCGCTCGGTGTTTACGGTGGCTTCGGTCCGCATACTGCCATGCGCTGACTCGCCAGCGCGCCGCGAGGTACTTCTTTGCTCGTGCAAAGAAGTACCCAAGAAACACGCCCGACTGCCGCGACCCCGGCCCGCTGTGCGGGCCGGGGTTTCCCTCGCTCCGAGGCTTTTCGCGGGCGGCGCTGAACTCGCT